>NZ_JBEXXQ010000049.1:0-76604 GCF_040630525.1 Streptomyces sp. NPDC005799
CGGCGGTGCGGCGGGCATCGGCGGGGCGCCCGCGGGGGCGGCGGCCGGCGGGTAGCCGTAACCGCCGGGGCGGCCCGCGGCCGGGGCCGCCGGAGCGGGGCCGGCGGGCGGCTGCTGGCTGGTGGAGGAGGCGAGCGTACGGCTGCGCACACGGTACAGACCGGTGTCGAGGTCGTCCGCCTTCTCCAGGTGGACCTTGATGGGGCCCATGAAGGTGTAGCGCTGCTGCTTGGCGTAGTCGCGCACCATGCCGGCGAGCTCGTCGCCGAGCTGGCCGGAGTAGGGGCTGAGCCGCTCGAAGTCCGGCGTGCTCAGCTCCACGATGAAGTCGTTGGGGACGACCGTCCGGTCGCGGTTCCAGATGGTCGCGTTGTTGTCGCACTCGCGCTGGAGCGCGCCTGCGATCTCCACGGGCTGGACCTCGGACTTGAACACCTTGGCGAAGGTGCCGTTGACCAGACCTTCGAGACGCTGCTCGAACTTCTTCAGGACTCCCATGGGGCACCTCCTCCGATGTCGCTGTCGTCCTGCTTCCCGCTTGGCGGGTACTGCCTTACCTGGTACTGCTTACTGATCGTATCCACGCGCCGGTGAATCGGCTGGTTCCCCCCGCTGGCCCCGCCGACGGGTGTCGCACCCGCCCCGGTTCCTCCGGAGGTTCCCTCCGAGGCTCCTCTTCGAACTCCTCCCGCGAACTCGTTCTGGCATGGATCGTAGAGGCGGCCGCAGACCAGTGTCCCGCACCTGGCTGTGGACCTGGCCCGGCTCCTGGGGAGACGGGCCGTACCGGTACGAGGTTGATACGAGAACCGGCACTCCCTGATACGGAGTGAAGGACTCCGAACGTCGGCCGGTCGCCGGCCGGGATCGGGAGACCTCCCTGGTCGGCGGCTGCCCCCGGGAAAGCGATGTGAACCCACCCCTGCCAGCGTGCTAATGTTCTGGGTGTCGGAAGGCGCCAGCCCACAAGGGCAAGGAGTCGGAGGACACACCCAAATGCGCGGGTGGCGGAATAGGCAGACGCGCTGGATTCAGGTTCCAGTGCCCGCAAGGGCGTGGGGGTTCAACTCCCCCCTCGCGCACCAGCCGAAGGCCCCCAGGTCCCAGACCTGGGGGCCTTCGCGTTGTCCGGAGCGGTGTGAGGCGTATTACCTGGTGAGGACAATCACACGGGTCGGTCGGGCCGTCGCCGGGCGGGGTTTTCCACAGGTTCGGAGTTGTCCACAGGGTCTGACGCGTTCTCGTCGCCGGCTGTACGGTCGGCACGAGTTGATGTTCGTCTTGATGTTCGTCCTGAGGTTCGTCTTGATGTCCGTCGGCGCCCGGTGGTGGGCGTGCGTCGTGTGAGTGCGGGGGAGGCGGTCGGTGTGACCGAAAGCGGAGCGGTGGCAGCGGCGGAGGCGACAGCGGCGTCGGCGACCGTGGCGTCTGCGACAGCGGCGTCGGGTGCGCGGCGGTTGCCGCGGGTGCGCGGATTCGCCGAGTGGCCGGTGGAGGGCTCGCCCAAGGAGGAGGGCAAGGCGCTGCGCAAGCTGGTCCCGCGCCGGGCGCACGCCGAGCTCGACCTCGACGCGGGGCGGCCCGCCGCGGTCGCCGCGGTGGAGGAGTCCAACCTCGGCCGCATCCCCGAGCTCACCCCGATAAGGGCGGGCCGGATGGCGGCCACCCCCTTCGCGTTCCTGCGCGGCTCGGCGGGCCTGATGGCGTACGACCTCGCGCGCACGCCCATGACCAGGATCCGCGCCCAGATCTGCGGGGACGCCCACGCCGCGAACTTCGGTCTGTACGGTGACGCGCGCGGCGACCTCGTGATCGACCTGAACGACTTCGACGAGACCGTGTACGGCCCCTGGGAGTGGGACCTGAAGCGGCTCGCCGCCTCCCTGGTGCTCGCGGGCCGGGAGGCCGGCGCCGACGAGACCCAGTGCCGCAAGGCGGCCTACGACGCGACCGGTGCCTATCGCCGCACGATGCGGCTGCTGGCCAAGCTGCCGGTGCTGGACGCGTGGAACGCGATCGCGGACGAGGAACTGGTCTCGCACACCGACGCCCATGACCTGCTCGGCACGCTGGAGAGGGTCTCCGAGAAGGCGCGGGCCAACACCAGTGGGCGGTTCGCGTCGAAGGCGACGCAGCAGCACGAGGACGGCGGCCGCCGATTCGTGGACGCGGCGCCGGTGCTGCGGCGGGTGGGGGACGAGGAGGCGGCCGCCGTCGCCGCGTCCCTGGAGAGTTACGTGGACACGCTGTCCGAGGACCGCCTCCCGCTCCTCGCCCGGCACGCGGTGCACGACGTCGCCTTCCGGGTCGTCGGCACGGGAAGCGTGGGCACCCGGTCCTACGTGGTGCTCCTGCTGGACCACCGCGGTGAGCCGCTGGTGCTGCAGGTGAAGGAGGCCCGCCCCTCGGCGCTGGTGCCGCACCTGGTGACCGCCGGTTTCGAGGCGCCGGTCGTCGAGCACGAGGGGCGCCGGGTGGTGCTCGGCCAGAAGCGGATGCAGGTCGTCAGCGACATCCTGCTGGGCTGGACCTCGGTGGACGGACGGCCCTACCAGGTGCGGCAGTTCCGCAACCGCAAGGGGAGTGTCGACCCCGCGGCACTGGCCGCCGACCAGATCGACGACTACGGCCGGATGACCGGCGCCCTGCTGGCCCGCGCCCACTCCCACAGCGCCGACCCGCGCCTGGTCGCCGGCTACTGCGGCAAGAACGAGGAACTGGACGAGGCGATCGCAGACTTCGCCGTCGCCTACGCCGACCGCACGGAGTCCGACCACGCCGATTTCGTGACGGCGGTACGGGCGGGGAGGGTGGCGGCGGAGATGGGGGTGTGAGGGTGTGATGTCCGCGGTGTGTGTGGGGGGCATCATGTCCAGCCGGGTGCGTGAGGCTGTGACGGCGGGCGGGGTGGTGGCCGTGTGAGCGGTGGCGGGCGTGGTGTCCGGCGGGGTGGCGGGCGCGTGAGCCGTGGCGGGCGAGGTGTCCGGCGGGGGTTGCGGGCGCGTGAGCGGTGCCCGTGAGGTGCTCCTCTCCGGTCGCACCGGTGTCCCTCGCGGCGTCGCGGTCGCAGGACAGGCCGTGCTGCTCCCGGCGTGGCCTACGCTGGTCGGGTGACGAGCCCGGAAGCTGAGCAGGGTGGGGTCGCCGGTGAGACGCCATCGACGCCCGAGGACGGTGCGCCGCGCCCCGAGGAGCGGCTGGAGCGTGCCGTGCGGGCCGCCGAGCAGGCGCTGATCGAGTACGAGATCGCGGTCGAGACCTTCCGCATCGAGGTCGAGAACTTCTCCCGGCTGCACCACCAGAAGCTCGGCCCGATGTACGCCCGCCTCGACGAGCTGGACGCGCAGATAGCCGAGGCCAGGGCCGCCCGCACCGGCGACCCCGAGGACCGTCGCAAGGCGGACGAGGCGCGTGCCCGGGTGCTGCCGATGCCGGCCGTGGAGGAGCTGTTCCACGGCTGGATGGACGGTGACGGCCTGTTCCCGGAAGCCGCGGCGATGCTCACCGAGCAGCCCGTACGCCCTCCGCAGCGGGTGCGCCCCAGCGCCGAGGCCCGCAAGCTCTACCGCGAACTCGCTCGCAAGGCTCACCCCGACCTGGCTCAGGACGACGCCGAGCGGGCGCGCCGTGAGGAGTTCATCACCCGGGTCAACGGTGCCTACGCCCGCGGCGACGAGGCCCTGCTGCGTGAGCTGGCGGAGGAGTGGGCCAAGGGGCCGGCGCCGGTGGAGCGCGGCCCGAGCCGCAGCGAGGAGCTGTACGCCCGCCTCGAGTGGCTCGCCCAGCGCAAGGAGTTGCTGACGCTGGTGGCCAAGGAGCTGGAGGAGGGCGCGATCGGCTCGATGCTCCGTCTCGCTCCCGACGACCCGGATCGGCTCCTCGACGAGATCGCCGAACAGCTCCTGGCGGACGTCGCCCTGCGCGAACAGGAGCTGGCGACGCTGCTCGAGCAGTAGCCGGGCGGGGACCTCGGACGGTGTCCGGTAGCGTCGGGGTATGAGTTTCGGAGCTGGTGTGCCCACGGTCGGGGTCTCGGACCTCAAGGACAGCGACTTCCTGGTGGACGTCCGCGAGGACGACGAGTGGCAGGCGGGCCATGCCGAAGGCGCCCTGCACATCCCCATCAGCGAGTTCGTCGCCCGCTACGGTGAGCTGACGGAGGCCGCGCCGCAGGACGGCCGCGTGCATGTGATCTGCCGCTCGGGCGGCCGGTCGGCCCAGGTCACGATGTATCTGGTCCAGCAGGGCATCGACGCGGTGAACGTCGACGGCGGCATGCAGGTCTGGGCCGCCGCGGGCCGACCCGTCGTGACGGACGAGGGCCGACCCGGGTTCGTGCTCTAGTTCCAGGGGACCAGGGGACCAGGGGCCGTCAGCCCAGTGGGTGCGCCGCCAGCAGATCGCCCAGTGCCTCCTCGTGTGCCGCCGCCGGGCCGAGCGCCAGTTCCAGGTGCTTGGCCCAGGCGTGGTACCGGTGGAGCGGGTACTCGACGTCCGCGCCGAACCCGCCGTGCAGATGCTGTGCCGTCTGAACGATCCGCCGCACCCCGTCCGACGCCCAGATCTTCGCGACGGCGACGTCACCGGAGGCGGGCAGTGCGCCGGACGCCCCGGAGGCCATCCGCCACGCCGCCTGCCAGAGCGTGGCCTCCATGGCGCGGAGGTCGATGTAGCGGTCGGCGGCCTGTACCGCCACCGCCTGGAACGTGGCGATCGGATGTCCGAACTGCTCCCGCTTGCCGGCGTAGTCGCTCGTCATCTCCAGCACCCGCTCGCCCAGCCCGAGCGCGAGCGCACAGGTCCCGGTCGTCAGCAGCTCCCGCAGCCACTCCCAGGCCCCGTCCGCGTCGATCATGTCCCGGGCCGCGATCCTCGCCGACTCCAGCCGCAGCTCGCCGAGCCGCTCCCCCGCGGTGGAGATCTGCTCACCGAGCACGACCCCTTCGTGGTCGCGGGACACCACGGCGAGCAGGGTCCGGTCCGCCGCCGTCCGCGCCGGTACGAGGACGAGGTCGGCGGTGTGCGCCCACGGCACCGCGGTCTGTACCCCGTCCAGCAGCCAGTCGTCGCCGTCCTGTCGGGCGGTGACGGCGAGCTCGGCACCGTCGTGACCGGTGCGGCCGTTCGAAGCGACGGTCAGCACCAGCTCGCCCCGCCCCGCCCGCTCCAGCAGCGCCGCCTTCAACTCCGGCCCGCCGTAGGCCTGTACGGCGGCGGTGGCCGCGGCGCTCTCCAGCAACGGCACCCGCGCCAGTCCCTTCGCCGACTCCCGCAGCACCAGACACAGCGCGACGGCGTCCAGCCCCGCCCCGCCGTACTCCGCGTCCAGCAGCAGACTCAGCAGGTCGGCCTCGGCGAGCCTGCCCCACAGCGGACGGTCGAAGTCCTCGGCGACGGCGCCCGCGACCAGCGAGGGAGAGGGCACCGTGTCCGGAGCGACCCCGGCGAACACCCCCCGTGCCGCCTCGGCCGCCGCCTGCTGCTCCTCGGTGAAGGTGAAGTCCACGGTCCTGTCCCTCCGGAGGGTCCGCTGATCTGACGGACCGTCAAGATAGAACAGGTTCTAGAAGAAGGGAACGGGCTGCCGACGGCCAATGCACGGGCAATGCGGGGGCGGCGCTCCGCCGGTGTTCACCGGTCGGTGCCGACGCTCCGCCGAGGTTCCGTCGGGGGCCGGCGCTCCACCGGTGTTCACCGGTCGAAGTCCAGCTCCACCCTCTCCGTCACCGGATGCGACTGGCACGCCAGCACATATCCCGCCTCCGTCTCCTCCCGCTCCAGCGCGAAATTGCGGTCCATCCGCACCTCGCCGGTGACCAGGAAGGCGCGGCAGGTCCCGCACACCCCGCCCTTGCAGGCGTACGGGGCGTCGGGCCGGTTGCGCAGGACCGTGTCGAGCAGGGATTCACCGGCCTGCACGGGCCAGGTCCCGCCGCGCCCGTCGAGCCGGGCCGTGACCGTGCTGTGCGCGGGGGCGGCGCCGATGGTGGTACCGGTGATCGGCTGGGCGCTGTCCACGTGGAAGATCTCCTCGTGGATACGGGCCCGGGGGACACCGAGGCCGCGCAGCGTCCGCTCCGCCTGCTGCACCAGTCCGTAGGGGCCGCACAGGAACCACCCCGCCACCCGGTCCACCGGCAGCAGCGCGGGCAGCAACCCGGTCAACCGCTCCTGGTCCAACCGCCCGGACGGCAGCCCCGCCTGCTGTTCCTCCCGGGACAGCACCGTGACCAGCTGAAACCGTCCCGGATACCGGTCCTTGAGGTCGGCGACCTCCTCCAGGAACATCGTCGAGGCGGCCGTCCGGTCGCTGCGTATGAGGCAGAACCGCGCCTCCGGCTCGCGCGCGAGCAGTGTCGAGACGATCGACAACACCGGGGTGATGCCGCTGCCGCCGACGACGGCCGCGTACAGCCCGGGCGCCGGGTCGAGCGTGAAGCGGCCGGCCGGGGTCATGACCTCCAGCTCGTCACCGACGTTGATCTCCTTGAGCGCGTACGTCGAGAAGGCCCCGCCCTCCACCAGCCGCACGCCGACCCGCAGGGTGTGCGGCCCGTCCGCGTCGGGTGCCGGGGAGCAGATCGAGTACGTACGGCGTATCTCGACCCCGTCGACGACGCGGCGCAGGGCGAGGTGCTGGCCGGCCGCGTGCCGGTACTCCTCGCGCAGTTCGGGCGGGACGGTCAGGGTGAGGGCCACGGAGTCGTCGGTGAGCCGGTCGACCGCCGCCACCGGGAGCGCGTGGAAGCGGGCCATCAAAACTCCTTGAAGTGGTCGAAGGGTTCGCGGCAGGCGAGACAGCGGCGCAGTGCCTTGCACGCGGTGGAGGAGAAACGGCTCAGCAGCTCGGTGTCGGGGGAGCCGCAGTGGGGGCAGCGGACGGGCTCGGGCCGGGGTGCGGGTTCGTCGGCGAGGGTGCGGGTCGGTCCCAACCCGACGGTCACCGGCCCGGAGTCACGTGCCGAGCGTGGCGGTGCGATCCCGAAATCCCGGAGTTTGCGCCGCCCTTCGGCCGTGATGTCGTCCGTCGACCAGGCCGGCCGCAGCACCGTGCGGACCGCGACCTCGCGCATGCCGTGGGCCCGCAGTACCCGCTCGATGTCCAGGGACATCGCCTCGATGGCCGGGCAGCCGGTGTACGTCGGGGTCAGCTCCACCTCGACCGAGTCCGCGCCGCGCACATGCACCGCCCGTACGACACCGAGTTCGTGAAGGGTGAGCACCGGCAGCTCAGGGTCGGGCACCGAGCCTGCGATCTCGAGGAGTTCGGCCTCCAGCGGGGTCGTCGTCACCATGACGCCCCCGGGTGGCTGCGGTGCAGATGCTGCATCTCGGCGAGCATCCGCCCGAACGGCTCGCTGTGCACGCCCTGACGGCCCGCGCCGGCCGACCAGGCGCCGGAGCGCGGCCCTTCCGGGAGGGGCAGGGTCGCCCGGCGCAGCACGGCCTCGACGGACTCCAGCCAGGCGGTGTCCATCCCGGCCCAGTCGACGTCCAGCCCGTCCACCGGCTGGAACATCTCGCCGGTGAAGCGCCACAGTGCCGTGCACGCCCGCACCATCCGCTCATGGCTGGCGTCCGTGCCGTCGCCGAGTCGCAGGGTCCACTGCTCGGCGTGGTCGCGGTGGTAGGCGACCTCCTTGACGGCCTTCGCGGCGAGACCGGCGAACGGGCCATCTCCGGCGGCCAGTTCGGCGTACAGCAGGTGCTGATAGGTGGAGAAGTACAGCTGGCGGACGATGGTGTGGGCGAAGTCGCCGTTGGGCTGTTCCACCAACTGCAGGTTGCGGAAGGCGCGTTCCTCCCGCAGATACGCCAGCTCGTCCTCGTCTCCCACCGTCGACAGCAGCACCCGGGCCTGCCCGAGCAGGTCCAGCGCGATGTTGGCGAGGGCGACCTCCTCCTCCAGGACCGGGGCGTGGCCGGCCCACTCCCCCAGACGGTGCGAGAGCACCAGGGCGTCGTCGCCGAGAGCGAGGGCGGCAGCCGTGGGAACGGTCGTCGTCACAGGTGCTTCACCCCCTCCGGGATCTCGTAGAACGTCGGGTGCCGGTACGGCTTGTCGGCGGCCGGCTCGAAGAACGGGTCCTTCTCGTCCGGCGAGGACGCGGTGATCGCGGTCGAGGGCACGACCCAGATCGAGACGCCCTCGCCGCGCCGGGTGTACAGGTCGCGGGCGTTGCGCAGGGCGAACTCCGCGTCCGGCGCGTGCAGACTGCCGGCGTGGGTGTGGGACAGGCCCCGGCGCGAGCGCACGAAGACCTCCCACAGGGGCCAGTCGGTGTTGGTCATGCCTGCTCCGCTTTCGTGTCGTCGCTGTGCCTGGCCGCGTGGGCCGCGGCCGCCTCGCGCACCCAGGCGCCCTCTTCATGGGCCTTTCTGCGCTGGGTGAGCCGCTGTTCGTTGCACGGTCCGTTGCCCTTGAGGACTTCCTTGAACTCCGTCCAGTCGATCGGGCCGAAGTCGTGGTGTCCCCGCTCCTCGTTCCACTTCAGGTCCGGGTCGGGCAGGGTCAGGCCCAGGGACTCGGCCTGGGGGACGCAGATGTCGACGAAGCGCTGGCGCAGGTCGTCGTTCGAGTGCCGCTTGATCTTCCACGTCATCGACTGCGCGGAGTGCGCCGACTCGTCGTCGGGCGGGCCGAACATCATCAGGGACGGCCACCACCAGCGGTCCACCGCGTCCTGGGCCATCGCGTGCTGCTCGGGGGTGCCGCGGCTGAGGGCGAGCAGCAGCTCGTAGCCCTGGCGCTGGTGGAAGGATTCCTCCTTGCAGATCCGGACCATGGCGCGCGCGTACGGTCCGTACGAGCAGCGGCACAGCGGGACCTGGTTGGTGATCGCCGCGCCGTCCACCAGCCAGCCGATGGCGCCGACGTCCGCCCAGGTCAGCGTCGGGTAGTTGAAGATCGACGAGTACTTCTGGCGGCCGGAGTGGAGCTTGTCCAGCAGCTCCTCGCGGCTGGTGCCCAGGGTTTCGGCCGCGCTGTAGAGGTAGAGCCCGTGGCCCGCCTCGTCCTGGACCTTGGCCATCAGGATGGCCTTGCGGCGCAGGGAGGGAGCGCGCGTGATCCAGTTGGCCTCGGGCTGCATGCCGATGATCTCGGAGTGGGCGTGCTGGGCCATCTGCCGGACCAGCGTCGCGCGGTAGGCGTCGGGCATCCAGTCCCGTGGCTCGATGCGCTCGTCCGCGGCCACGGCGGCGTCGAAGGCACGCTCGTAGGCGGCGGTGCCCGCGTGTTCCTCCTCGGTGCCGTACGCCTTGTGCGCGGCTGCTGTGGCCATGCGGTCCCCCTCGACCTGGGTTCTGTCCGGAATCGGCTCCCGACCGATCGTTCGGTTCGTGCGATTCCATGGTCGGTCGGGCGCCGTAAGGTGTCAACCGCTGTGGACAACCTGCGGGCATGCCCTGTGGAAAACGCGGATCCGGTCCGCGCCGCCGGGCCGGTCCGGTAGGACGAGCCGGGCTCCGCGGGAGGGGACTGTGCCTCGCGGGAGGGGACTGTGCCTCGCGGGCGGGTCTGAGTACCGTTCGCGTGCGAGTGCGGTGGTGCGACGGGCCCGTGTGGTGCGGTGCCCGCGGCCGGGCAGCCGAAGACGGACCGGGATCGGGGATCGGGGCGGAATGGACGCGTACGACACAGGGTCGGGCGCCCGGCGTGTGCCGGACGGGCCCGGCGGCTTGCCCGAGCCGGGTGAACCGGACGGGACGGCCGAGCAGGGGTCCGCGCCGCCCGAGCCCCCCTCGGCACCCGAGCCGGACGCCGCCGCCCCCCGCACCGGCCCCTACGCGGAGCCCCGGACCGGTGTCGCAGCCCTCTCCCCGCGCTACCAGATAGGCGCCGCCCTCGCTCTCGCCGTCGTCGCCGCCGTGGTCTGCGTGCACATCGGCATGGTGTTCCTGCATGTCGCGCCGGCGAACACGGTCACCCAGCAGCACGGCAAGGCGATCGACGAATGGATCTACCCGGAGTTCGAACAGAACTGGAAACTGTTCGCGCCCAACCCGCTGCAGCAGAACATCGCGGTCCAGGCCCGCGCCGAGGTGCGCGCGACAGACGGCGGGGTGCGCACCACCGGTTGGTACGACCTGTCGGCCGAGGACGGCCGGGCCATCGACGGCAATCTGCTGCCCAGCCACACCCAGCAGAACGAACTGCGCCGGGCCTGGGACTTCTTCCTCGCCACGCATGACGCCGACAACCGCCCCTCGGGCCTGCGCGGCTCTCTGTCCGAGGCGTATGTGCGGCGCATCGTGGCGCTGCGCCTCGACCGGGACGACGCGGCTGGGAAGAGCGGCTCGGTGATCCAGGTGCAGGTCCGCTCGCGCACCACCAACGTCCAGCCCCCGAAGTGGAGTGGCGAGAAGCTCTCCGACCAGCCGATGTACCGCGTGCTGCCCTGGTGGCCGGTCTCGGCCGCCGACACCGAGGGGGGCGCGGAGTGAACCGTTTCGCTCTGGCCGTCTCGGCTGGCATCGCCCGCGTCACCGACGCGGCCCTCGGCCCGTACCAGACCGCCGTGGTCCGCATCGGCTTCAGCGCGACCTGGCTGCTGTTCCTGCTCCGCGAGTTCCCGCACCGCCAGGAGATGTACGGCCCCGACGCTCCGTGGAGCTGGGACCTGGCCCAGCGGCTGATCGCCGACAACCACGCCTTCACGGCCCTGATGTGGTCCAGCGGCCGGTTCTGGTTCGAGCTGGTCTACGCGTTCGCCCTGCTGGCGAGCGTCCTGCTGCTGCTCGGCTGGCGCACCCGCACCATGTCCGTGCTCTTCATGGTCGGTGTGCTCTCTCTGCAGAACCGCAGCGTCTTCATCGGCGACGGTGGTGACAACGTCCTGCACCTGATGTCCGTCTATCTCGTCTTCACCCGCTGCGGCCAGGTGTGGTCGCTGGACGCGCGGCGGGAACGGCGCACGCGTGAGGCATACGCGCGTGGGGAGGGCGTCGCGGACCGGATCGGTCCCGCCCTGTGGGGCGTGCTCGGGTTCGTCCTCGTCGCGGTGACGGCCGGTGGCCGCTTCGACGGCACCGACCCGACCGTGCCGGTCATCCTGTGGCTGGTGTGGGTGGCGCAGGCCGTGCGGTGGGCCGTCGCCCGCTGGGCCAGGGGCCGGGAACCGCGGATCCTGGCGGACGTCGTGGCCAACGTCGTGCACAACGGCGCGCTGCTGGTGATCATGGCCGAGGCCTGTCTGATCTACGCGACGGCCGGCTGGTACAAGATCCAGGGCTCGCGCTGGCAGGACGGTACCGCCGTCTACTACCCGCTCCACCTCGACTACTTCTCGCCCTGGCCGGGTCTCGCCGACCTGCTGTCCTCCAGCGGCACGATGGTGATGCTGGTGACGTACGGGACCGTGATCGTGCAGGTCGCCTTCCCCTTCACGCTGTTCAACCGGCGGGTGAAGAACGTCCTGCTGGCGGTGATGATGACCGAGCACGCCGTGATCGCCGTGGTCCTCGGGCTGCCGTTCTTCTCGCTGGCCATGATCGCGACGGACGCGGTCTTCCTGCCGACGTCGTTCCTGCGCCGTCTGGGCGGCTGGGCCGCACGCGCGCGCACCCGCGCCCTGGCGGGCCGTGCGGCGGTGCCCGAGCCGCGGACACCGGAGAACCCCGAGCCCACGCACGCGAACTCCACGGCGTGAACCCCCGGGCCACGCGCACGTAGGCTGCACGCCATGACCGACCCCGTGACCCTCTGGCGCCGGCTCGCCGACTCCTGCGTCCTGCTCGACGGCTTCCACGCCCTCAAGCACGCCGTGCGCTTCGGAGCGGAGATCCCGGTGGCGGTCGCGGTGGACCGGCCGGCCGCGCTCGCCCTCGCCGACGAGCTGGCCCCCGACGTCACGGACACGCTGGCCGCGCTCCTGACCGAGGTGCCGGAGCCCACGTACCGCGGCCTCGTCGAACGCCCGCACGCCACGGCAGTGGCCGCCCTGGCCGTACGACCGCCCCGCGCGGCGCATCTCGAGACGCTGGCGCGCCGCCCCCGCACCGCCCCGGTCGTGGTCCTCGACAACCCGCGCAACCTGGGCAACGCGGGCGCGGTGATCCGTCTGGCCGCCGGTTTCGGAGCGACCGGTGTGGTCACCACCGGCACGCTGGACCCCTGGCACCCGACGGTCGTCCGCGGCGGGGCCGGGCTGCACTTCGCGACGGCGGTGGAACGGCTGACCGTGGAGGAGCTGCCCGAGGGGCCGCTGTTCGCCCTGGACCCGGAGGGCGACGACATCCGGGGGACGAAGCTCCCGGACGACGCCGTCCTCGCGTTCGGATCGGAGCGCAGCGGCCTGTCGGCCGCCCTACGCGCGCGTGCCGACCATCTGCTGTCCCTGCCCATGCGCCCCCAGGTCTCCAGCTACAACCTGGCGACCAGCGTGGCGATGACGCTCTACCACTGGAGCGCCGGCGGTTTCTAGGCCTCCCGCCGCACCTCGACGACCCGGAAACGGTTGGCCACGAACGCCCCGTCGCACAGCGCGGCGTTGGCCGCCGGGTTGCCGCCCGAGCCGTGGAAGTCGGAGAAGGCGGCCGTCTGGTTGACGTACACCCCGCCGGTCAGGTTCAGCGACAGCTGGGCCGCCTCCTCCAGGCAGACCTCCTGGACCGCCCGCTCGACCTCCTCGTCGCTCGTGTACGCCCCGACGGTCATCGCGCCCTTCTCGCGGATGGTGCGCCGCAGCAGCTCCAGCGCGTCGGCCGTCGAGTCGACCGCCACGGCGAAGGAGACCGGGCCGAAGCACTCGCTCATGTAGGCGGCCTCGTCGTCCGGCTTGGCGCCGTCGAGCTTCACGATGACCGGCGTGCGGACCACGGCCTTCGGGAACTCCGGGTTGCTGATCTCCCTCGACGCGAGGGCGACTTCGCCGAGACCCGCGGCCGCTTCCAGCCGCGCCTTCACGTCCGGGTTGACGATGGCGCCGAGGAGCGCGTTCGCGCGGGCGTCGTCGCCGAGCAGTCCGTCGACGGAGCGGGCGAGATCGGCGACGACCTCGTCGAACGACTTCGGCCCCTCCTCGGTACGGATGCCGTCACGGGGGATCAGCAGGTTCTGCGGGGTGGTGCACATCTGGCCGCTGTACAGGGACAGCGAGAAGGCCAGGTTGGACAGCATCCCCTTGTAGTTCGCCGTCGAGTCCACGAGCACCGTGTTGACGCCGGCCTTCTCCGTGTAGACCTGCGCCTGCCGGGCGTTGGCCTCCAGCCAGTCGCCGAAGGAGGTCGAGCCCGTGTAGTCGATGATCCGGATCTCCGGGCGGGTCGCCAGGGTCTTGGCGATGCCCTCGCCGGGGCGCTCGGCCGCCAGAGCCACCAGGTTCGGGTCGAAGCCGGCCTGGCCGAGGACCTCACGCGCGACCTGCACGGTGAGCGCGAGCGGCAGTACCGCGCGCGGGTGGGGCTTGACCAGGACCGCGTTGCCGGTCGCCAGGGAGGCGAACAAGCCCGGATAGCCGTTCCAGGTCGGGAAGGTGTTGCAGCCGATCAGCAGCGCGGTCCCGCGGGGGACCGGCGTGAACTGCTTGGTGAGCGCGAGCGGGTCGCGCTTGCCCTGCGGCTTGGTCCACTCCGCCGTGTCGGGCGTGCGTACCTGCTCCACGTAGGCGTACGCGACCGCCTCCAGTCCGCGGTCCTGAGCGTGTGGGCCGCCCGCCTGGAACGCCATCATGAACGCCTGGCCGCTGGTGTGCATGACGGCGTGCGCGAACTCGTGCGTCCGGTCGCTGATCCGCTTGAGGATCTCCAGGCAGACCACCGCGCGCGCCTCCGCGCCCGCGTCCCGCCATGCTTTCTGGCCCGCCCGCATGGCGGGCAGCAGCACGTCGACGTCCGCGTGCGGGTACTCCACGCCCAGCTCGATGCCGTACGGCGAGACCTCGCCGCCCACCCAGTCGTCCGTGCCGGGCTGGCCGAGGTCGAGGCGGGTGCCCAGGAAGGCGTCGAAGGCGGCCTTGCCCGCGGCCATGTCCAGGCTGCCGTTCTCGCCGTAGGCCTTGGGGTGCTCGGGATGCGGGGACCAGTACGCACGCGTGCGGATCGCTTCCAGCGCCTGGTCGAGGGTCGGCCGGTGCTTGGCGATGAGCTCGTGCGCGGTCAGTTCGGCGGCCATGCGGGACCAACTCCTCGTCTCAAGAGCTCTTCGTCGAGCTCATGACCTGGGCAGAAACATGGGCAGGAACAGCCAGTCAGAGTTAGAGTAACCGAACGATCGGTCGGGACAAGGGGGTCCGCCGCATCTGTGGAAAACCCCGTGCGGGAGGATCGCGCACATGACAGCACTGGACCTCAGCAGCCCCGTGGCCGTCGTCGGCACCGGCACCATGGGCCAGGGCATCGCCCAGGTCGCGCTGGTCGCCGGCCACCGCGTACGACTGTTCGACGCCGTTCCCGGCCGGGCCCGGGAAGCGGCCGCGGCCATCGGCGCCCGGCTCGACCGGCTCGTCGAGAAGGACCGGCTCACCGGCGCCGAACGGGACGCGGCACGCGCGCGTCTGCTGCCCGCCGCGGACCTTGCCGAGCTCGCCGACTGCTCCCTGGTGGTCGAGGCCGTCCTGGAGCGGCTGGACGTCAAGCAGGACCTCTTCCGGGCGCTCGAGGATCTCGTCGACGAGGACTGTCTGCTCGCCACCAACACCTCCTCCCTGTCGGTCACCGCGATCGGCGGCGCGCTGCGCAGTCCGGGCCGCTTGGTCGGCCTGCACTTCTTCAACCCCGCCCCGCTGCTGCCGCTGGTGGAGGTGGTGTCCGGATTCGCCACCGACGTCACGTCGGCCACGCGCGCGTACGAGATGGCACGCGCCTGGGGCAAAACGCCGGTGGCCTGCGCCGACACCCCCGGCTTCATCGTCAACCGCATCGCCCGGCCCTTCTACGCCGAGGCGTTCGCGGTCTACGAGGCCCAGGGCGCCGACCCCGCCACCATCGACGCGGTCCTGCGCGAGTCCGGCGGATTCCGGATGGGCGCCTTCGAACTGACCGACCTCATCGGCCAGGACGTCAACGAGTCGGTCACGCACTCGGTGTGGCAGAGCTTCTTCCAGGACGTGCGCTTCACCCCCTCGCTCGCCCAGCGCCGCCTGGTCGAGTCGGGCCGGCTCGGCCGCAAGAGCGGGCACGGCTGGTACGACTACGGGGACGACGCCGAGCGGGCCGAGCCGCACACCGCGGAGCAGGCGCAGCCGCCCGCGTACGTCGTCGCCGAGGGCGACCTGGGCCCCGCGTCGGAACTGCTCGCGCTGATCCGCGAGGCGGGCATCCAGGTCCGCGAGGAGGACGAGGACCACGGCAGCCGCCTGGTGCTGCCGGGAGGCGGCCAGCTCGCCCTCGCCGACGGGCAGACCTCGGTGGAGTTCAGGGACGTCGTCTACTTCGACCTCGCCCTGGACTACCGCCGCGCGACCCGAATCGCCGTGTCCGCGTCCCAGGACACCTCCCCGCAGACCCTCGCTGAGGCCACCGGCCTCTTCCAGGCGCTCGGCAAGGACGTCAGCGTCATCGGAGACGTCCCCGGCATGATCGTCGCGCGCACGGTCGCCCGGATCGTCGACCTCGCGCACGACGCCGTCGCCAAGGGCGTGGCCACCGAGGAGGACATCGACACCGCGATGCGCCTGGGAGTCAACTACCCGCTGGGCCCCTTCGAGTGGAGCCGCAGGCTCGGCCGGAACTGGGCCTACGCCCTCCTCGACGACCTGCACCTGCGCGACCCCTCCGGCCGCTACGCGCCCTCCCTGGCGCTGTACCGGCACGCCTACGCCTCCGACAAGCGGGAGGGCAGCACCTCATGACGACCGCCAAGCGCGACACGTACACCCCGGAGACGCTGCTGTCCGTCGCCGTCCAGGTCTTCAACGAGCGCGGCTACGACGGCACCTCCATGGAGCACCTGTCCAAGGCGGCCGGCATCTCCAAGTCGTCGATCTACCACCATGTGGCGGGCAAGGAGGAGCTGCTGCGCCGGGCTGTGAGCCGGGCCCTGGACGGCCTCTTCGGGATCCTCGACGAGGAGCACGCGCGTGTGGGGCGTGCCGCCGACCGTCTTCAGTACGTCGTGCGGCGCATGGTCGAGGTGCTGATCGGCGAACTCCCCTACGTCACCCTGCTGCTGCGGGTGCGCGGCAACACCGGCACCGAGCGGTGGGCCCTGGAGCGCCGCCGCGACTTCGACCACCGGGTCGCCGAGCTGCTGAAGGCGGCGGCCGCGGACGGGGACGTGCGCGGCGACGTGGAGGTGCGGCTCGCCACCCGGCTCGTCTTCGGGATGATCAACTCCATCGTCGAGTGGTACCGGCCGGACGGGCGCGGGATGAACGAGCGCGAGGTCGCCGACGCGGTGGTGCAGCTCGTCTTCGGAGGCCTGCGCGAGGAGGGCTGACCTCAGCCCTGCGGCTCCAGGTCCTCCTCCTCGAACACCAGTAGCGTGCGGGTGCTCAGTACCTCCGGCATGGCCTGCAGCCGGGTGAGGACCAGTTCGCGCAGCGCCCGGTTGTCGGACGTGTGGACCAGCAGCAGTACGTCGAAGTCGCCGCCCACCAGGGCGATGTGGGAGGCGCCGGGCAGCTGTCTGAGCTGCTCGCGGACCGTGCGCCAGGAGTTCTGCACGATCTTCAGGGTGATGTACGCCGATGTGCCCTGACCGGCGCGCTCATGGTCGACGCGGGCGCCGAAGCCGCGGATGACGCCGTCGTCGATGAGCCGGTTGATGCGGGCGTAGGCGTTGGCGCGGGAGACGTGGACCCGTTCGGCGACCGACCTTATCGACGCACGGCCGTCGGCCTGGAGCATCTGCAGGATGTCCAGATCGATCGCGTCGAGGGGCCGCGGCGGCGGCAGGGGGACGGTGCCCTCGGGCTCCTCGGCCATTTGTTCAGGTGCCATGTCCCCCCGCCTCCCTGCCATGGACGTACTGCGTTCATTCCAGGTTGTGGAGAACCGTTTGTCCACAGCCTGAAGGGGCCTGTAGCCAAAATGTGCCGACGACCGAACAATCGGTAGGTGAGGCGGGTCACAGCCGACGCGCCTCCCGTAGCCGCTCCCACGAGGAGGTGCCGTCATGACGGTCATGGAGCAGCGGGGCGCGTACCGGCCATCGCCGCCCCCCGCCTGGCAGCCCCGCACCGATCCCGCGCCGCTGCTGCCCGACGCGGAGCCCTACCGGGTGCTGGGCACCGAGGCGGCGGCGAAGTCCGACCCTGCCCTGCTGCGCCGCCTGTACGCCGAGCTGGTGCGCGGCCGCCGCTACAACGCGCAGGCCACCGCCCTCACCAAGCAGGGCCGTCTCGCCGTCTACCCCTCCAGCACCGGCCAGGAGGCCTGCGAGGTCGCCGCCGCGCTCGCCCTGAAGGAGCAGGACTGGCTCTTCCCCAGCTACCGCGACACCCTCGCCGCCGTGGCCCGCGGGGTCGACCCCGTCCAGGCGCTGACCCTGCTGCGCGGTGACTGGCACACCGGCTACGACCCGTACGAGCACCGCGTGGCCCCGCTGTGTACCCCGCTGGCCACCCAGCTCCCGCACGCCGTCGGTCTCGCGCACGCCGCCCGCCTCAAGGGCGACGACGTGGTCGCGCTCGCCATGGTCGGTGACGGCGGCACGAGCGAGGGCGACTTCCACGAGGCGCTGAACTTCGCCGCCGTCTGGCAGGCGCCGGTCGTCTTCCTGGTCCAGAACAACGGCTTCGCCATCTCCGTCCCGCTCGCCAAGCAGACCGCGGCCCCCTCCCTGGCCCACAAGGCCGTCGGCTACGGCATGCCCGGCCGGCTGGTCGACGGCAACGACGCGGCCGCCGTGCACGAGGTCCTTACCGACGCCGTGCGGCACGCGCGTGAAGGCCGGGGACCCACGCTGGTCGAGGCGATCACGTACCGCGTCGACGCCCACACCAACGCAGACGACGCCACCCGCTACCGCGGCGACGCCGAGGTCGAGGCCTGGCGGGCGCACGATCCCATCGCGCTCCTGGAACACGAACTGACCGAACGCGGCCTCCTCGACGAGGACGGGATGCGGCACGCGCGCGATGCCGCCGAGACCATGGCCGCCGACCTGCGCGAGCGCATGAACCAGGACGCGGTGCTCGACCCGGCGGACCTGTTCGCCCATGTCTACGCCGAACCGACCCCACAACTGCGCGAACAGCAGGCACTGCTGGAGGCCGAGCTGGCGGCGGAGCAGGAAGGGGCGCACTGATGACCACCGTCGCCGTCAAGCCGGCCACCATGGCGCAGGCCCTCACCCGAGCGCTTCGCGACGCCATGGCCGCCGACCCCTCGGTGCACGTCATGGGCGAGGACGTCGGCACCCTCGGCGGCGTCTTCCGCGTCACCGACGGCCTCGCCAAGGAGTTCGGCGAGGACCGCTGCACCGACACCCCGCTCGCCGAGGCGGGCATCCTCGGCACCGCCGTCGGCATGGCGATGTACGGACTGCGCCCGGTGGTGGAGATGCAGTTCGACGCGTTCGCGTACCCCGCCTTCGAGCAGCTGATCAGCCATGTCTCCCGCATGCGCAACCGCACGCACGGCGCCATGCCGCTCCCGATCACCATCCGCGTCCCCTACGGCGGCGGCATCGGCGGTGTCGAGCACCACAGCGACTCCTCCGAGGCGTACTACATGGCGACCCCGGGGCTCCATGTCGTCACGCCGGCCACCGTCGCCGACGCCTACGGACTGCTGCGCGCCGCCATCGCCTCCGACGACCCGGTCGTCTTCCTGGAACCCAAGCGCCTGTACTGGTCGAAGGACTCCTGGAACCCCGAGCACCCGACCGACGTGGAACCGATAGGCCGCGCCGTGGTGCGGCGCCCGGGCCGTAGCGCCACGCTCATCACCTACGGACCCTCGGTCCCCGTCTGCCTCGAAGCCGCCGAGGCCGCGCGCGCCGAGGACTGGGACCTCGAAGTCGTCGACCTGCGCTCCCTGGTGCCGTTCGACGACGAGACGGTCGCGGCCTCGGTACGGCGGACCGGACGCGCGGTCGTCGTGCACGAGTCGGGCTCCTTCGGGGGACCGGGCGGAGAGATCGCGGCGCGTGTCACCGAGCGCTGCTTCCACCACCTGGAGGCGCCGGTGCTGCGCGTGGCCGGGTTCGACATCCCCTACCCGCCGCCCATGCTGGAGCGGCACCACCTGCCCGGCGTGGACCGGATCCTGGACGCCGTGGGGCGTCTGCAGTGGGAGGCCGAGAACTGATGGCACAGGTGCTGGAGTTCAAGCTCCCCGACCTCGGGGAGGGTCTCACCGAGGCGGAGATCGTGCGCTGGCTGGTGCAGGTCGGCGATGTCGTCGCCGTGGACCAGCCGGTCGTCGAGGTCGAGACGGCCAAGGCGATGGTCGAGGTGCCCTGTCCCTACGGCGGTGTGGTCACCGCTCGCTTCGGCGAGGAGGGCGCGGAGCTTCCCGTCGGCGCCCCGCTGCTGACGGTCGCGGTGGGCCCAAAGGCCTCGGACACCGAGTCCGAGGGCTCGGGGAACGTACTGGTGGGCTACGGCACCGGGGCACCCCCGGCACGCAGGCGCAGGGTGCGCCCGACGACACCGACGGGCGGTCCCGCGGCACCCGGACGCGTGCCCCCGGCGGCACCGGGGCGCAGGCCTGCCACTCCCGCCGACGACGGCTCCGACGGCAGGATCGCGCCGACGGCAGGCCGAGGACCCGTGCGGCAGAACGGCACGGTCGCCGTCGGCACTGCGCGCGTGAGCGACGCACCCGGGAACCCGCGGGGCGAGGGGCCCGTCCCCGTGATCTCTCCGCTCGTCCGCCGTCTCGCCCGCGAGAACGGCCTGGACCTGCGGGAGTTGGCCGGCTCAGGCCCCGACGGGCTGATCCTGCGGGCCGACGTCGAGTACGCGCTGCGGGTCGCGGACGCGGCGCCCCGGCAGGCGGCACCGGCGGCCGAGCCGCACACGCGCGTGACCGCGACGCCCACGCCCGTGGCCCCGGCGCCCGAGCCGTCGCAGGCCGCCCCCGCAGGCACCCGCATCCCCCTCAAGGGCATCCGCGGTGCCGTCGCCGACAAGCTCTCCCGCAGCCGGCACGAGATACCGGACGCCACCTGCTGGGTGGACGCCGACGCGACCGAACTGATGCGTGCGCGTGCCGCGATGAACGCGGCAGGCGGGCAGAAGATCTCCCTTCTCGCCCTCCTCGCCCGCATCTGCACCGCCGCCCTCGCCCGCTTCCCCGAGCTCAACTCCACGGTCGACACGGCGGCCAGGGAGGTCGTCCGGCTCGACCGCGTGCACCTGGGGTTCGCCGCGCAGACCGAGCGGGGCCTGGTCGTGCCGGTCGTACGGGACGCCCACGCGCGCGACGCCGAGGCGCTGACCGCCGAGTTCGCCCGGCTGACCGAGGCGGCCCGCGCGGGAAGCCTCACGCCCGGGGAACTCACCGGCGGGACCTTCACGTTGAACAACTACGGAGTGTTCGGTGTCGACGGCTCCACGCCGATCATCAACCACCCCGAGGCGGCCATGCTCGGCGTCGGCCGTATCGTCCCCAAGCCGTGGGTGCACGAGGGCGAGCTGGCGGTGCGCCAGGTCGTCCAGCTCTCGCTCACCTTCGACCACCGGGTGTGCGACGGCGGCACGGCGGGCGGCTTCCTGCGCTACGTGGCGGACTGCGTGGAACAGCCGGCGGTCCTGCTGCGCACGCTCTGACCCGGACGTTCCCTGTGATCGCGGCGGCCCCCATACTCATGGGGTGACCTCGTACGAGCGCTCGGACGTCCCCGGCACCGCGTACGACGCCGTCGTGCTGGCCGGCGGCGCCGCGCGGCGGCTCGGTGGCGCCGACAAACCCGGCCTGCGCGTGGGCGGCCGAGCGCTGCTCGACCGGGTGCTCGCGGCCTGCGCGGACGCGCGCAGGACGGTCGTCGTGGCCGAACCGCGCCCCACACCCCGGCCCGTGCTGTGGGCCCGCGAGGACCCGCCCGGCGGCGGCCCGCTCGCCGCGCTCGGCGCCGGACTGCGCCACACCACGGCCGACCACGTCGTCGTCCTCTCCGCCGACCTGCCCTTCCTGGAAGCGCAGACGGTATGGCGGCTGCTGGCCGCCCTGCGGGCGGGCAGCGCCGACGCTGTCCTGCTCACCGACGCCGACGGCCGTGACCAACCCCTCGTGGCCGCCTATCGCGCGCCCGCGCTGGGCCGTGCACTGGCCGCCCTCTCCACAGAACACGACGGCCTCACCGGCCTCCCCCTCCGCCGGCTGACCGCCGGCCTCGACCTCACCCGCGTCCCCGACCCCGTCGCGTCCTTCGACTGCGACACCTGGGACGACATCGCCACCGCCAGGGCACGTATCAGGGAGCATGGGCACGTGTTGGATGAATGGATCTCCGCAGCCAAGGACGAGCTGGGCATCGACCTCGACGTCGACACCGGCCTCCTGCTCGATCTCGCCCGCGACGCCGCTCACGGTGTGGCCAGGCCCGCCGCACCGCTGACCACCTTCCTCGTCGGTTATGCGGCCGGACTGGCCGGCGGCGGCCCGCAGGCCGTCGCCGAGGCCGCCCGCAAGGCCGCCGCCCTCGCCCTGCGCTGGGCGGACGAGGCCGCCGACGCCAAGTCGGACGCGGCCCCGGACGCCACGCCCGAGCCCCGTCCGGACGCCGGATGACCGCCCGCTCCACCCGGACCGGCGAGGACGCCGAGGACCTGGACGTCGAGGAGGTGCTCGCGCTGGTGAACGAGCACGGTGGCCCCGCGGGCGACCCCGGCGGCCGTAAGGAAGGCCCCGCCCACGTCCCGGCCCCCGCCGCCCAGGGCGCCCACCACAAGCCGGATGCCCACCACCGGGCCACCCCCTGGCCCGAGGCCCGCGCGACCGCCGCCCGTGCCGCCCGCGCAGGCTCCCGGGCCGCCCGCCGCGTCCCCGTGTCGGTCACCCTGGACGACGCCCTGGGCCTCACCCTCGCCGCCCCCCTCACGGCCCTCACCGACCTGCCCTCTTTCGACACCTCGGCGATGGACGGCTGGGCGGTCGCCGGGCCCGGACCCTGGGACGTACGGGACGAGGGGGTGCTGGCCGGGCACGCGGAACCCGAGCCGCTCACCGACGGCGAGGCCGTCCGGATCGCCACCGGCGCCCGTGTCCCCGCGGACACCACGGCCGTCCTGCGCACCGAACACGGCCGCAGCGACGCCCAGGGCCGTCTGCACGCCACCCGCGAGATGCACCACGGCCAGGACATCCGCCCCCGCGGCCAGGAGTGCCGCTCCGGCGACCAGCTCCTGCCCGTCGGCGCCCTGGTGACACCCGCTGTGCTCGGTCTCGCCGCGGCCGCCGGCTACGACACCCTCACCGCCGTACCCCGCCCCCGCGCCGAAGTCCTCGTCCTCGGCGACGAGTTGCTCACCGAGGGGCGGCCGCACGACGGTCTGATCCGGGACGCCCTCGGTCCGATGCTGCCGCCCTGGCTGCGCGCGCTCGGCGCCGAGGTCATCGCCGTACGCCGCCTGCGTGACGACGCCAAGGCACTGCACAAGGCGATCACCGGTTCCACCGCCGACCTGATCGTCACCACCGGCGGCACGGCCGCCGGCCCCCTCGACCATGTGCACCCCACCCTGGAGCGCATCGGCGCCGAACTCCTCGTGGACGGCGTGAAGGTGCGCCCCGGCCATCCCATGCTGCTGGCCCGCACCAAGGAGGACCAGCACCTCGTCGGCCTCCCCGGCAACCCCCTCGCCGCCGTCTCCGGCCTGCTCACCCTCGCCGAGCCACTGCTGCGCACCCTTGCCGCGCACCCGGCCCCGGAGCCGTACGTGCTGCCGTTGCAGGGCACGGCGCACGGGCATCCGTACGACACCCGGCTCATCCCGGTCGTGCTGCGCGGGGATGTCGCCGTGCCGCTGCACTACAACGGGCCGGCCATGCTGCGGGGCATCGCGGCGGCCGACGCTCTCGCCGTCGTACCGCCCGGTGGCGCACGAGCGGGTCAGGAGCTGGAACTCCTCGATCTGCCCTGGGCGTCCGCCGGTATCGGGGTGTGTTTCACGTGAAACCTCCGGGCCATGACACGATCGCCCGCCAGGCGGGCGAACATCTCGTGACACGGGGCGCTCGACAAGGTCCAGCCCGCTGCCGTAGTTGACATCGCCGTAGCCAGTGGTGGAGAGAGTGACGGTGGCGTAGTGCGCCGCGTCGAGAAGATCAACGGAGCCGTCGGAGTTGGCGAGGCGTCTGAGCACCTGTTGGAGAGGCGGCGTGGCACTCTCCGTCGGCATCGAGATGGAACGTCCCGCCTCGACGTCAGCTCGTGTCTCAGCCCGTGAGCGGTACCAGAGGGACCCAAGGATGGGGAACTTCCCGGCCTTGAGCGGTGGACGTCTGTCGGGTGGCAGCTCTGATCGTCATGGCGCTGCTGCTTCTCATGCTCTTCGGACTGCCCGCTCCGGAGGACCGCCTGTTCCCACCGCCAGAGCGAGCGATCCCGGAGCAGGCCGAAAGCGAGTGACACTCCAGCCTTGAGCAGGCTCAGGATCCGGACTGTGAGCGGCAGCGAGATGTGGCCAGTCCGCGCCGGCGGAGCCGCGATCCGGACTAGGCGCTGCGCGGCCTTCGAGCCGCCTTCTTCGCGGTCACCGTACGAAGATCAATTTCATGCCGGCTAGACACGTTCGGCTGCGTAACGCTGGCGGCGAGGCTGCGCCGTCTTCAGAGTTGGTGTGCGGGCTCATCCGGTCCCCCCACGTCGCCGTCTGGGCCGGAGGCTCCCGGTGCCGTCGCCGTCGGCGAAAGCAGCGGCGGCACCGTTCAGGCCGGTCAGGTAACCACCCTTCGGCCCCGGCACGGCATGCTACGTATTTCATGATCAAAGTTCGTGTGCGTTGCCCTTCGGCGTCGGTGTGCGGTCGGGGCTTCTCCGCCCTTCACCGACGGATGACTCGGCAGATCGCAGTCGGTGCCGACGAAGTGGACGTCTGGGAGGCCTGGTCAGGGTGATCTGACGTACCAGCTGCTGGAAACAGGCCAGTGACGCGAAGCTCGGCAGCGCAGCCGCCGCTTGTCCCATCAGGTTGTCCGGGGCCTGGGCGACGCACATGGCCATGGCGATGGAAGAGAACACCAAGACGACGCTCCAGGAATGGAACGACCGGCGCTGGTGCAGCGCGTGGCGCAGGATGGACAACGACGCCACCAGCCAGGGCCCGAACACCATCAGAGGCCACCAGGAGACGATGCTGCTGTCAGTACGGCCGACCGCGATGAACAGCAGCGGGTCGTAAGAGATCATCCCGCCGAACACACTGACAGTCGCCGCGATGACAGCCGCTACGGCGGCAATCAGGTAACTGAATGTGAGGAGCTTGTCCCGGCGCAGGTCCCGCGTCTTGCGATGGTCCCGAGGCGCGGCCTTCACGGGCGGCAAGTCTCCGGTGAGCTGGACCAAGTTCTCCCGGTGAGACCCGTGATTCGAAGGTTCCCCGCCGCGTGCGGCCGGAATCCTGATGGGCTTTTCGGCCTCTGCAGCATCCCGCAGCATAAAGGCCAGCTCTTCTGCGGGATCCCACCCGGAGTCCAGCGGCGTCAAAGGGGGGTAGAGAATCCCAGAAGGTTCCTGATGTACGCCGCCGTCGTCATAGCCATAGGAAAACTCGGCGGAGTAACGCGAATAGGGAGTTGTTTGCTCGTCGTGCATGGCGTAGCTGACCGTCCCTTTGCGCCGGCACTCAGACTTCCAACTCCGCCCAGCGTCTCGAAAGACCACTTTCCAGAATGTTCAAGGTATGTACGAGATTCTGGAGATCGTTCCCGGTCGCCTCGAGTGTGACAGACCGTCCGCCGTGGGCGAGGATTCCGCTTACCGCCTCGTCATGAGCGGGTTTTGGGATGTATGTGAAGGGGCCGAGCCGTGTGACTCGGACTCCTTCGGACTGCATCCTCTTCGGAAGAGGATCGATCGCCTGTTCCCCGGTCGCCTTCGTCATATTCCAACTAACGGCGGATCTCGTTGGCGGATGCGCTGCGAACGGGTGAATGATTAGCCCGACAAACACGTTGTGCAGGTATCGGGCAGACCTATGGGTGATCGTATGAAACGGGGGGATTTCTATGTCCTTAAGGTTTGCCGGATGGCTGCTGGTCAATTGGGGTGCAGATCCCACTTATCCTTTGCCGATCAGCCGCAACCCTTACTTACCGCTGTATGAAAAACTTTCCTCGGTGCCGCCAAGTGGACGCGTGCGGCCCCGCAGGTGGATATTTTCCCGCAGTACGGCCATCATATTTTGCGGCGGTCCTGTTGCCTTGCGGCCTCTGGACCCCTGCCACCGGAACCGGGTGCGGGCTTCTGCGGCGCGCATGGGGGAGATCTCGCTTCCGGCGGACCAGGCGGGCGTCTGCCCCGCGGGCGGCGGCGCGATGGCGGCCAGCATGTCTTGCAGGCGCTCGGGTCCGGCTCTTCGTAGGTGTGGACGTACCGTCCGCCGCGTCCCGCGACGTACGTCCGGTTGTTCTTCTCCTGCTCTCTCAGCGGTGGCGGGCCCTCCTCGACCTCGAAGGACAGCCGGACCTGACCGGCCCAGTTCTGTCCCTCTGAGTCACCCCAACGGGCGCGCTGCACAAGGTCGTTGTCCATGCCCTTAGCGGGATCACACCGTCGTCGTCGGGTTCGGGACGAAGGGGCGGTCGGCGATCCAGACCGTCTGCGCGACGGGGCTGGGGAAGGACCAGGTCGTCGTGGTCGATCCCGCCGCCAAGGTGATCGACGCGGCGGCGGCCGACGGGTACGCCGGGGTCATGGGTGACGCGACCCGCAGCGAGGTGCTCAAGCGGGCCGAGGTGCACAGGGCACGCCAGATCATCATCGCGACCCGGCGCGACGACACGGCCGTGCTGGTGACGCCGACGGCCCGGCAGCTCAACCGGGGCGCGAAGATCGTGGCCGCCGTGCGGGAGGAGGAGAACGCGCCGCTGCTGAAACAGTCCGGTGCCGCCGCGGTGATCACCAGCGCCAGTGCGGCCGGACGGCTGCTCGGCCTCTCCGTGCTCAGTCCGGCGGCCGGCATGGTGATGGAGGACCTCATCCAGCAGGGCAGCGGGCTCGACATGGTCGAACGCCGGTCACCAAGGCCGAGGCCGGCAAGGGCCCGCGTGAGACGGAGGACCTGGTGGTGAGCGTCGTACGTGGGCACCGGGTGCTCGGGTACGACGATCCGGGCCGTAGGAACGCTGCAGTTGACGGACCGTCTGATCACCGTCGTCCGGGCGACCCCGGGCGGTCAGATCGCCCCTGACGTCCGCCCGATACGGCAGGGCTGAGTCCCACCCTCGGTGAGGGGTAGCGTCCCCCTCATGCATGCGATCACGATTTCCGAACCTGGCGGACCCGAGGCCCTGGTGTGGGAGGAGGTCCCCGATCCGGTGCCCGCGGAGGGCGAGGTGCTGGTCGAGGTGGTGGCCAGCGCCGTCAACCGCGCCGACATCATGCAGCGCATGGGCTTCTACGACCCCCCGCCCGGCGCCTCCCCCTACCCCGGCCTCGAGTGCTCGGGCCGTATCGCCGCGATCGGTCCCGGCGTCTCCGGCTGGACCGTCGGTGACGAGGTGTGCGCGCTGCTCTCGGGCGGCGGTTACGCCGAGAAGGTCGCCGTACCGGCCGGACAACTGTTGCCCGTGCCCGAGGGGCTGGACCTCAAGCAGGCGGCCGCGCTGCCCGAGGTGGTCTGCACCGTCTGGTCGAACGTCTTCATGATCTCCCACCTGCGCCCCGGCGAGACCCTGCTGGTGCACGGCGGTTCCAGCGGCATCGGCACGATGGCGATCCAGCTGGCCAAGGCTGTGGGTGCCAAGGTCGCGGTCACGGCCGGCACCAAGGAGAAACTGGACCAGTGCGCCGAACTCGGCGCGGACATCCTGATCAACTACCGGGAGCAGGACTTCGTCGAGGAGATGGAGCGGGCCACGGACGGCGCGGGTGCCGACGTCATCCTCGACAACATGGGCGCCAAGTACCTGGACCGCAACGTCCGCACGCTCGCCGTCAACGGGCGGCTCGCCATCATCGGCCTGCAGGGCGGCGTCAAGGGCGAGCTGAACATCGGCGCGCTCCTGGGCAAGCGGGCCGCGATCAGCGCGACCTCGCTGCGGGCCCGTCCGCTGGGTGAGAAGGCGGCCATCGTGGCGGCCGTACGCGAACACGTCTGGCCGCTGATCGCCGCCGGGCACGTCCGTCCCGTCGTCGACCGCGAGATCCCGATGAGCGACGCGAGCGCCGCGCACCGGGTGGTGGAGGAGAGCGGGCACATCGGCAAGGTGCTGCTCGTCGTGGGCTGACGGGTCTCAGGAACGGCGCAGCCGCAGCCCGATGAACGCCAGCCCCAGGCCGAGCCCGATCAGCACCAGTCCGCTGCCCAGCGGCAGGACGCGCAGGACGGGCTCGGCGGGGGCCACGGCCTGCGTCCCGCTCTGCCCCGGAGGCCGCTGTGCGGGCGTGGGGGTGACCTGAACGGCCTCCTCGGACGGCACGGATGCGTCGGCGCTCTCGGCGACGCCGTCGTCGCCTCCGTCCGCCTTCTCCGGGTCGGTGGCCGCCACGGTGGTGTCCTCGCCCTGCTCCGTCGCCGGCTCCTCGGCCCGTCCCGGCCGCTCCCGCCCCACCCCGGCCCGGCTCCCGGCACGGGACGGCTCGCCGGGAGCGGCAGGGGCGGAGGGCCGTACATGCTCGGGCGCGGGCCCGCCATGGGAACCGGGCGCCCCCACGGTCTCGTACGCCGGCGCGAGTTCATGAGCGGGTGTGCGCTGGTGCGTCGGCGTGGCATCGGGCGCGGGCAGGATCCTGTGCGCCGACGGATGCTGCCGCGCGTACGCCGACCCCGAGCCATGAGCCGTCGATCCGCCCCCGTGAGCCCACGCCGCGCCGCCCGGCATCACCCCGGCCACCACCGCCACCAGCAGCCCCGCCGTCCGCATCGCACGCGCCCATCCAGTCATGCATCCACGGTCACACCGACGCACGCGTCCGGCATTCCGGACTCCGCCAAAAACGCGGACGGGCTGCACAATCCTGGTATGTCGATACGTCACGGACTGCTGGCGCTCCTGGAAGGCGGCCCCCGCTACGGCTCCCGGCTGCGTACCGAGTTCGAGGCGCGCACCGGCGGCACCTGGCCGCTGAACATCGGGCAGGTCTACACGACCCTCGGCCGGCTGGAGCGGGACGGCATGGTCGCGCAGGACGGCGAGGACGAGGGCGGACGGGCGCTGTACACGCTGACGGAGGCGGGCCGGGCCGAGCTGCGGGCCTGGTTCGGGCGGCCCGTGGAGCGGGCGAGTCCGCCGCGCGACGAGCTGGCGATCAAGCTGGCCCTGGCGGTCACCGCGCCCGGCGTCGACGTGCGCGAGGTCGTCGAGACCCAGCGCCGGCACGCGTCGCAGGCGCTGCACGAGCACGTACGGCAGCGTGCCCAGGCGCTGGCCGACTCCCCCGGGCATCCGGACGAGCTGGCACGGCTGCTGGTCCTGGAGCAGCTGATCTGTCACGCGGAGGCCGAGATCCGCTGGCTGGACCACTGTGAGGCCCGGGTGCTGCGGCTGACGGTCACCGAGCGCGCGGAGGAGTGACGCAAACCTTCACGCCGTGAACGGTGGATCACCTCGTACGGGGGGGCGCCACGGTGATGAGATGCACGGGTGCGAGACAATGGCGGCATGGAGATGCCGAGGAACGAACGGTCGCCGGATAATCCCCAGATCCTGGTCGTGGGCCAGGACGGCATGGCGATTGGCGGCGGAGGCGACGATGACTCCCGCGAGATTCCGGTGACGGAGCAGGTCGAGCAGCCGGCCAAGGTGATGCGGATCGGCAGCATGATCAAGCAGCTCCTGGAAGAGGTGCGGGCGGCTCCTCTGGACGAGGCGAGCCGGGCCCGGCTCAAGGACATCCACCGCAGCTCGGTCAAGGAGCTGGAGGACGGGCTGGCACCGGAGCTGGTGGAGGAGCTGGAGCGGCTGTCGCTGCCGTTCCAGGACGAGGGCACCCCCAGCGACGCCGAACTGCGGATCGCGCAGGCCCAGCTGGTGGGCTGGCTGGAGGGCCTCTTCCACGGCATCCAGACCACGCTGTTCGCCCAGCAGATGGCCGCGCGGGCCCAGTTGGAGCAGATGCGCCGCGCCCTGCCGCCGGGGGTCTCCCCGGGCATGGGTGAGGACGGCGGCCCCGCGGCCGGCCGCTCGGGCGGACCGTACCTGTAAGCACCCGGACCACGACAAGGAATGGGCCCGGCGGCCGAACCGCCGGGCCCTTCGCACCTCGGGGCTCAGGACGCCGGATTGCCTGTCGACACGGCGAGCTCGAGCTCGACCTTCTTCGGGTCGACGTCGGTGCCGGCCGCGGGGAACTGGTTGATCACCGAGCCCTGGCCGTACGTGTTCTCGTCCAGGTTGTCGATCTTCAGCTGCCAGCCCGCGGCCTGCAGGCACTCCTTGACCGAGCCGATGTACTTGAACCGGAAGTCGGGCACCCGGATCTTGCCCGCCTCGTCGTACGACTCCTGCGGCTCGGTGCACTCCGTCTTGTCGATCGTCTTCGAGGTGTCCGGGCCGCGGTAGCCCGCCACCTGCCTCGTCGACGCGGTCGCGCTGGAACCCCCGCTCGCGCCCTTGTCCTTGTTGCCGCCCGTGTGCAGCAGCACGGCCGCGAGCAGCCCGGTGACCGCGATGATCGACACGATGACCGCGCCCACCACGACCGGCTTGTTGCTCCGGTCGCCGCCGGGGGGCGCGGGCGTGGGCGGCTGCCGCGCGATGTTGTACGGCGGCGGGGTGGACGGCTGCCCGCCGTAGGCGGCCGGCGTCGGGTAGCCGCCCTGCTGCGGATAGCCGTACGACGGTGAGGGCGCGGGCGTGGAGTACGGGTTCGGCGTCGGCGGCTGGTACGGCGTCTGGACCGGGCCGGTCGGCCCGGGCGCCGAGGTGTCGACCGGAGGGAAGACGGCGGAGCCGACACCTGCGCCGCTCTGCGTCGGGGCGCCCGGCACGATGTTCGGCGGGGCGGCCTGGAAGGACGCGGCCACGCGCAGGCACTCGTCGCGCATGGCGACGGCGTTCGGGAAGCGCTCGTTCGGGTTCTTCTTCAGCGCGCGGGCGACCAGCGCGTCCACGGCCGGGGGCAGCGCGCGGTTGACGGAGGAGGGCGGGACCGGTTCCTCCTGCACGTGCGCGTAGGCGATGGCCAGCGGGGAGTCCGCTTCGAACGGCAGCCGTCCGGTGACCAGTTGGAACAGCATGATGCCGACCGAGTACAGGTCGGAGCGGGCGTCGACGCCGCGGCCCAGGGCCTGCTCCGGCGAGAGGTACTGGGGGGTGCCGACGACCATGCCGGTCTGCGTCATCGAGGTCACACCGGACTGCATCGCGCGCGCGATGCCGAAGTCCATCACCTTGACCACGCCGCGCTTGGTCATCATCACGTTGCCCGGCTTGATGTCGCGGTGCACCAGCCCCATCTCGTGGCTGATCTCCAGCGCCGCGAGCACGTCCGCGGTGACCTTGAGCGCCTTGTCGGCGGGCATCGCGCCGAACCGCCGTACGTCCTCGTCGAGCACGGAGCCGAGGGGGCGGCCCTCGACGTACTCCATGACGATGTACGGGGTGGTCATCCCGTCGAGGGTGTCCTCGCCGGTGTCGAAGACCGAGACGATGTTGGTGTGCGTGAGCTTGGCCACGGCCTGCGCCTCGCGGCGGAAGCGCTCGCGGAAGGCCTGTTCCCGCCCGAGGTCGGTGTGGAGTGTCTTGATCGCGACCTGCCGGTCCAGCGTGGCGTCGTACGCCAGGTGCACCGAGGCCATGCCGCCCTCGCCGAGCAAGTCGCGCAGCTGATACCGGCCGCCGGCGAGCGCCCGGCCCGCGTAACGGCCCTGTGCGGCGTCCTGGCTCATGTTCCGCGTCCCCCATGGGCCTTCAGGCGCCGGCCCGGCTGTCGTTGATCGAATGGCTCATTCCCGGCCAAGTCTGCCCGAGGGCACTGACACGTCAAGCGCGGTGCCCGTTCCGTGACCGTACGCGAAAGAAGCGTCGCGCGAGCGTTACAGAGGCTGTACGGCCGGTACACAGAATTTGCACGACCACACCGGAAGACGGTTTCATGGCCGGTCCGTCTCGTGCCGGTTCCGGTCCCCTTCTCGGACCGGCGGCTTGCGTTGAGGCTGTAGCGTGGCCGACGGAGACCGTAACAACACCGCGCGCACCGCGGGCAGAAACGACGGCGAGGACTGATGGAGCAGCAGCAGCGCGCTCAGGGCCCGTCCGACCCCGAGGCGACTGGCGGCGGTATGTCAGATGCGCCGGAGATGTGGGGTAACGGCGGGCTTGTCGGGGACGGCCGGTATCGGCTGACCCGCAGACTCGGCCGAGGCGGCATGGCAGAGGTGTTCGCCGCGGAGGACGTGCGCCTGGGGCGCACCGTCGCGGTGAAGCTGCTGCGCGCCGACCTCGCGGAGGATCCGGTCTCCAAGGCCCGCTTCACCCGCGAGGCCCAGTCGGTGGCCGGCCTCAACCACCACGCGATCGTCGCCGTGTACGACTCCGGCGAGGACTACGTGGGCGGCCAGTCGGTGCCGTACATCGTGATGGAGATCGTCGAGGGCCGCACCATCCGCGACCTGCTGATCAACGCCGAGGCGCCGGGGCCCGAGCAGGCCCTGATCATCGTCTCCGGCGTCCTGGAGGCGCTCGCCTACTCGCACCAGCACGGCATCGTGCACCGCGACATCAAGCCGGCGAACGTCATCATCACGCACAACGGCGCCGTCAAGGTCATGGACTTCGGCATCGCGCGCGCCCTGCACGGCGCGTCCACGACGATGACGCAGACCGGCATGGTCATGGGCACGCCCCAGTACCTCTCCCCGGAGCAGGCGCTCGGCAAGGCCGTCGACCACCGCTCCGACCTGTACGCGACCGGCTGTCTGCTGTACGAACTCCTCGCCCTGCGGCCCCCGTTCGTCGGCGAGACCCCGCTGTCGGTGGTCTACCAGCACGTCCAGGACGTGCCCGTCCCGCCCTCGCAGATCTCGGGCGGGGAGTCCCCGCCGGAGCTCGACGGCCTCGTGATGCGCTCACTGGCCAAGGAGCCGGACGACCGCTTCCAGACCGCCGAGGAGATGCGCGGCCTCGTCCAGTACGGGCTGCAGATGCTGTACGACCAGGGCGGCCACACCGGTACCTGGAACACCGGGCCGGTCGACATGCACGACGGCCGGCACACCCCGGCCGCCGGTTTCGCCGGCACGCAGGTGCTGCCGCACCCGGCCGACGGCTCCGGCACGACGCAGATCCCGCAGCCGATCCTGCCGGGCGGCGGCTACGGCGGCGGGGACGACGGCGGCTTCGAGGGGCACGGCAACAGGGGCAGCGGCCGCGGCAAGCTGTGGATCCTGGCCGTCCTCGCGGTGATCGCCATCGCGGCGGGTGTCGCGCTGGCCCTGCAGAAGAGCGGCGGGGACGGGGGCGGCGCCGGGACCTCCCATACGCCCACCACCTCGCAGACCACCAAGGACGACACCAACAGCGACACACCGAGCGACCAGTCCACGGACCAGTCCGCCGACACCTCCACGGACGACGGCTCGGGCACGAACACCGGGTCCGGGGATTACACGCCGTCGTACACCCCGTCGTACACGCCGTCCCGGAGCGCGACCAGCCAGCCGAGCAGCCAGCCGACGAACAAGCCGACGACCTCGGAACCGACGGACACTCCCAGCGAGACGTCCCAGCCGTCGGACACGTCGGACCCCACGGGCGGCGGCCCGACCAGCGGGCTCGGCGGCCTCGGCTGACTCCGGGCGCACCCGACGACCACGCGCGCGGTGGGCCGGTGACGGGCTCCCGCACGCGTGCCGCTCACGGGGCTCTTCACGCGCGTGTAAGCCTGCTGGCCTGCCCGCCCGTCACTCGGCGAACGCCTCGCACACCGTGTCGTACTCGCGGGTCCACCACACCGCGAGGGCCGAGGCCGCCGGGAACTGGGGGTCGGCTCGGGTGTCGCCGCGTTCGTAGTGCCAGCGCAGCATCCAGAAGTCGTTGAGCCGCTCCCACCACACGCGGTGGACGGCCGCCGCGAGCTGGGAGGGCGTGGCGCCCGCCGTACGCCGGTACGCGCGCGCGTACGCCCGCACCCTCGGCAGGTCGAGGGTGCCCGCGGGCCGTACGAAGAAGATCGCGGCGGCACGTACGGCCTCCTCCGCGCGCGGGCGCAGCCCCAGCCGGTCCCAGTCGACGATCGCGGCCGGCGCGTCGCCCTTGTAGAGCAGGTTGAACGGGTGGAAGTCGCCGTGCACCCAGCCCACCGAGCCGCCCCGCGGGGGACGCCGGTCGGCGTGCTGCTCCAGCAGCGCGCGCCGCTCCAGGAGGCGGTGCCGGGCGAGTTCGTCGAAGGAGTCGGCGGGCCGGTGACGGCGCACCCGGCCGAGCAGGTCGTCGATGAGGGTGAAGGTGTCGGCGGGGTCGGCGCTCTCGGCGCGCGCGTCCGGGGCGGGCGGATGCGAGGCGGCCGGATCCGAGGCGGCCGGATCCGGGGCGGGCGGATGCGGGGTGGCCGGATCCGAGGCGCGTGCCCGCGCACGGGGCGGCATCACGCGCTCCAGGCTGGCGTGGACGATCCCCAGCAGCGCCCCCAGCCGCGCGCACTGCCCGGCGGTGAGCTGGCCGCCGTGCCGGTGCCGTCCCTCGACCCAGGGATGCAGCGCGTACGCGCGCCCGCCGACGACGGCGACCGTGCGCCCGTCCCTGCCGGGCAGCGGGGGCGCCACCGGGACGCCCAGATCCGCCAGCCGCTGGGTGGCCCGGTGCTGGCGGGCGATCGCGGCCGGGTCGGCGGTCTCGGGGTCGAAGTGGTGCTTGAGGAAGTAACGGCCCCGGGTGGTGCACAGGCGGTAGCCGCGGTTCAGCAGGCCCTGTTCGACGGGCTCACAGGCGAGGGCGGAACCGGCGGAGTACTGGCGCAACAGAGCGCCCAACGGGGGCGCGTGAGGATCGTGGGGTGGTACGGAGGAGCGCGGCACGCGGCAGATGCTAGGGCACGAGCCGGGGCTGTGAGCTGGGCGTTGTCACAGGCAGTCGCATTCGGTCACACCATGTGCTCGAAGTGGCCTTCAGGGCCACCATCGGGATTTTTCCATGCCGTGTCCGCGCAAGTCCGACACGGAAACCCTTCCCGTGACCTCGGTCACCGATATAACGTGCCGTTGTTCCGGCCCCCTGCAAGGCTGTGACCAGGACAAGTTCCGGACTCTCGGGATTTACTTGGAAATCCAAGCAAAATCCCAGGTCAGGAGGGGTTTCACAGAGATGTGGAGCACTGGGTAACGTGCCTTGTGCAGGGCGCTCGCCGGGGCACCTTGTCACGCCTGTTCCGGCCGAGTGGCACCCACCCCGTGCACGGGTGTCGGAACAGGTGAGCCGTACTGGTACCCGGCAACCCCGGGGGCCGGACCGACGGAGGAGCACACGTGACCGTGGAGAGCACTGCCGCCGCGCGCAAGCCGCGACGCAGCGCCGGGACGAAGAAGTCCCCGAGCACCAAGCCCGAACTCGTTCAGTTGCTGACGCCCGAGGGCGAGCGCCTGAAGAACGCCGAGTACGACAAGTACGTCGCCGGCATCACCCCGGAAGAGCTGCGCGGTCTCTACCGCGACATGGTCCTCACCCGTCGCTTCGACGCCGAGGCCACCGCCCTGCAGCGCCAGGGCGAGCTCGGCCTGTGGGCCTCGCTGCTGGGTCAGGAGGCCGCCCAGATCGGCTCCGGCCGGGCCACCCGCGAGGACGACTACGTCTTCCCGACCTACCGCGAGCACGGCGTCGCCTGGTGCCGCGGGGTCGACCCGACCAACCTGCTGGGCATGTTCCGCGGCGTGAACAACGGCGGCTGGGACCCCAACAGCAACAACTTCCACCTCTACACGATCGTCATCGGCTCCCAGACGCTGCACGCCACCGGCTACGCGATGGGCGTCGCCAAGGACGGCGCCGACAGCGCGGTGATCGCCTACTTCGGCGACGGTGCGTCGAGCCAGGGCGACGTGGCCGAATCGTTCACCTTCTCCGCGGTCTACAACGCACCGGTCGTGTTCTTCTGCCAGAACAACCAGTGGGCGATCTCCGAGCCGACCGAGAAGCAGACCCGGGTCCCGCTCTACCAGCGCGCCCAGGGCTACGGCTTCCCTGGCGTCCGCGTGGACGGCAACGACGTGCTGGCCTGTCTCGCGGTGACCAAGTGGGCGCTGGAGCGGGCCCGCAGCGGTGAGGGACCCACGCTGGTGGAGGCGTACACCTACCGGATGGGCGCGCACACCACCTCCGACGACCCCACCCGCTACCGGGGCGACGAGGAGCGGCTGGCCTGGGAGGCGAAGGACCCGATCCTGCGGCTTCGCCGGTACCTGGAGACCTCAAACCACACGGACGAGGGATTCTTCGCGGAACTCGAGGCCGAGTCCGAGGCGTTGGGCAGACGAGTGCGCGAGGCGGTCCGTGCCATGCCGGACCCGGACCACTTCGCCATCTTCGAGAACGTGTACGCGGACGGGCACGCGCTCGTCGACGAGGAGCGAGCCCAGTTCGCCGCCTACCAGGCGTCGTTCGCGGACGGAGAGGGGGCCTGACATGGCGGAGACCGTGACATCCAGGACGTCGACATCCAAGACCATGGCGGTGGCCAAGGCGATCAACGAGTCGCTGCGGCGCGCCCTGGACGCGGACCCCAAGGTGCTCGTCATGGGCGAGGACGTCGGCAAGCTCGGCGGTGTCTTCCGGGTGACGGACGGCCTGCAGAAGGACTTCGGCGAGAGCCGCGTCATCGACACCCCGCTCGCCGAGTCCGGCATCGTCGGCACGGCGATCGGCCTCGCGCTACGCGGCTACCGCCCGGTCGTGGAGATCCAGTTCGACGGCTTCGTCTTCCCGGCCTACGACCAGATCGTCACCCAGCTCGCCAAGATGCACGCGCGTTCCCTGGGCAAGGTCAAGCTCCCGGTCGTCGTCCGCATCCCGTACGGCGGCGGCATCGGCGCGGTCGAGCACCACTCCGAGTCCCCGGAGTCCCTGTTCGCGCACGTGTCGGGTCTGAAGGTGGTCAGCCCCTCCAACGCCTCGGACGCCTACTGGATGATGCAGCAGGCCATCCAGAGCGACGATCCGGTGATCTTCTTCGAGCCCAAGCGCCGGTACTGGGACAAGGCCGAGGTCGACCCGGAGGCCATCCCCGGCCCGCTGCACAAGGCGCGGACCGTGCGCACGGGCACCGACCTGACCCTGGTCGCGTACGGCCCGATGGCGAAGCTCTGCCAGGAGGTGGCCGACGCGGCCGCCGAGGAGGGCAAGTCGCTGGAGGTCCTGGACCTGCGCTCCATCTCCCCGCTGGACTTCGACTCGATCCAGACCTCGGTGGAGAAGACCCGCCGGCTGGTCGTCGTCCACGAGGCACCGGTGTTCTTCGGCTCGGGCGCGGAGATCGCCGCCCGGATCACCGAGCGCTGCTTCTACCACCTGGAGGCACCGGTGCTCCGGGTAGGCGGCTACCACGCCCCGTACCCGCCGGCCCGGCTGGAGGAGGAGTACCTGCCGGGCCTGGACCGGGTGCTCGACGCCGTCGACCGCGCCCTGGCGTACTGAGGAGAGGGTCGTGACGACGATGACGCAAGCGTCCGTACGCGAGTTCAAGATGCCGGACGTGGGCGAGGGGCTCACCGAGGCGGAGATCCTCAAGTGGTACGTGCAGCCCGGCGACACGGTCACCGACGGCCAGGTGGTGTGCGAGGTGGAGACGGCCAAGGCGGCCGTCGAACTGCCCATCCCGTACGACGGCGTGGTGCGCGACCTGCACTTCCCCGAGGGCACCACGGTCGACGTGGGCACGCCGATCATCGCGGTGGATGTCTCCGGCGGTGCGGCTCCCGCCGAGGTTCCCGCCCAGGCGCCGGCCGAGACCGCCGCCCCTGCCGAGACCGCCGAGGAGAAGAAGCCCGAGGGTTCGGGCCGCCAGCCGGTCCTCGTGGGCTATGGCGTGGCGACGTCCTCCACCAGGCGCCGGCCGCGCAAGGGCCCGGAGGTCCTGGTCTCCCAGGCGTCGACGGCGGTCCAGACCGAGCTCAACGGCCACGGCGGGCCGGCGCCGGCCGCCGAGACCGCCGTTACGGCCGACAAGCCCCGGCCGCTGGCCAAGCCGCCGGTGCGCAAGCTGGCCAAGGACCTGGGCGTCGACCTCGCGACGGTGGTCCCGTCCGGCCCCGACGGCATCATCACCCGCGATGACGTCCACGCGGCGGTGGCCTCGACGCAGGCGCCGGAAGCGGCGGTGGAGGCACCGTCCGCGCCTGCGGTCGCTCCCGCGCCCGTGCCGACGTACGACACGGCCCGTGAGACGCGTATCCCCGTCAAGGGTGTCCGCAAGATGACCGCGCAGGCGATGGTCGGGTCGGCGTTCACCGCGCCGCACGTCACGGAGTTCGTGACGGTGGACGTGACGCGGACGATGAAGCTGGTGGAGGAGCTCAAGCAGGACAAGGAGTTCGCGGGTCTGCGGGTGAATCCGCTCCTGCTGATCGCCAAGGCCCTGCTGGTGGCGATCAAGCGGAACCCCGACATCAACGCCTCCTGGGACGAGGCCTCCCAGGAGATCGTCCTCAAGCACTACGTCAACCTGGGTATCGCGGCGGCCACTCCTCGGGGGCTGATCGTCCCGAACATCAAGGACGCCCACGCGAAGACGCTGCCGCAGCTCGCCGAGTCCCTGGGCGAGCTGGTCTCCACGGCCCGCGAGGGCAAGACGTCCCCGGCCGCCATGCAGGGCGGCACGGTGACCATCACCAACGTCGGCGTCTTCGGCGTCGACACGGGCACGCCGATCCTCAACCCCGGGGAGTCCGCGATCCTCGCGGTCGGCGCGATCAAGCTCCAGCCGTGGGTCCACAAGGGCAAGGTGAAGCCACGTCAGGTCACCACCCTGGCCCTCAGCTTCGACCACCGCCTGGTCGACGGCGAACTGGGCTCCAAGGTCCTCGCGGACGTGGCGGCGATCCTGGAACAGCCGAAGAGGTTGATCAGCTGGGCGTGAGGTGCCTGCGGGGCGGGGTAAGTTGAAACATGTAGGGACGGCCGCAACTTCGGATTGCGGCCGTCCCTTTGTTCATTCAGCGGCCCCGGCTCAGTTCAGCACGTAGACCGGCGCCCCGTCCTCGGATGCACCCTGCGGTCGGATGCAGGCGTGCTTGCGCAGCAGTCGCAGGCACTCGTTGACTCGCTGCACGGACAACCCCGTACGGGCGGCGATCACTTCGAGCGGCTGCCGGAGTTCACCCTCCTCGACGAGCACCGGTGCGATGACAACGGCCACGGTCCAGACGTCCTCCGTCACGGCCAGCCTTCGACGCCAGTCGGCCAGAACGGATTCCGTGGTCGGTGGTGCGGGGCTGTCGGCGGTGGGCGGTGCCGGACGCTGGAAGGCCAGCATGTCGAGACGGTCCGCGATGCGTTCCATTGCCAGGGCGATGGTCTGCTGTGCGGCGAGGGTGGCGCGCTGCAGATCGAGCATTTCCTGCTGGGTGTCGGCGATCTTCTGTTGTGTGCCTGCGATCTTCTGCTGCGTGTCCACGATCTCCTGTTGCAGGGCGAGCGATTTGTGCTGCGTGACTGCGAACTGTTCGTCGGCCTGGAGATTGCGTTCCTCCAGCCGCACGATCGCTTCGGCGACCTGCTCCGGCATGGCGTATGCGATGGGGGCGCCGGGTTCGGGGGACTGCACTTCGGCTTCTTCGAGGGTATAGGAGCCCTCCCTCTGGACGGTCTCGATCACTTCGGCGGCCCATTGCTTGAAGGGCAGGCAGGCGGGCTTCGTGCACGCGTTGACCAGAAGGATCAGGCCCTGGAGAGAGATGACGTTCAGGTCTCGACGCCACTCTCTACCTGCGGGAATGCTGAGACCGTAACCTCCAGTTAGGGTCTCGAGAATGTCTCGATGCTCTGCCGGGACGTGATCTGACAGGGCTTTCTGCGGGTTGGTGTGTCCCAACTGCTTGCACACATCCACCGCCGGAAACCAGTGGGCACCGCCCGGCATGGTCAGCCGTCGGATCCTGGCCCCCGTCGCCGCATACACGAAGTCGCTGACGTCGATCGCGTCCTGTCGCTTGCCCGCGTCGGGCTGCTTGCTGGGTTCGTTCATGTGAACCACCTCCGCTGCGGAACCTAGGGCGGAGGAAATCGAATATGCCAGCTGGCGTATTGATGTTCACTTGTGCGAGCGAAGTTCGACGATTCCGCTTGCCGGTGGCTGTACATGGGTGAAGGGCCCCTCGCCAGTGACGAGGGGCCCTTCGGGCAGGACGGTGACTCGGGGTCAGCCGAGCTTGGCGAAGCCGTAGTTCATCAGCTTCTTCGCGTCCGCCTCGCGGTTCGGGATGGACGTGGAGGACAGCACCGTGCCGATGACCGTCTTGCCGCCCCGCGTCGCGGCGAAGACCAGGCAGTAGCCGGCCTCCGGACCCGAGCCGGTCTTGACACCGATCGTGCCGCTGTAGCTGCTGAGCAGGCCATTGGTGTTGGTCCAGGCGGCCATCGTGCGGGTGGAGCCCGTCTTCGTGATCGTCTTCGCCGTGTACGACTTCGTCTTGACGACCGCGCGGAAGTTGGCGTTCTTCATCGCGCTGCTGGCGATCTTCGTCAGGTCGCGCGGCGTCGAGTAGTTGTTGCCGTTGCCGATGCCGTCGAACGAGTCGAAGTGCGTGTTCGTCAGGTGCAGGTCCGACGCGGCCTTGTTCATCTTGCCGATGAACGACTTCACGCGCGCGGCCCGGGTCGTGCCGGAGCCGTAGGTGTCGGCGAGCGCGTACGCGGCGTCGCAGCCGGACGGCAGCATCAGCCCGTACAGCAGCTGACGGACGGTGACCTTGTCGCCGACGATCAGGTGGGCCTGGGAGGCGTTGTTGGCGACGACGTAGTCGCTGTACGCCTTCTGGATCGTGACCTTCTTGTCCAGGTTCAGGTTCGACTGCGCGAGCACGACCTTGGCGGTCATGATCTTCGTGGTCGAGCCCGTCGAACGCTTGGTGTCCGCCGCCTTGGTGTACAGCGTCGACCCGTTCGCGTTGTTCATCACGTAGCCGCCCTTGGCCACGATCGAGGGCGTGGTGACGGCCTGCGCGGGTGCCGCGGCGAAGGCCCCGGCCGCGAGAACGGCGCCGGCGGTGACGGTGACCGCGGCGGCTCGGCGGAGGCGGCTGCCCTTGGTGCCGGTGATGGCGGTAATCAACTGAAATACCCCGATTAGGTTGAAAGCCCCTGATATGCGGCCGAGTTGGATGGGGAGCGAATGGGGCCGCACGTGTGAGACACGTAAATAGCACAGTTGGTTGCACCGTTGCTGTGTGGGGTTCCCGTGACGGGTGATTCGTCCGCATGTTGTGCGCCCGGATCTCTCCACGCCCGTCCGGATGGTGGACCGGATCCCTCATGCGTACGTGATGTATCTATGCTGTTCGCATGAGCAGCCCGGGGACCCTGACCGCCAAGCGACCGCCCGCCGCCGACCGCGTCTACACCCACGTCAAGCAGGGCGTCCTGGAGCGCCGGTACGAGGGCGGGACCCTGCTCACCGAGGGCGAGCTCGCCGAGGCCGTCGGGGTCTCGCGCACCCCGGTGCGCGAGGCGCTGCTGCGCCTGGAGGTGGAAGGGCTGATCAGGCTCTACCCGAAGAAGGGCGCCCTCGTTCTGCCGGTCTCCGCGCAGGAGATCGCGGACGTGGTCGAGACCCGGCTGCTGGTCGAGGTGCACGCGGCGAGGAAGGCGGTACCCGCTCCGGCCGGCCTCGTCGAGCGGCTCGAGGAGTTGCTGGCCCGGCAGAAGCAGCAGGCCGCCGACGGCGACCTCGCCGGGGTCGCGGTCACCGACCGCTGCTTCCACGCCGAGATCGTCCGCAGCGGCGGCAACGAGATCCTCTCCCGTCTCTACGACCAGCTCCGCGACCGCCAGCTGCGCATGGGCGTCGCGATCATGCACTCGCACCCCGACCGGATCGCCAAGACCCTCGTCGAGCACGAGGAGATCCTCGAGGCGCTGCGCTCCGGGGACGCGGAGGCGGCCGTCGGGATCGTCCACCGGCATGTGGGCTGGTTCTCGCACCTGGCCCGGGGTGAGGTGCGATGAGCTCCTCCTCGGCCACCCTCCCGGGCGATCCTCCGGGCGGCCGGCGCGCGATCGCCGTCTGGGGCATCGGCGTCTCCGTCTACTTCGTCGCCGTCATCTTCCGTACGTCCCTGGGCGTGGCCGGCCTCGACGCGGCCGACCGCTTCCATGTGAACGCCTCGGCGCTGTCGACCTTCTCGATCCTGCAGCTGCTGGTCTACGCCGGCATGCAGATACCGGTAGGCCTGCTGGTGGACCGGCTCGGCACCAAGAAGGTGCTGGCCCTGGGCACCGTGCTGTTCACGGCGGGGCAGCTCGGTTTCGCGTTCTCGCCCACCTACGGCACGGCCCTCGCCTCCCGAGCGCTGCTCGGTTGCGGCGACGCGATGACGTTCATCAGCGTGCTGCGGCTGGGCAGCCGCTGGTTCCCGGTCCGCCGCGGCCCGCTGGTCGCGCAGCTCGCGGGGCTGGTCGGCATGGCGGGCAACCTGGTCTCCACCCTGGTCCTGGCCCGCCTGCTGCACGCCGTCGGCTGGACGCCGGCCTTCGCGGGCAGCGCCGTCGCCGGTGTCGTCGTCCTGGTCCTGATGCTGCTGTTCCTCAAGGACCACCCCGAGGGCCACGAGCCGGAGCCCTTCCCGCACCAGGGCGCCGCGTACGTACGACGCCAGATCGCCGCTTCCTGGCGGGAGCCGGGGACACGGCTGGGTCTGTGGGTGCACTTCACGACCCAGTTCCCGGCGATGGTGTTCCTGCTGCTGTGGGGCCTGCCGTTCCTGGTCCGGGCGCAGGGCCTGTCCCGCGCCACGGCCGGTGAACTCCTCACCCTGGTCGTCCTGTCGAACATGGTCGTCGGGCTGGTCTACGGCCAGATCGTCGCCCGGCACCACACGGCCCGGCTGCCACTGGCGCTCGGCACAGTGGGGGCGACGGCCCTGATGTGGGCGGTCACGCTGGCCTACCCCGGCGAGCACGCGCCGATGTGGCTGCTGGTCACGCTCTGCACGGTGCTGGGGGCGTGCGGCCCGGCGTCGATGATCGGCTTCGACTTCGCGCGGCCGGCCAACCCGCCGGAGCGTCAGGGCACGGCCTCCGGGATCACCAACATGGGTGGTTTCGTCGCCTCGATGACGACGCTGTTCCTGATCGGCGTGCTCCTGGACGCCACCGGAGACGACTACACCATCGCCTTCTCCTCGGTGTTCGTGCTGCAGGCGCTGGGCGTCAGCCAGATCCTGCGGCTGCGGCGCCGGGTCGCCCGGCGGGAGCGGGAGCGGCTGGTGGCCAGCCGGGTGGAGACGGTGCACGTGCCCGCGTGAACCGGGTGGAGACGGTTCGCGTAGCCGTGTGACCCTCCGGTTCATGCCAACGGGCCTTCACAGCCGACGTGTCGCTGTGTCATGGGCGTGTGACAGGGGTGTCGTGAAGCGGGGACGGGCGTGACCTGCGGGGCCTTCGGGAGCTCATAGTCGTCGAACGAGCGAACGCCGTACTCGCTTCCGACGCTCCCGAAGGGAACCCCGATGTACCGCCACCTGCACAAGGCCGCCCTCGTCACCGCCGCGATCACGGCCGGCCTGCTGATGACGGCGTGTCAGAGCGGCTCCTCGCACAGCGGTGGCACGACCGGTGGCGGCAACTCCCAGCACACGTCGACGTCGAAGACCTCGTCGAAGGGGACCTCGAAGGTGTCCAAGACCTCGAAGCGCTCCCACGTCTCCGGCACGAGCGCCCGGACCACCGCCTCCGGCACCGCCCGGGGCGTCAGCGCGACCGTCACCGGCGGCACGGTCGGCTACCTCGCCCCCGGCAAGTACACCGTCCATGTCCCCGGCCGCACCGACCAGGCCTTCTTCACCACCACCGACACCGAGGTCCACGGCGCCGGAAAGATCTGCGGCAGCCCCCGCTCCGAGGCCCGTCCGCGCTGCACCCTCGACCAGTTGGAGACGGCCACCAGGAAGGCCCCCGTCACCGCCGACGTCACGATCAGGAACGGCGTCGCCACCGTCGTCCGCGAACGCCACGACGTCGACAGCGGCGGCACCGGTGGCTCGGGCGTGAACGCCACCTACGACGGCACCGTCTCCTACCTCGCCCCGGGCAAGTACACGGTCGCCCCGAAGCAGGGCGGCACCCCGCAGGCCTTCTACGTCGCGAACGACACCGTCGTGCACGGCGCCGGCGGCATCTGCGGCAGCCCCATGTCGCAGTCGATGTCCACGTGCACCCTCGACCAGCTGGAGACCGCAGCCAAGAAGGGCGTGGCGGCGAAGGTCGTCATCGCCGACGGCGTGGCCACCTCCGTCACCGAGGACCGCTGAACCGAGCGACGCGGACTACGGCGTCACCGCGAAGTTGCGCAGGACGGCCGCCGTCAGCTCCGGATCGCCCTCCGCCTTCACCCGGTCCGCCACCGCCTCCGGCGTCACCCGGCCGCAGGCCAGGCGTACGAACGTCTCCCAGTCCAGGGTGAAGGTCGCGGCGGGCCCGAGCGCGGGGGCCGTCTCCAGCGTGCCGCGGCCCTGGATGTCGACCCTGATGGTGCGCAGGAACTCCACCGGCCCGTGCACGTCGAAGACGATCGCCGAACTGCGCGGCGCGTTCGCCCGCTCGGCCACCACCGCGGGCAGTTCGCCGAGGAGCACATCCCGGGCGATGTGCGCGCCGGGGGAGTCGAGGTTGCCGGGACGGCCCAGCGCGGCGCGCAGGTCCTGCTCGTGCACCCACACGTTGAACGCGTGGCCCCGCATGGCCTTCTCCAGCGTCAGCTCGGTGCCGAGCGGACCGCGCACCTTGGTGCCCGGGGCGCGCGACTCGTTGCGCAGCTGGCGGTTGCGCCGGATGATCACGTACTCCAGCTCGGAGGTCATCTCCGGCGCCGTGTGGTGACGGCGGACGTCGACCTGCATCTCCATGTAGCGCTGGAGGTCGTTGGTGACGTGGAACAGGTCCCGCGGCAGCGTGTGGATGGGGCGCGGGTCGCCGAGCATCTCGCAGTCCAGGCCCATGACATGGGAGACCACGTCCCGGACCGACCAGCCGGGGCAGGGCGTGCGCCGGTTCCACTCTCCCTCCACGAGCGGCCCCACCAGTTCGGATATGGCTTCGATGGAGTGGGTCCAGGCGTCGGCGTAGGGCTGGAGGGTGGGATGCAGACTCACGGAACGGGACCCCTCGGCGGTCGGTACACGGGCGGTGGTGGCGGCGTTGCCAGTGGGAGGTGGCGGCTGCTGTCGGCGGGTGTCTTGGAACGCTAAGTTACGCTGCTGTGAGGCACCCCGGCAGTGCTTTCGTGTGACGATCGTAGGCCCGTGTGGACGGCTCGAATGCCAGGACGGTGGTAGTGTGCGCGCCTCTCTGCTCCAGATCGACGTGAACGAGGGCGAATCGGTCGAATCCCGTCGGCGTCGGGTGGCCTCGCTGGTACGGGAGCAGGCCGGGGCGGATCTCGTCGTCCTGCCCGAGCTGTGGACCACGGGCGCCTTCGCGTACGAGCGGTTCGCCGCCGACGCCGAGCCGCTTCAGGGGCCGACGTACGAGGCGATGGCGAAGGCCGCGAGCGACGCGGGCGTGTGGCTGCACGCGGGCTCGATCCCCGAACAGGACCCTGCGGGCCCTCTCTACAACACCTCCCTCCTCTTCTCACCCTCCGGCGACTTGGCCGCCGCCTACCGCAAGATCCACCGCTTCGGCTTCGACAAGGGCGAGGCCGTGCTGATGGGTGCCGGACGCGAGCTGGTGACGGTCCGTCTGCCCGACACCACCCTCGGCGTCGCCACCTGCTACGACCTCCGTTTCCCCGAACTGTTCCGCTCGCTCGTCGACTCCGGCGCCGAGACCCTCGTCGTCCCGGCGGGCTGGCCGGAGCGCCGCCGGGCGCACTGGACGCTGCTGGCCCAGGCGCGGGCGGTCGAGAACCAGGCGTTCGTGCTCGCCTGTGGAACGGCCGGGACGCATGCCGGAGTTCCGCAGGCGGGTCACTCGATCGTGGTGGATCCGTGGGGCGAGGTGCTGGCCGAGGCGGGGGCCGGCGAGGAGGTGCTCACCGTCGACTTCGACCCGGCGAAGGTGGCGGCGACCCGGGAGCAGTTCCCGGCCCTGAAGGACCGCGTCCTGGGCCTGGAGCCCCCGCACGCGTTCTGAGGCCGGCCGGAAGCCTCGCTCACGCACTCCGAGCGTCCGGAAGGCCTCAGCCTCCGAGCGTCCGGAAGCCCTCAGCCGCGCTCCGTAAGGCGTCAGTCCTCCTCGCGTTCCTTCTCCGCCAGATGGATCACGCACACCGTCACCGCAATCAGCAGCGCCGGGTCCGCGTCGTCGCGGACGACGTCGACGCCGTACGTGTCCCGGATGTGCAGCCAGCGGCGTGAGATGACGGCGAGCAGCTCACCGTCGTACTCGATGGCGAACTCCCGGTCGAGGATCTTGCCGCTGACGTCGAGTTCGGTGCCGTCTACGAGCGTCACCCGGTAGTGGTGGCGCAGCAGCGACAGGCGCTTACGTTTGATCTTGGCGAGGGTCTCGCCGTCCCGTTCGATCACCATGGTGTCGCGCAGGGCGAACATCTTCTGGTGGATGTCGATCAGGACCCGCCCCTGGGTGTCCTTCAGCTCGAAGGTGTCCCTGAGGCGCATCGCCTTGCCGTCGACGAGGAAGACCTTGCCGCCGTGCTCGTCCTCGATCCAGTAGTCCTCGCCGAAGCCGAGGAGCCGGTCGCGTACCTGGAATCTCATGTCCCCACCTCTTCCCCGGGCGTCGGCCCGAAACGCCGCCGGTAGGCCGACGGGCTGAGCCCAGTCTCGCGCCGCACGCGCGCGCGGAGGTTGGCGGCGCTGCCCAGGCCGCTCCTCGCGGCGACGACGTCCAGCCGTTCCTCCCCGCGCTCGATGAGACGGCAGGCGAGGGCGACGCGTTCCCCGGTCAGCCAGCCCAGCGGGGTCGTGCCCAGCTGGACGCGGAAACGGCGGTGCAGGGTCGCCGGGGACACCGCCGCCCGGGCCGCCAGGTCCGCCACCGTCAGCGGCTCGCCCAGCCGCTCCTGCGCCCAGGCCAGCAGCGGTCCCAGCGACTCGTCGGGCACGTCCGGCACGGGCCGCTCCACGAACTGCCGCTGTCCGCCGTCCCGGTGCGAGGCGAAGACCAGCCGCCGGGAGACGGCGTTCGCGAGCTCCGCGCCGTGGTCCCGGCGCCAGATGTGCAGCCCGAGGTCGAGCGCGGCCGCGCTGCCCGACGCCGTGAGCAGATCGCCCTCGTCGACGAACAGCACGTCCGGTTCCAGCAGCACCTTCGGATGCAGCTCCCGGAACAGGTCCGCCCAGCGCCAGTGGGTGGTGGCCCGGCGCCCGTCCAGCAGCCCGGCCTCGGCGAGCGCGAAGGTCCCGGTGCAGAAGCTGACGACGCGGGCGCCACGCGCGTGCGTGCGGCGGATCGCCTCCAGTACGGCCTCCGCGCGCGGGACGACGTTGTCGGGCCGCCCCGGGACGACGAGGGTGTCCGCCCCGTCCACGGCGTCCAGCCCGGGCAGCCCGGTCAACGTGAAGAACCCGTGGTTCATCCGCACCTCACGCGCGGGCGCGCACACCGTCACCTCGTACAGCGGCCCCGCGAGCCCCAGTTCGGGCCGGGGCAGCCCGAACAGCTCGGTCGCCACGCCCACCTCGAAGGGGTTGGTGCCCTCGTCGACGATCACCGCGACCCGGTGCGGAGGGGGCTGAGAGGATCCTTGCGGCATATGCGATTTCTAGCACTCACGCACCGTCCCGGCCCACCCCCACGATGGACCCATGACCACGGAACCCATCTCCCTGTCCGCCGCCCTCGCGTCCTTCACGGACCGCTGGAGCCCGCGCATCGTCACCGCCGTCAACGACTACGACGTCCGCGTCGCCAAGGTCGAGGGCGAGCACGTCTGGCACGTCCACGACCACACCGACGAGTTCTTCCTGGTCCTGGACGGCGAACTCCGCATCGCCCTGCGCGAACCCTCCGGCGAACGCACGGTCGTCCTCCCCAGGGGCTCCGTCTTCACGGTCCCCCGCGGCACCCACCACAAGCCCTACGCCCCGATCCCCGCGGAGATCCTGATGCTCGAACCCACCGGCACCCTCACGGTCGGCGACCACCACGAGGAGATCCCCGACCACGTGGACGCGACGACGGGCCACGCGCTTTCGTGACTGTCAGTGGCGGGTGGCACTCTTGAGCCATGACCGACTCCCCTCCCCGACGCGTCCGCGTCCGAGCCCCCGAGCTGGTGGGCAAGGGCGGCTGGCTGAACACGGGCGACCAGCAGTACACCTTGTCCGACCTGCGTGGACGCATCGTCGTACTCGACTTCTGGACATTTTGTTGCGTGAACTGTCTGCACGTCCTCGACGAGCTGCGGGAGCTGGAGGAGAAGCACGCCGACACCGTCGTCGTGATCGGGGTGCACTCTCCGAAGTTCACGCACGAGGCCGAGCACGCGGCGGTGGCCGACGCCGTGGAGCGGTACGGGGTGGCGCATCCGGTGCTGGACGATCCGGAACTCGCGACCTGGAAGCAGTACGCGGTGCGGGCCTGGCCCACGCTGGTGGTGATCGACCCCGAGGGGTACGTCGTCGCGCAGCACGCCGGTGAGGGGCATGTGCACGCGATCGAGCGGCTGGTGACGGAGCTGGAGGCGGAGCACGAGGCGAAGGGGACGCTGCGGCGCGGCGACGGGCCGTACGTGGCGCCGGAGCCGGAGCCGACCACCCTGCGCTTCCCGGGCAAGGCGCTGGTCCTGCCGGGCGGCACCTTCCTGGTCAGCGACACCACCCGGCACCAGCTGGTGGAGCTGGCGGCGGACGGGGAGACGGTGGTGCGCCGCATCGGCTCCGGTGCGCGCGGGTTCGCCGACGGTTCGGCGGAGGCGGCGGCCTTCAACGAGCCGCAGGGCCTCGCCCTCCTCGACGAGGCCGCGGTCGTCGTCGCCGACACCGTCAACCACGCCCTGCGCCGCCTCGACCTCGCCACCGGCGAGGTCACCACGCTCGCCGGCACCGGACGCCAGTGGTGGCAGGGCTCGCCCACGTCGGGTCCGGCGCGCGAGATCGACCTCTCCTCCCCGTGGGACGTGGCCCTCTTCGGCGGCAAGGTCTGGATCGCCATGGCCGGCGTCCACCAGCTGTGGGCGTACGACCCGGCTGGGGGCACCGCCCAGGCGTTCGGCTCTGGGGGAGGGACGGTCGCCGTCACGGCCGGCACCACCAACGAGGGGCTGGTCGACGGCCCGGGCTCCGAGGCCTGGTTCGCCCAGCCCTCCGGACTCGCGGCGACCGCCGACCGGCTCTGGCTGGCCGACTCCGAGACCTCGGCCCTGCGCTGGGTGGACCTCGACGGCACGGTCCGCACCGCCGTCGGCACGGGCCTGTTCGACTTCGGTCACCGCGACGGCCCGGCCGGACAGGCCCTGTTCCAGCACCCGCTGGGCGTGACGGCCCTCCCCGACGGCTCGGTGGCCGTGAGCGACACCTACAACCACGCCCTGCGCCGCTACGACCCCTCGACCGGCGAGGTCACCACCCTCGCGACCGACCTGCGCGAACCGAGCGACGCGGTGCTGGTGGGCGAGGACATCGTGGTGGTCGAGTCGGCGCGGCACAGGCTGACCCGGCTGCGTCTGCCGGAGGAGGCGGTCCGGGTGGAGTCGGTGGCCCACCGCACGCGGCGAGCCGCCACCGAAGTCGCCCCCGGCAGGCTCCTGTTGGACGTGATCTTCCAGGCTCCCGCGGGCCAGAAACTGGACACCCGGTACGGCCCCTCGACCCGCCTGCTGGTGTCGTCGACGCCCCCCGGGCTCCTGCTGAAGGGCGAGGGCGCCGGCACCGACCTCTCCCGCACCCTGGAGCTCGCCCCCGGGATCGCGGAAGGAGTCCTGCACGTCTCCGCGATGGCCGCGTCCTGCGACGACGACACGGACAACCCCTACCCGGCCTGCCATGTCCACCAGCAGGACTGGGGGGTTCCGGTCCGCCTCACCGAAGGCGGGGCGGACCGGCTGCCGTTGGTACTGGCCGGAATGGACGATTCGGCCGGCTGACCGGGGTCAGCGGCGGCGCGTGCGCGGCGCCAGCTTGAACAGGGCCACCCCTGCGGCCATCAGGGTGGTGGCCGTGACGAGCAGCGCCATGCTGTTCATCCACATGCCCGTGGCGGCCAGGGTGGCGCCGCCGGCGCCCGTGGTCCCGGCGCCGATCACTCTTCCGTACATGTCGTGCTTCTCCTAGCGGTGTGCGGGGGTTGGTTCGCGGGGGGTGGGTCAAGGGGGTGTCAGGTCGCCACCCACTTCTCCTCGCTGCGGCGCACCAGCCCCCACAGCGAGGTGAAGTAGACGGCGTGCTGGAAGAGGTCGTAGAGCATCTCGGGGACCATCAGCGCGGCGACCAGCACCGCTCGAGGCCCGGCGCGCCGTACGGAGACCGTCTTCTCGACCACGAAGAGCAGCCCGATCGCCGTCCAGAACGGGGAGAAGCCGGGCCAGCCGTACAGCGTCGTGTAGGTGACCATGTAGGTCAGATAGACCAGGAAGCACAGGGCGCCGAAGCCCATCATGAACTGCTGCATGAAGTAGCGCGCGGTGACCCGGGTCCAGCCGTAGTCGCGCAGGTTCTCCAGTGCGCCCCGCTGCCAGCGCAGCCGTTGGTGCCACAGCTTGCCCAGGGTCGGCATGACCTCGGTGGTGACCGCGCAGCCGGCCGGTGACATGGCGCGGTAGCCGAGGGTCTTGACGGCCTTCGTCATCTCGTCGTCCTCGGTGAGCGAGGCGAGACTGTAGTAGCCGTTGCCGCCGCCGATGACCCCGGCCCGGCGGGCCGCGCGGACCTCACGCAGCACCCGCGCGCGGAACATCGTGCCGGTGCCGGTGAGCACCTGTGCCTTGCCGCCGGAGCGTTCCAGTTCCCAGGCGTAGCGGTGGAACTCCATGCGCTGGAGCAGTCCGAGGAAGCCGCCGCCGTCCTCGCCGTAGAACACCCCGCCGACGGCGCCGACCTTGCGGTTGAAGGTGCCCATCGCGGTCTCGTTGAACCACGGGTCGAGCACGGTGTCCGCGTCCTGGACCAGCAGCAGGTCGCGTTCCTCGAGATGGGGCAGCACCCAGGCGATGGCCTGGTTGAGGGCGCCGGCCTTCTTGTGGGTGTTGCCCTGGGTGTGGAAGACCTGCGCGCCGTGGGCGGCGGCGATCTCGGCCGTGGCGTCGGTGCAGTTGTCGCACACGACGACGATCAGGTCGGGACGCCGGGTCTGCCGCCACAGGCCCTGGACGGCGTCGGCGATGCGGTCCTCTTCGTTGTGGGCCGGGATCAGCACCACGAGCCGCAGCGGGCCGTCGAGTTCGTCGGGTGCGGCATGGGCGCGACGTGCCGCGTGCCGTCGCGAAGGCCGTGGCCCCGGGACGGGCGCCACGGCGGTCGTCTCCGCCGGGTGGTGCACGGGGAGCCCTCCGGGTGTGCTGATGGTTCACGCCCGGCACGTGCGACCCCCCGGGCACTACAACACTCCGGAGTCTTCACTATTTTCACACAAGCCAACAAGACACCCCTGATCACGGAATGCTCACGGTTGTCGTTGCTTGCCCTGTGTGTCCGTCACATGCCGTATCCGTCGGAGTATCCGTCCGTACGACGGTGGCGAACCTCCTCCTCCACGACCGGTGTCGTCGGCGGTACCACGACGCGCCGGCGCCGGGCGATGCCGCTGAAGGTGCTGATCCCGATCAGGCCGACGATCATCAGGATGATGCCGACCAGGTCGAGGTTGACCCCTTGCATGTGCCAGTCGGTCGCGAACGTGAGGATGGCTCCCACGGCGATGAGGATGATGCACCCGCCGAGGCCCATGAGTGTCGCCTCCCTGTCCGGTCGTTGCGGTAGAACCCGAGTACCCGGACGGACATCACCCATGCGCCACGGCTCGGTTGACTATCCCTCCAGGAACGCCACCAGCGAATTCGCCAGCAGATAAGGGTCGTTCGCGCCGCACAGCTCCCGGACGCTGTGCATGGACAGGATCGCGACGCCGATGTCGACGGTCTTGATCCCGTGCCGGGCCGCGGTGATCGGGCCGATGGTCGTGCCGCAGGGCATGGAGTTGTTGGAGACGAAGGACTGGAAGGGGACGTTCGCCTTCTCGCAGGCGGCGGCGAACACCGCGCGGCCCGAACCGTCGGTGGCGTAGCGGTTGTTGACGTTGACCTTCAGGATCGGCCCGCCGTTGACCCGCGGGTGGTGCGTCGGGTCGTGCCGCTCGGCGTAGTTGGGGTGCACCGCGTGACCCGTGTCGGACGACAGGCACACCGTGCCCGCGAAGGCTCTCGCCCGGTCCTCGAAGGACCCGCCCCGCGCGAACACCGACCGCTCCAGCACACTTCCGAGCAGCGGTCCGTCCGCCCCGGTGTCCGACTGCGAGCCGTTCTCCTCGTGATCGAAGGCGGCCAGTACGGGGACGCAGGGCAGGTCGGTGCCGCTGACGGCGGCGAGCGCGGCCACGCCCGCGTGCACCGACAGCAGGTTGTCCATGCGCGGCCCGGCGAGAAGCTCCTTGTCCCGGCCCAGGTACGCCGGCGGCTCCACGGAGTGCGTCATCAGGTCCCAGCCGGTCACCTCGCCCGCCGCGAGCCCCGCGCTCTCCTCCAGGAAGGCGATCAGATCGCCGTCGCGCACGTCGTTGCCCAGACCCCAGACCGGCAGCATGTGGCGCTGCTTGTCGAGCTTGAGGCCCTCCGCCGACACCGAACGGTCCAGATGGATGGCGAGCTGCGGCACCCTCAGCAACGGCCGGTCGACATTGACCAGCCGGGTCGAGCCGTCCCGCAGGGTCAGCCGGCCGGCCAGCCCCAGGTCACGGTCGAGCCAGGAGTTCAGCAGCGGGCCGCCGTAGATCTCCACGGCCACCTGGCGCCAGCCGTGCGCCCCCGTGTCGGGCAGCGGCTTGACCCGCAGGTTCGGGGAGTCGGTGTGCGCGCCGACGATACGGAACGGCGTGTGGGGCGCCGCGCCCTCGGGGACGTACCAGGCCACGATCGCGCCGCCGCGCAGCACGTACTTGCCGCCGCTCGTCCCGTCCCAGGCGTCCGTCTCCGCGACCTGCCGGAACCCTGCCTTCTCCAGCCGCTCGGCGGCACTCGCCACCGCGTGGTACGGCGACGGGCTCGCCGTCAGGAAGGACATGAGGTCGTCGGTGTGGCCGCGGTCGAAGCGGGGGGGTTCGCTCATGGGGTTCACCTTAACGACGTACGAGGGCCCACTCCGCGTACAGGGAGCGGGCCCTCGTGAGGGCGATGTGGAATTTTGGCTACCCAGATCCGGCGACGACGGAACCCACAACCGGCGGGACCGGAGCCCCGACTAGAACGCGGCCTCGTCCAGCTCCATCAGGTCCAGGTCGACGCCCTCGGCGAGCTTGCGCGCGCCGGTGACGCCCGGCAGGACGTTGGCCGCGAAGAACTTCGCCGCCGCGATCTTGCCGGTGTAGAACGCCACATCTTTAGAAGACACAGCCTTCGCGGAGGCGGTCTCCAGCTTCTCGGCGGCGACCGCGGCGCCCTTGAGCAGCAGGTAGCCGACGACCACGTCACCGGAGGCCAGCAGCAGGCGGGTGGTGTTCAGGCCGACCTTGTAGATGTTCTTGACGTCCTGCTCGGTGGCCGCGAGGTCGGTCAGCATCAGGCCGACGATCGCCTCCAGCTCGACGGCCGCCTTCGCGAGGTGCTCACGGGCGCCGGCCAGCTCCTCGCCGCCGGTGCCCAGCGCCAGGAACTTCTTGATGTCCTCGGCGAGGGAGTTCAGCGCCGCGCCCTGGTTGCGGACGATCTTCCGGAAGAAGAAGTCCTGGCCCTGGATCGCCGTGGTGCCCTCGTACAGGGTGTCGATCTTGGCGTCGCGGATGTACTGCTCGATCGGGTACTCCTGCAGGAAGCCGGAGCCGCCGAAGGTCTGCAGCGACTGGGCGAGCTGCTCGTAGCCCTTCTCGGAGCCGTAGCCCTTCACGATCGGCAGGAGCAGGTCGTTGAGCGCGTGCTCGGTCTTGGCGTCCTCGCCGTTCGCCTCCTTGACGGCGATCGCGTCCTGGATGGAGGCGGTGTAGAGGACGAGCGCCCGCATGCCCTCGGCGTACGCCTTCTGCGTCATCAGCGAACGGCGCACGTCGGGGTGGTGGGTGATGGTGACCTTCGGCGCGGTCTTGTCCATGAAGTTCGCCAGGTCCGGACCCTGGACGCGCTCCTTGGCGTACTCCAGGGCGTTCAGGTAGCCGGTCGACAGCGTCGAGATGGCCTTCGTGCCGACCATCATCCGGGCGAACTCGATGATCCGGAACATCTGGCGGATGCCGTCGTGCTTGTCGCCGATCAGCCAGCCCTTGGCGGGGTGCTTGTCGCCGAAGGTCATCTCGCAGGTGTTGGAGGCCTTCAGGCCCATCTTGTGCTCGACGTTGGTGGCGTACACGCCGTTGCGCTCGCCCAGCTCGCCGGTCTCCCAGTCGAACAGGTACTTCGGCACGAGGAAGAGCGACAGACCCTTGGTGCCGGGGCCGGCGCCCTCGGGACGGGCCAGCACGTAGTGGAGGATGTTCTCCTCCATGTCGTGCTCACCGGAGGTGATGAAGCGCTTCACACCCTCGATGTGCCAGGAGCCGTCCTCCTGCTGCACCGCCTTGGTGCGGCCGGCGCCGACGTCGGAACCCGCGTCGGGCTCGGTGAGCACCATCGTGGAGCCCCAGGTGCGGTCCACCGCGATCTGCGCCCACTTCTTCTGCTCCTCGGTGCCCTCCTCGAAGAGGATGCGCGCGAACGCCGGGCCGGAGGAGTACATCCAGACCGCCGGGTTGGCGCCGAGGATCAGCTCCGCGTACGACCAGATCAGCGAGGGCGGGGCGGTCGTGCCGCCGATCTCCTCGGGCAGGCCCAGGCGCCAGTACTCGGAGTCCATGAAGGCCTTGTAGCTCTTCTTGAAGGACGCCGGGACCGGCGCGGTGTTGGTCTCCGGATCGAAGACCGGCGGGTTGCGGTCGGCGTCGACGAAGGACTCCGCCAGCTCGTTCTCCGAGAGACGGGTCAGCTCCTCGAGGATGCTCCTCGCGGTCTCGGTGTCCATCTCCTCGAACGGTCCGGTGCCGTACAGCTTGTCGCGTCCGAGTACTTCGAAGAGGTTGAACTCGATGTCGCGGAGATTCGACTTGTAGTGCCCCATGGCGACGGCTCCGTAAGAGAGATCGGCGAGGCACTGGTGGATCCTCGCGCTAGTTCACGTACCAACAAGTGGCTACGATGATGCTACCCGTCGGTAATAAGAAGCAACCCCGATCCGGCCATCTGTGACCGAGCCCTCGTGCGGGGTCAGTACCCTGTGGTGCATGTACGGCTACGACCAGAACGTTGGGGCCCAGCAGCAGTACGGCGTCCCGCCGCAGCAGCAGATGCCGGGCGGGTACGGCCAGCAGCCGCCGCTGTACCCCGAGCCGTCGCCGCCGTCGCTCGCGGACGCGGTGCGCGCCTTCACCACCGGGCAGATGTCGGCCGAGGACTTCCAGCAGGTCTTCGCCACCTCCAAGGTCTACTGCCCGCGTGGCGACAACCCCGGTTTCCTCGCCCTGCACAACACCCAGCAGCCGGTGATCCCGATGTTCACCTCGCTGAAGGAGCTGCGCCGGTACGCGGGCAAGGAGTCCAAGTACTTCGTGATCACGGGGGCCGAGGTCATCGACCTCCTGCCCACCGGCTACGGCTTCGTCCTCGACATGGAGGGCGAGCACCGGATGGTCTTCGACGCGAAGGCGGTCGAACAGATGGTCGACTTCGCGATGCGCAGAATGTACGGCTGAACCGCTCGCGCAGCCGGGAGCCCGGAGGGAATGCCCTCCGGGCTCTCTCTGTTGTGGGGTAGCAGAAAGTTCAATGCTCAACTAAAATGGCCGCACAAGGAGGTACCGACATGCCCGCTGTGACCGTCGAGAACCCGCTGACCCTGCCGCGCGTGGTCGCCCCGGCCGACGCCGTGGCCCGTCCCGTACTCGCCGTCACCACCGCGCCCAGCGGTTTCGAGGGCGAGGGCTTCCCGGTGCGCCGTGCGTTCGCCGGGATCAACTACCGCCACCTGGACCCGTTCATCATGATGGACCAGATGGGGGAGGTGGATTACGCGCCTGGAGAGCCGAAGGGGACCCCCTGGCATCCGCACCGCGGCTTCGAGACCGTCACCTACATCATCGACGGGATCTTCGACCACCAGGACAGCCAGGGCGGCGGCGGCACCATCACCAACGGCGACACCCAGTGGATGACCGCGGGTTCCGGCCTGCTGCACATCGAGGCCCCGCCGGAGGCCCTCGTCATGTCCGGCGGTCTCTTCCACGGTCTGCAGCTGTGGGTGAACCTCCCGGCCAAGGACAAGATGATGACGCCCCGCTACCAGGACATCCGCGGGGGCCACGTCCAGCTGCTGACCTCCCCCGACGGCGGCGCCCTGCTGCGGGTGATCGCCGGTGAGCTGGACGGTCAGGCGGGCCCCGGTATCACCCACACCCCGATCACGATGATCCACGCGACCCTCGCGCCGGGTGCGGAGATCACCCTGCCGTGGCGGGAGGACTTCAACGGGCTGGCGTACGTGCTCGCGGGCAAGGGTGCGGTGGGTGCCGAGCGGCGCCCGATCCACCTGGGCCAGACGGCGGTGTTCGGCGCGGGTTCCTCCCTCACCGTCCGCGCGGACGAGAAGCAGGACTCCCACACGCCGGACCTGGAGGTCGTGCTCCTCGGCGGACAGCCCATCCGTGAGCCCATGGCCCACTACGGCCCGTTCGTCATGAACACCCGCGAGGAGCTCCAGCAGGCGTTCGAGGACTTCCAGAAGGGCCGGCTGGGGACCATTCCCGCCGTGCACGGGATGACCGAGGGCGGCCTGTAAGGCCCCCTCGGCGGGCGGGCTACGCGTCCTCGTAGAGCTCGAACCAGATGCTCTTGCCCTCGCCGCGGGGGTCCACGCCCCAGGACTGGGCGAGGAGCTCGATGAGGACCAGGCCGCGGCCGGAGGAGGCCATCTCGCCGGGGCGCCGTTTGTGCGGGAGGTCGTCGCTGGTGTCGGTGACCTCGACGCGCATCCGGCGGCCCCCGGGCTCGCCCCGGACCTCGGCCTGCATCAGCGCGTCCGCGTCCGTGTGCACCAGGACGTTGGTCAGCATCTCGGACAGCAGCAGCACCGCCGAGTCGACCTGGTCCGGGGAGGGCCAGTCGTGGAGCAGTTCACGCAGGTGCTGGCGGGCCACCGCGACGCGTTCGGGTTCGGCCTGCGCGACGGAGAGCATCGTGCGGCGGACCGTGGGCGCCGGGGTGAGTGTGTGGTCGAGGCCGCCGTCCTCCCCCGGGCGGCACAGCAGCATCACCGCTATGTCGTCCTCGCGCCGGTCCGCGAGCGGACCCGTGGTGTGGTGGGAAGAGGGGCCGTGCACGCCCTGGACCAGGGCGTCGGCCAGTTCCTCCAGGTCGCCCTTGTGGTCCTCGAGGATCGTACGGATGCGCTGCCAGCCGCTGTCCAGGTCGTGACCGCCGGTCTCGATCAGGCCGTCGGTGCAGATCAGCATCGTCTCGCCGGGTTCCAGCGTGATGCGGGTGGTGGGGTAGTCGGCGTCCGGGTCGATGCCGAGCGGGAGGCCGCCGGCCGTCGGGCGGGTCAGTACCGTGCCGTCCGCCATCCGGATCGCCGGGTCGGGATGGCCCGCCCGGGCGATGTCGAGGATGCCGGTCACCGGGTCCGCCTCGACGTACAGACACGTCGCGAAGCGCAGGTCGGGGGACTCGGGGTCGCTGTCCGCCATGCCGTGCAGGAAGCGGGAGGCGCGGGAGAGGACCGCGTCGGGGCGGTGGCCCTCGGAGGCGTAGGCGCGCAGGGCGATACGGAGCTGGCCCATCAGACCCGCCGCGCGCACGTCATGGCCCTGGACGTCGCCGATGGCCAGGGCGAACCGGCCGTTGGGCAGCGGGATCATGTCGTACCAGTCGCCGCCGACCTGGAGGCCGCCGCCGGTGGGGACGTAGCGGGCGGCGACGGTCATGCCCGGTATCTGGGGGCCCAGCATCGGCAGCATGGAGCGCTGGAGGCCGTCGGTCAGAGCGCGTTCGGTCTCCTGGGCGCCGGCCCGGGACAGGGCCTGGGCGAGCATCCGGGCGACGGTCGTCAGCACCGAGCGTTCGTCGGGGGTGAAGGCGACGGGATAGGCGAAGGAGGCCATCCAGGCGCCCATCGTGCGTCCGGCCACCGTCAGCGGCAGGAAGGCCCAGGACTGGCGGCCGAAGCTCTCCACCAGCTGCCACATCACCGGGTAGCGGGTCTTGTAGTCGGCGGGGGAGGAGAGATAGACGGCACGGCCGGTGCGTATGACCTCGGCGGCCGGATGGTCCGTGTCCAGGGGCATGGGGGAGAACGGGTCGCCGTCGCCGGGCTGGTAGCCGTACAGGCCGACGATGGTCAGCCGGTCGCCCTCGACGCCGAACACCGCGAGCCCGTCCGGGGAGAATCCCGGCATCGACAGCCCCGCCGCGACCCGCAGCACCTCCGCGGTCGAGCGCGCCTCGGCCAGCGCCCGGCCCGCGTCCAGCAGGAACGCCTCCCGGGAGCGCCGCCAGTCGCCCGTGACGGCACTGCGCCCGGCCGGTGTGCCGGGCGTCGGTTCGGTCACCTCCTGGAGGGTGCCGATCAGCTGGAAGGCCTGTCGCTCCTTGTCGTACGACGGCTTGGAGCGGGAGCGGACCACGCGGATCACCCGGCCGTGCTCGTCCATGATCCGGATGCGGACCTCGGCGAGGGTGCGCTCGGCGACGGCGAGACCGACCACGCTGATGATCTCGTTCCAGTCGACCGGGTGCAGCCGGGACCGGGCCTGGGCCTCGGTGAGGGTGGTCTGTACGGCGGGCAGGCCAAGCAGCCGTGCCGCCTCGGAGTCGACCGTGACCAGCTCGGTGGCGGTGTCCCAGTGCCACAGGCCGGTCGCGAGGGTGGCGAGAACCTCCCCCACGGGCGGCAGAGGCTCGCCAGTGCGCATTGCCCCACTTTATGAAGAGGTGATCGAGGCGTGCCACCGATCATCGACAGTTCGTGCGGTTTGATGCCCGGAACCGAGCGGTTGGACGTCGCAGGACGACCGCCCTCAATGGTGGGGAGCTGATCTTACGGTGCCCGGTACGCTTGGGTGGTGTTTCACGTGAAACACGGCCCCCTATCCGCGAAGACTGGATGAACGACGATGCATCGGTACAGGTCCCACACCTGCGGCGAGCTCCGCGCCTCTGACGTCGGCACCGACGTCCGGCTGAGTGGCTGGCTGCACAATCGGCGCGACCTGGGCGGCATCCTCTTCATCGATCTGCGCGACCACTACGGCATCACGCAGCTCGTCGCCCGCCCGGGCACCCCGGCCTACGAGGCACTGGACAAGGTGACCAAGGAGTCGACGGTCCGCGTCGACGGCAAGGTCGTCTCCCGCGGCGCCGAGAACGTCAACCCGGAGCTGCCGACCGGTGAGGTCGAGGTCGAGGTCGGCGAGGTCGAGCTGCTCGGCGCGGCCGCCCCGCTCCCCTTCACCATCAACGCCGAGGACGGGGTCAACGAGGAGCGGCGTCTGGAGTACCGCTTCCTGGACCTGCGACGCGAGCGCATGCACCGCAACATCATGCTGCGTACGGCGGTCATCTCGGCGATCCGGCACAAGATGACGGCGCTCGGCTTCAACGAGATGGCGACCCCGATCCTGTCGGCGACCTCCCCCGAGGGTGCCCGTGACTTCGTGGTCCCCTCCCGGCTGCACCCGGGCAAGTTCTATGCCCTGCCGCAGGCGCCGCAGCAGTTCAAGCAGCTGCTGATGATCTCGGGCTTCGACCGCTACTTCCAGATCGCGCCCTGCTTCCGGGACGAGGACGCCCGCGCCGACCGCTCGCCGGGCGAGTTCTACCAGCTCGACGTCGAGATGAGCTTCGTCGAGCAGGAGGACGTCTTCCGGCCGATCGAGCAGCTGATGACCGAGCTGTTCGAGGAGTTCGGCGGCGGCCGCCATGTCACCTCCCCCTTCCCGCGGATCCCGTTCCGCGAGGCGATGCTGAAGTACGGCTCCGACAAGCCGGACCTGCGGGCCCAGCTGGAGCTCGTCGACATCACCGATGTCTTCGAGGGCTCGGAGTTCAAGGCGTTCGCCGGCAAGCACGTGCGGGCGTTGCCGGTGCCGGCCGTGCAGGAACAGCCGCGCAAGTTCTTCGACCAGCTCGGTGACTTCGCCGTCTCGCTGGGCGCCAAGGGCCTGGCCTGGGTGCGGGTCGCCGAGGACGGCTCGCTCACCGGCCCGATCGCGAAGTTCCTCACCGAGGAGAACGTCGCCGAGCTGACCAAGCGGCTGTCGCTGGCCGCCGGGCACGCGGTGTTCTTCGGCGCGGGCGAGTTCGACGAGGTCTCGAAGATCATGGGCGCGGTGCGGGTCGAGGCCGCCAAGCGCGCCGGGCACTTCGAGGAGAACGTCTTCCGCTTCTGCTGGATCGTCGACTTCCCGATGTACGAGAAGGACGAGGAGACCGGCGGGATCGACTTCTCGCACAACCCCTTCTCCATGCCGCAGGGCGGGCTCGAGGCCCTGGAGAACCAGGACCCGCTGGACATCCTGGGCTGGCAGTACGACATCGTCTGCAACGGTGTCGAGCTGTCCTCCGGCGCGATCCGGAACCATGAGCCGGACATCATGCTCAAGGCCTTCGAGATCGCCGGGTACGACCGGGAGACCGTCGAGGAGAAGTTCGCCGGCATGCTGCGCGCCTTCCGCTTCGGCGCCCCGCCGCACGGCGGTATCGCCCCCGGCGTCGACCGCATCGTGATGCTGCTGGCCGACGAGCCCAACATCCGCGAGACCATCGCCTTCCCGCTCAACGGCAACGCCCAGGACCTGATGATGGGCGCGCCGACGGAGCTGGAGGAGGCCCGGCTGAGGGAACTGCACCTTCAGGTGCGCAAGCCGCAGCCGAAGTAACCCAGCGGACCGAAGGGCTCGAAACCGACGTCGGTTTCGAGCCCTTTCGCATGAGTCCCTTGAATCACAGCTCTTTCCGATGTTTTTGCCAGGCGTCCCACGCCTACGGTCGCTGGCCATGACAGACACTCAGACACCGCAAGAGAGAAGGAAGGTGGCCCGCCGTACGGTCCTCGCGGCCGGCGGGGTGGCCGTGACCGCGATCGGGGTGGGCGGGGCCTTCACGGCGGGCGCGGAGGCCTCCGACCGGGAGGACGACGCCTGCTACACCCTCACCTCCGAGCTGGTCGAGGGGCCGTACTACATCGACGCCGACAAGATCCGGCAGGACGTCACGGAGGGGCAGCCGGGCATCCCGCTCGCGCTGCGGCTGAAGGTGATCGACGCCGAGACGTGCCGGCCGGTACGGAACGCGGCCGTGGAGTGCATGGGCCACGCATGGGAAGCGGGTGGGGATCCGGTGGGGAAAGGAAGGCGATCCGCCACGGCAACTTCCTTGCTCCCGGCGGCTACTTGATAGCGGAAGCGCCTTTCACGGGTGTTCCACGAACCGCACATGTCTCTCGACCGCTCGTAAGGAACTCCTCGTGGCCTCTGTCTCCCACCGCCGGTCCCTCCGCAGGCGGCGCACCCTCGTCGTCTCCGCCGCCGTCGTGGCCGCCGGGGTCGGTGCCGGTGTGCTCGTGATGAACGCGAACGCCGGGACGACCACCGTCGACCTGTACCACCGGACGCTCGCCGCCAAGGACGGCTGGGCGTCCTCCGGTTCCGGCACGACCGGCGGCGCGAAGGCCGACTCCGCGCACACCTTCACCGTCTCCACCCGCGCCCAGCTGGTGAAGGCGCTCGGCTCGGTGTCGGACACCGCCCCGCGGATCATCAAGGTCAAGGGGACGATCGACGCGAACAACGACGCGTCCGGAAAGAAGCTGACCTGCGCGAACTACGCGGCCGGCACCGGATATTCACTGGCGTCGTACCTGAAGGCGTACGACCCCGCCACCTACGGCCGCTCCAAGCTGCCCTCCGGCACGCAGGAGAGGGCGCGGGCCGCCGCGCAGAAGAAGCAGGCCGCGAACATCGTCTTCAAGGTGCCCGCCAACACCACGATCGTCGGCGTGCCCGGCACCAGGGCCGGCATCACCGGCGGGATGCTGCAGATCCAGAAGGTCGACAACGTCATCGTCCGCAACCTGACCTTCTCCCACACCGAGGACTGCTTCCCGCAGTGGGATCCGACGGACGGCTCCAGCGGCAACTGGAACTCGCAGTACGACTCGGTCACCCTGCGCGGCGCCACCCATGTCTGGGCGGACCACAACACCTTCACGGACGCCGGGCACTTCGACGGTGCCAACCCCAAGTACTACGGCCGTGAGTACCAGGTCCACGACGGGGCCCTGGACATCACCAAGGGCTCCGACCTGGTGACCGTCGAGCGCAATCAGTTCACCAACCACGACAAGACCATGCTGATCGGCGCGAGCGACAGCGACAGCACCGGCAAGCTGCGGGTGAGCATCCACCACAACGTCTGGAAGGGCATCGTCCAGCGCGCGCCGCTGTCCCGCCTCGGCCAGATCCACATCTACAACAACGTCTACGAAACGGCCACGCTGAACGGCTACGCCCTGCAGTACAGCATCAACTCCCGGGCGGAGGCCCAGGTCGTGGCCCAGAACAACTACTGGCGGATCCCCGCGGGCCAGAAGATCTCCAAGCTCCTCAGCGGCGACGGCACCGGCTCGATCAAGGGCAGCGGCAACGTCGTCAACGGCACGACGACCGACCTGGTCGCCGCGTACAACGCCGCGAACTCGAAGAAGATCAAGACCACGGTCAACTGGACGCCGACCCTTACGGCGGGCCTGGAGTCCTCGGCCAAGAACCTGCTGACGGAACTGACGTCGACGACGGGGGCGGGCGTGCTGTCCTGACGCGCGGAGCAGCCGATCACGGGGATGTCGTAGGCGCGGGCCGGTGGAGCAGGTAGCCGGGAACGGTGCCAAGGCTCTCATCGTCCAGGTGGCGAACGTCGGACCAGTGGCGCTGTTCGACCGGCGCGAGCACGGACTGGGGAGTACACGACCAGGCCTCGCACAGAGCGCGCAGAAAGAGTCCGTCAAGGCTTCCGGACATCCGCCACCACATCTTCTGCCACGTCGGCGTGGTGTGGTGGCGGGCGAACTCGAAGTCGGGGTCGCGGTTCATGACCGGTGGGAAGACCTCGGACAGAGGAGCGTCGGCAACTCTGTTGTAAGTGAGGACCCAGTTCTCGGGCAGCTGAACGCCCTGCCCGGACAGATAGTGATAGACCTCCGGAGGCCGACTTCGCACTGCGAGGGGGAGACCGAAGGCCATGAACACCTCGTTGCGCTGGGCGACCCAGTGGGCAGCGTCCGCCGGGCGTAATAGGCCCTGTGCCGTGATGGCGAAGGCGACGTCGTCTGAGATTCCGTTGAAAGCGCCGTACAGGGTGTAGGCCTGTTCCAGCTGAACTGGGTCCCCGAAGCGTCCGGTGCTGCGGAGGCGTTGTTCCTGGCTGCGCATCCAGTGGCGCATCTCATCCTGTGTCGCAACGAGAGCGGCGTGGTCCCGGGAGGCTCGGCTCGGCTGACCGGCGAGGTATCCCGCGAAGCAGATCGACTCGTCGGCAAGGAGCCCGTTGACGGTGACGATTCCTCGGTAGTTGCCCCGTCCTGCGTAATAAAGATCGTTGCCGAGTGTGGCCAGGCCGGTGCGTCGTCCCCGTTCGTCCACCAACTCTGTGGCCTGTCCGACGAAATCGTCACGGAGCTGGAGGCGTTGCTTCTCCTCCGCGATGCGGCGACCGTGGGTCTGCGGGGGATACAGGCGGTCGAAAACTTCCTCTGCCGCTCCTGTGGCGAGCGAAAACGGGGTGAGGATCTCGGGCGCCGTCGAACCAGGTTCCCAGGTGTGGATCGGGACCGCGTTCTCTAGGACAAGCCGCTGGGCGAGTTCGGAGAGCCGTTCGTCAACGGTTCCGTGGAAGAGGCCTTTGACGTCGTTGGGTGACTTGCTCAGGGTGACTCGAACAGTGGTTCCCTCAGGGACCCAGCCCTGGGTGGGGAAAGGAGTGAGCAGTGGACGACGGGAGGGGCCATCGAAGGTGAGACGGCGGGCGTCGCGGCTCGCGGCATCGTAGCGGCGAGTGATGACCTCCACCCGGTTGCCGAGGAGAAAGACGGAGAAGAAGCCGATGCCGAACCGGCCGCTGGGTGCGAAGCCACCGTCGGCGAGTCCCGGCAGTTGGTTACGGACGGTGGGTGAAGTCCAGCCGCTGCTGCCGAAGTCGAGCAGTCCATGGATGAGCGTCTCCTCGTCCATGCCCACGCCGTTGTCACGGACCTCCAGGTGCCAGGAGCCATCGGCTTGGTGCAGCCGTATCTCGATGCGCCCGTCGGAGAAGCCGCGCTGTAGCGCCCGGCGTGCCAGCACGGCGTCCTGGGCGTTTTGGATCAGCTCCCGTAGCGCGACCTCGGGCTCATCGCCGTACAACTGCTCGCCACCCAGGCTTCGGACCAGCCCCGGGATGTCGGAAACCTTGATGGTTGCGTCGATGGGGCGCCAATCCTGCACCCGAAAATGCTCGGCGAAGCGCTCGGGGGAGTCGACTCCAGCGACCGCCCGCACTGCGAGCCGGTCCCGGCCAAGGTCGTGCAGGAGAGCGTCGACAGTTTTCAGCTCCCAGTCGATGTCGCGCAGGTAGTCGAGGGCCAGCCACCAAGAGGGAGCGTCGCTTGGGAGAAAAGGCCGGTGTGAGGTGTAGGTGACCCGGTCACCGTTGCGGTCCGGGCGGCTGACGTGCTCCTGGAAGCGCCAGTGCTCGCGAGAGACGCCCTGCGGCTCGCGCAGCGCGAACAGCAGGGTAGGTGCCCGGCGGCTGTCGATCTGGGTTATGTCGGCGAGCCGCAGGATGCAGGCCAGCTTGAGCCGGTCGATGGTCCAGTCGCGTGGTTGCCAAGGCCATGAGCCCCACTCACGTCGGAACTCGTCGGCGAGCCGGTCCACCGGCCACCAGTGGCTGGCCGCCAGACTGCCGATCAGCGGACCGTACGCCTCGCGCAACTGGACGTCCTCGATGAGATAAATCTCGTTGCCGGTACTGGACCGCCAGGACTGGTCCACCAGTCGGCGCGCCTGCTCAGCGTGTGATTCACGGATCGCGGTGGCTCGGCACGCGTCGGCGATCCCGGCAGGTGGCGAGTCGAGCTGATCCTGATCGGGCCAGCATCCCTCCTGACGGTAGTAGGCCACGGACAGGAGATCACGCCACCGCTCCTCGCCCAGCGCCGCAGGCAGACTCGTCCCATAAGCCGCCTCGCCCATGGCGGCATCGTGAAGCACGAAGCCACAAGCCAGCACGTAAGCTTCGGCAGGATTCAGTGTTCAACCCTCGCCAAACGGAGGCGCTGGAGGCGGTCGCCCAGGACCTGCGGGAGCGGCTCGGCCGGGAGGAGGGAGCGGTCCTACACGGTGTGGTCACCAAACTCCACCGGGATGTGAACCCGCGTGAGGCGACGATCTACGGCTCTCTCCTTCACGAGGACCCTCAACGTCAGCGACGCGTTCGAGTGGAGCTTCGTCCCGAGGACATCGACAGAGCCACTGATGCCTGGAGGCATGGGTTGGAAGTGGCGGTGACCGGAGACCTGAAGCCACGGGGGACGGGTGTGCGCATGCGAGAGGTGACGGGCTTCGTGGTGCGGCAGGAATAGCTCCCCGCCAGCGCCCGGCCTCAGAACCCCAAGTGGGTGATCTGGACGATGTACACGCGCTCGCTGCGCACGACGACCTGATACGTGAACATTCCGCCCGGGACGATGGCATCGCCGCCCTTCGGGTCGACGCCCTGGTCGGCCCGTCCGTGGATGTGGACCGCCTCGGCGGCTCTGACCAGCTCGTCAGCCTTGCTTGCCACCCTGGCGAGAAGTCGGCGGGCGCGGTACGGGCGGCTTCCTCCGCTCCGAAGGCGTACTCCCACTTCCAGCTCAACCGCGCACTGCCTTCATGGCCTCGTCCAGTACGGCGGTCAGCTCCCGCAGAGCCTCCCGTGCGACCGCGGGATCCTCGTCTTCCAGCGTGCTCTGCGCGCGCTCGAAGCGGGCGGCCAGCTCGGGGCGGCGGGCGATCTCGATGTCCCGGGACCAAAGGAGGACCCAGCTCTGTACGGGACTCAGAGACTCCCACTCCACGGCCTTGGCGAATGCCTCGTCCTTCGTGGCCTGCATCTCCTCCAGGCGCGCTGGAGCCACGACGGCGAGGGCCGCGCGCAGGGCGTCAGGGGTCTGCTCGGGGCGGGGGATCAGCTCGCGCCCGTGGTCGGCCAGTGTGCTCATGGTGTCCTCCAGGAGTACCCCTGCCAGGGTATCCGGGCCGGACGGGGCGAGGGCTCGCATGGTCACACGGGCTCCTTCAGGTCGGCTCGGCAGTCGCGGCAGCGGCCGGGTTCGGGGGCGCGGAAGGGCGTGCCGCAGCCGGTGCAACACCGGAGGGGGTGTCTGGGCTCCGGGGAAGGTGGGACCGGGGGCCGTGCCGGGGGCAGTGGTGGCAACTGGGCGGTAAGACGGTGGGCCAGGAAGGCGGCCGGGCGGATCAGGGGTTCGTTCGGGAGGTTCTCGCTCAGGGCGTGGCGTACGGCGGTGGGGGTGAGGTCGCGTTCCAGCCAGGCGGCGACGCCGGGAGCGAGGTGTTCGGCGTCGGTGGCGGAGAGGAGGAGACGGGGGTCGCGGCGGCGTAGGCCGGCGAGGACGTCGATGGCTGCCTGGAGGAGGGCGGGGGAGGTGTATCCGGGCTGCGGCACGGCCGGGAGGCGCTTCTTGCGCGGAGGGGGTTTGTCCGGGGCCGGGCGGCGGGCGGGCCCGCTGGAGTTCTCGGTGGGGGTGCTGGTCCGGTGTCCGGGCCGGTTGCGGGAGACCGTGCGGGTGACGACGTGGCCGGTGGGCGTGCGTTCGCGGGTACGGCTGAGGTAGCCGTGGGCTTCGAGTTCGCGCAGGGCGGCGGCGATGCGGGTGGGGCCCTCGGGGAAGCGGTTGGCGAGGGTCTTGATGTCGACGGAGGTGCCCTGGCGTACCGACTGGATGTAGGTCGCCAGCCCGATGGCGAGCAACGACAGCTCCGGGTGCTGGGCGAGGTGGTTGCCGATCACCGTGAAGTTCTCGGTGTGGCGGGCATTGTCGTGGACGACGCCGGAGCGCGGCCGCGCGTGCGGGTGGTTCTTGCCCGGGATACGGGACTGGGCGCGCGAGGGCGCGCTAGTGTTTTCGGTGTCCAACGGCAATGTTGGAGGCACAAATGGTGCGGCAACAGCAGTTCGAACGTCTGCTGGAGGTGGGTCGATTGCCCAACGTCACGCTTCAGGTGATGCCGATGGACAGCGCCCCGCATCCTGGCATGAGCGGCAGGATCGAGTTGCTGAAGTTCGAGGACGGCACGGCTGTCGGGCGCTCCGATGGTGCCTTCAACGGCCGCCCGGTTTCGGACCTGAAGGAGCTGCGCATCCTTGAGCTGCGATACGGCACCATCAGGGCCCAAGCTCTTCCACCGCGGGAGTCGCTGGTCCTCATCGAACGACTGCTGGGAGAAACATGATCCGCAAGCCCACTGCCGGTGACGCCTCCGAACTGGCGTGGTTCAAGAGCAGCTACAGCAGCGGCCCTGACGGCGACTCCTGCGTCGAGGTCGCCACCACCCCCGGCACCATCCACGTCCGCGACTCCAAGTACCGCGAGCTCAGCCCGCGCCTGGCGCTGGTGTCGGATGCCTGGGCGGCCTTCGTGGCGTACACGTCGGGGAGCTGACTCTCAACTGCGCGCGCCCCATGCCTGGTTATCACTGGCGCTGGGGGGTGTCGTTCGGCTCAGAAGAGGGCGTCCGGCTCTGGGAAGAGACCACCGTCATTGAAGGTTTCCGAGGCGCCTTTCGATCACCCGGCGCAACTGCTCCTCGGACGGTTTGACGCCACGGGCGAACCGGTGGTCGTCGAGCAGTTCCAGCAGCGCGGTGAAGGACTCCAGGTAGCCGTTGTGCGGGGGCGCCGAGAGGAAGAGACGGTGCTCGCAGTGCGGCGCGAGGAGTTTCACGGCCCGGGTGCGCTGTGAGTCCACCGCGTACTTGCCCGTGCCCGAGGGCGCACACGTGTGGACCTCGTCGACCACCAGCAGGTCGAAGGCGCGCGGGTACTCCGGGACCGGCGGCAGCAGCTCACGCAGCATCCGCAGTGGGCGCTCACGCTTCAGCCATTCGATGGAGACGATCAGGCGGGGGTGGTGGGTCCAGGGGTTCGCGTACGGCCCGGCTGATCGGCGCAGCTCACGCAGCATCCGGGTGTTCACGATCCGGAAGTCCAGACCGAACTTGTCCCGCATCTCGTCCCGCCACTGGAGCGTCAGGCCGGCGGGGCACACGATCAGCATGGAGCGTGCGCGATGGCGCAGCATCAGCTCCTGCATCACCAGACCGGCCTCGACCGTCTTGCCGAGACCGACGTCGTCCGCGATCAGCAGGTTCGTGCGGGGCATAGACAGGGCGCGGACCACCGGGTCCAGCTGGTAGTCCTGGATTTCGACGCCCGAGCGGAACGGCGCCTGGAGGGCCGTCTTGTCGGCGGAGGCGATGGCACCCCAGCGCACGGAGTCCAGGAAGGCGTCCAGGCGTCCCGGATTGTCGAAGCCGTCGTGGGGAGACGGCAGCTCGTACTGATCGTGGACGTCCGTCGCCTGCTCCAGCTCCCACACCACCCGGAGCTCCTCGTCGCGGCCGTCGCTCTCCAGCGAGGACAGCGTGATCAGGTGGCTGGTGGCGGCTTCCGCAGCGCGTGCCGGGTCGTCGCTGGCGGCGGTCGAGCGGAGGACGTCGGTGACGACCCAGGGGCGGTTGCGTACGGTCACGCGCTACTGCCCTGTGCTCGGGTTGCACGTCGTCAGCGCGTGCCGCCCACAGCGGTTTCAGGCTACTTCCACCGAGTCACTGGCAGTCACAGCCGGCACCAGGGGTCACGTCTTGGCGGGAGAGTCCTCGTGCATGTCGCGGACGGGGCTGAATCGCCAGAGGCCGTCCGCCTCGTAACCGTTGATGTGGCTGAGGACGTGGAGATGCAGCACAACCCCATCGTCACCGATGGTACCGGTGTACTCGACGGTGCCGGATTCGCTGGTGGTGGCGAACTTGATGTGGCTGCCGTTGATGTCATATGTGCCCTTGCTCGGGGCGCTGTGATTCCGGTTGAACCACGAGACGATTTGCGAGGCGGTTCCGATGCTCCCCACGCTCAGCACGGTGCCGTCGCTGTAAAATCGGAGAAACGTTGTGGACTCGTCGTTCGCCTTTTCGTAGAAGCCGTCGTATCTGACCGTGCCCGGGTACTTGGTTGTCGGCGAGGGCGCGTCGATCGGGACTGGCGCGGTACGGGCCACCTGGATTGGGGGCCGGGCTGGTGCCCTGGTCGATCTGGTGACCGGCCAATCGGCGCGTCGGTGCAACGACCTGAGCAGCTTGCCGTACCCGTCATCGGTGAACAGGTCCACCCACTGCCACCGGCGCAGCCGCTCCGGAACGTCACAGTTCTCCAGACGCGCCGGAATCAGGTAGATCGTGCCTTCGGGCTGATGGTCTGCCTCGTCCAGGACGATTCGAATTTCCTTCTGCACGTAACCGGTCTTGGTCACAGAGGCCTTCGACAGACAGACCAGGATGAGATCCGACGCGCGGATGGCCCGCCGGATCTCCAGGTCCCAATCCTGACCGGGGAGGATCTCCTCCTCGTCCAGCCAGGGTTCGAACCCTTCGGACTGCAACATCGTCCGTAAGAGCCGTACATCGGGCTTGTCGCCCGATGAATGGCAAAGGAAGACCTTCAGCAAAGCACCGACCCTCCGCTCAGGCGGCCTCGCCGCCGAAGCGCTCCTTGTAGTTCTCCAGGTCCTCGTCCGTGAGCTTGGCGAAGAGGACCGGGGGAACCGTGAAGGGGGTGCCGGCGGGGACCGAGGTCAGGGACTTCGCCTCGTCCGCGGTGACCCAGGGGGCGGTGTCGTCGGTGAGGGTGAAGGCCTGGCGCATGGCCGCCGACGTCGTCGGGATGAACGGCTCCGAGACCACCGCGTAGAGGTGGATGAGGTTCATCGCGGTGCGCAGGGTGAGGGCGGCGCCCTCCTTGTCGGTCTTGATCTCCAGCCAGGGGGCCTTCTCCTCCAGGTAGGAGTTTCCGGCCGACCACAGGGCGCGCAGCGCCGCCGCGGCCTTGCGGAACTGGAGGGACTCCATCTGGGCCTCGTACTCGGCGAGCAGCCGGGCGATCTCCTCGCCCAGCTTCCGCTCCGCCTCGCCCGGCTCGCCGCCCGCGGGCACCTCGTCGCCGAAGCGCTTGCGGGAGAAGGACAGGACGCGGTTGACGAAGTTGCCGAGGGTGTCGGCCAGGTCCTTGTTGACCGTCGCCGTGAAGTGCTCCCAGGTGAAGGAGGAGTCGTCGGACTCGGGGGCGTTCGCGATGAGGAAGTAGCGCCAGTAGTCGGCGGGCAGGATCTCCAGGGCCTGGTCGGTGAAGACACCGCGCTTCTGGGAGGTGGAGAACTTGCCGCCGTAGTACGTCAGCCAGTTGAAGGCCTTGACGTAGTCGACCTTCTTCCACGGCTCGCGGACGCCGAGCTCGGTGGCCGGGAACATCACCGTGTGGAAGGGGACGTTGTCCTTCGCCATGAACTCCGTGTAGCGGACGGTGTCGTCCGCCTCGTACCACCAGGACTTCCAGTCCCGGTTCTCCGGGTCGAGGTCCGCCCACTCCTTGGTCGCGCCGATGTACTCGATCGGGGCGTCGAACCAGACGTAGAAGACCTTGCCCTCCGCCGCCAGCTCCGGCCAGGTGTCGGCCGGGACGGGGACGCCCCAGTCCAGGTCACGGGTGATCGCGCGGTCGTGCAGGCCCTCGTTCAGCCACTTGCGGGCGATGGAGGAGGCCAGCTGCGGCCAGTCGTCCTCGTGCCGGGAGACCCACTCCTCGACCTCGTGCTGCAGCTTGGACTGGAGCAGGAAGAGGTGCTTGGTCTCGCGGACCTCGAGATCGGTGGAGCCGGAGATCGCCGAGCGCGGGTTGATCAGGTCGGTCGGGTCCAGGACGCGGGTGCAGTTCTCGCACTGGTCCCCGCGGGCCTTGTCGTAGCCGCAGTGGGGGCAGGTGCCCTCGACGTAGCGGTCCGGGAGGAAGCGGCCGTCGGCGGGGCTGTAGACCTGGCGGATCGCCCGCTCCTCGATGAAGCCGTTCTCGTTGAGGCGGCGGGCGAAGTGCTGGGTGATCTCGACGTTCTGCTGGGAGGAGCTCCGGCCGAAGTAGTCGAAGGCCAGCGCGAAGCCGTCGTAGACCGCCTTCTGGGCGTCGTGCGCCTGGGCGCAGAACTCGGCCACGGGCAGGCCCTGCTCCTTCGCCGCCAGCTCGGCCGGGGTGCCGTGCTCGTCGGTCGCGCAGATGTAAAGGACGTCGTGGCCGCGCTGGCGGAGGTACCGGGAGTACACGTCCGCCGGGAGCATGGACCCCACCATGTTGCCCAGGTGCTTGATTCCGTTGATGTACGGAAGGGCGCTGGTGATGAGGTGTCGAGCCATCGGGGGCTGCTCCCAGGTCGGTTTCGTTGCTGGTTTGGCGAACCTTGAAATCGTAGCCGACATGTGTATGCCGCCCGCCTCCCGTTTTACGGGCTGAGAAGCGGGCGGCACGGGGGTGGTGGTGCTGTGTGTACTCGTGTGCTTACGGGCGCCAGTCGATGAGGATGCCGTCGTAGAGCTCCGCGTCGGTGAGCTCCAGGGGGGTCGGGCCCGCGTGGAAGAAGGCCGTGTTGTCGGTCTTCAGTTTGCGGAGGTAGTCGAAGGCCTTGTTGTCGTGGTCGCCGAACGCGACGAAGGAGAAGAACACCGAGGGGTGGGTCTTCGCGGCGTCGGTGAGGGACTGGGTGGCGGGGGTCTTCGCGTCGGGAGCGCCGTCGGTCTGGAAGACCACCAGGGCGGGGGTGCCGGGGGTGGCGTTCTTGTCGTAGTGGGCGAGTACGGCCTCTACGGCGGCGTGGTAGCTGGTGCGGCCCATGCGGCCGAGGTTGGCGTGGGCCTCGTCGATGGCGTTCTCGGGGGAGGCGGGGGTGAGGTCGGTCGTGCCGTCCACTTCCGTGGAGAAGAAGACGACGTGGACGGTGGGGGTGTCGGGGGTGAGGTGCGTTGCGAGGGCGAGGGTCTGGTCGGCCAGGGCCTGGGCCGATCCGTCCTTGTAGTACGGGCGCATGCTCGCGGAGCGGTCCAGGACGAGGTAGACCCTGGCTCGGGTGCCCGTGAGGCTGGCCTTGGTGAGGGCGGTCGACGCGGCGTCGCTGCCGCTGCCGTCGTCGGCCGGGGCCTCGGCTTCGCCTTCGGCCGTTTCGTTCCCACCCGCACCACCCGTGACGGTCTCGTCGTCGGGTGCGGGTGGCCCCTGTGGGGCCTCCTCGCCGTCGGCGACCACGGGTTCGATCGCGGCCGCGGCCGCGGCAGCGGTCGGCTGGGGCTCGGGTTCGGCGGTCACCTCGTCAGCGGTCTCGGCGGGGACCTCCGCGGCCTCGGCCTCCGGCTCGGCGGTTTCGGGCTCCGCTGCCGTGAGCTCTTCCGCGACCGGTTCCTCAGCCGTCGGCTCGGTCAGCGGCGGTTCCGATGTCTCTTCGGCAACCGGCACGGTCGCCTCGGGCTCGGTCGCCTCCGGCTCTGCCGCCTCGGGCTCGGTCGTCTCGGGCTCGGTGGCCTCCGCCTTGGGCGCTTCCACCTCGGTCGGGGCCGGCTCAGGCGTGGATTCCGCCTCAGCGGTCACCGTCGGCTCGGCAACCTCGGCAACCTCGGCAACCTCGGCAACCTCGGCAACCTCGGCAACCTCAGCCGACTCAGCGGCCGGCTCCTCGACCGCGGGCTCCTCGACCGCGGCCTTCGCCTCCGTCGGCTCCTGCGCAGGCGCCGCTTCCGCAGCCTCCGTCGGCTCCTCCGCCACCGGCGCCTCTGCCGTCTGCTCCTCCGCCGACTCCTCGGTCGCCCGCTCCGCGGGCTCCGTCGGCTCCGTGCCCCCCGGCTCTGTCGGCTGGGCCGGCGCCGGGACGGTGACGTTGTCGAAGGCCGCCGAGACCAGTTCGTGTTCGTCGTCGTTCGGCGGTTCCGGGGTCTCCGTGCGGGGCTCCGGGACGCGGGCGGAAGGGGTCGGTTCCGGGGCCGGGGAGGGGGACGGGACCGCGGGTGCCGGTGTCTGCGAAGGCGTTCCGTCGGCACCCTCTGTTTCGGAGGCACGCCCCTTGCGTGACCTGCCGAACGCATTCCGCAGGAGAGTGAGAATGCCCATGTGCGCAACCCTTCGCGTGAGTTGAAGTCCGTCAATCGCTGGCCAGGACGGACACGTAAGGTTAGCGGCCCCAGATGGCGATCTTGGGCAGGGGCGGAAGAGGGAAATCGTCCTGTGTCAATAGCGCCTGGAGCCAAGGGCGTTCACTCATCGTTCATCTCTCGGCGATGCCCCGCACCTACTTCCTCCTATCGTCACGTCCACGCCAAGGAGTAGTAAGGGGACGGTAAAGTGCGCAAGCTGCTGCCGATCATCACGACGCATTCGGGTGGGCGGTCGGCCCTCACCTGCCCCGCCGGTGCGGTGACGCCTGTTTCCACGACGTCCCCAACGCCAGCGACAACGAGTACGTCGGCGACGTCATCACCGGTGCCGTGGAGCGGCGCTCAGTGATGCGGGTCGCCGCCGTGGTCGGGGCCGCCGCCGTCGTCGGTGCGGGTGGGGTTTCCGGTGCGCAGGGCGCGCGGGCCGCGAGCGGGGTGGAGTACGGGAAAGCCGGTGGCGGGGCAGGGCGGCGCGGGGGTCGCGGTTCGCGTCCGTCGGCCCCAACGCCGTCGACGCGGTCGTCGTGTACCTGGCCGGACGGGCCAGGGCGGATCACCCGGCCCGCCGTGGTCGCCGTGTGGCGCGGGGACGGCCGCGACATCGGCGTCTGAGGCGTCTGAGGCGTCCGGGGCGTCTGAGGTGCTTGTCGGTGTTTCCGGCGTCTCCGGTGGCTGAGAATCGGCTACGGGAGCGCCGGGACCGGGGTGCGCGGGTGCCGTGTGGCCCTCACACCCTCCAGTTCCAGCCATTCCCGGTACGCCGGACCGTCATCCCTGCCGGTGAAGTGTGAGATGCACCAGCAGCGCGCGGTGATCGGTGTCGGACACGTGCAGGAACCGGGCGTCGCTCGCGGAGAACTCCTCGGAGACGAGCACATGGTCGATCTGGGCGCCGATCACCGGGGCGGTGCGGGCCGGCCAGCTGGGGGTGCGGTCGTGGCCGGCGAGCCGGGCGGCGTCGCGCAGACCGGTGTCGAGGATGCGCCGGAAGGCCTCGTGGTCCTGGGAGGCGTTGAAGTCGCCGGCCAGGATCAGCGGTGCGCGGGTCGCGGCGGCCGTGTCCCGCAGCCGCCCTAGTTCGCGGCCCCACAGGCCGACCTGGCCGGGCAGCGGGGGCATGGGGTGCGCGAGCTGGAGCCGTACGGCGTGTCCGCGCACGTCGGCGACGGCGCCGGGCATGCCCATCGTGCCGGTGACGGGGGCCGTGCCCCGCAGCGGGAAGCGGCTGAGGATGACCGAGCCCCCGGAGCCGCCCGCCTCGACGGCCTGCCGGTAGGGGTAGTCGGTGCCGAACTCCCGGCGCAGGGTGGCCTGGCAGGTGTACTCGCACTCCTCCACGAACACGATGTCCGGTCTCCTGGCGCGGATGACGGGGACGAGGGAGCCGGTGCCGCGCCCGAACTCGACGTTGGAGGTGAGCACCTCGAAGTCGGCGAGCGGGGTGCCGTGCGGTTCGCCGGACGGCCCGTACGGACGGATGAACCACGCCAGCAGGGCGAGGACCGCCAGACACCACACCAGGCCGAGCCGCCACCGTGCGAGGAGGGCGAGGAACACGGCCAGTGCGGTGGGCACCAGCAGCCAGGGAAGGAACGCGAGGACCTGGGGGACCGGCGTGACACCGTCGGTGCCGGCGACTCTGCAGCCCACGACCACGCTGACGGCGGCCAGCAGCAGCCCGGCGCACCAGGCGCCGAGCCGCCGGGCTGAGTAGGTCACGAACCCCGAGGTTACGGGCGGTCGTCGATCCGCGCCAGGAACCGCCGCAGCGCCTCGTCGAACTCCTTGGGGCGCTCCAGGTTCGGCATGTGGGCCGTGCCCTCGATCACGCACAGGGTCGAGTCCGGGAGGGCCGCGTGCATCGCCTCCGCCTCCCGCACCGGCGTGTACTCGTCGTCCTCGCCCACGACGACCAGGGCGGGGACGCCCACCCTCGTCAGCAGGTCGCGGAAGTCGGGGCGGGCGGCGCGGGCGCGCAGGGCCGCCGCGGCGGAGGCCGGGGACGTGCCCGTCATCATGCGGTGGACGTGCGCCTTGACCCGGGCGTCGGCGTACGGGGTGACCATCTTCTCCACAACCTCGTCGGCGTACCCGCGCATGCCCTCCCGCAGCAGACGGTCCGCCATGGCGTGGCGGTTGCGGGCGCCCTCGGGGGTGTCGGCCGCCGGGAAGGTGTCGGCGAGGACCAGGCCCCGGACGCGGTCCGGGAACCGCCGGTAGCAGTCCATCGCGATCTGGCCGCCCATGGAGAGCCCGGCGATCACGCAGGTCTCCACCCGCTCCCGGCCCAGCAGCGCCTCGATGTCCTCGGCGAACTCCTCGAAGCGGGTCACCTCGGGGCCGGCCGGGGCGCCGCCGTAGCCGCGCAGGTCGGGGGCGATGACGCGGCGGCCGGGAGAGAACGCCTCGAGCTGCGGGTTCCACATCGTGTGGTCGAAGGGGTGGCCGTGGATCAGCACCAGGGGGATCGCCATGACCACGACCCTAGGTCGGCCCAACTTCTCGGTGCAATAAGATCTTTGCCCTCGGTGCAATCGATCCGTACAGGTCAGGGGGGACTCGCATGGGACACGACTACCGGCGCATCGCCGACCGCATAGCCGCCGACATCGCCGCCGGCCGGCTCCAGCCCGGCGAGCGCCTGCCCCCGCAGCGGACGTTCGCCCGCCGGCACGGACTGGCCGCGTCGACGGCGGAGCGGGCGTACGGCGAACTCGTCCGGCGGGGCCTGGTCGTCGGCGAGGTCGGACGCGGCACCTTCGTGCGGGCCGCTCCCCCGCGGCCGGGCGGACGCGCGCTCACCGAACCGGCGACCACGGCACCGGTCAATTTGGAGCTCAACTACCCCTCCGCGCCGGGCCAGGCGGAGCTCCTCGCCCCGGCCCTCGCGCCACTGACCCGCCCCGACATCCTGACCGACGCCCTCCGCCCGGCCCCCGCCGACGGCACCGCGCCGGCCCGCGAGGCGGCGTCCGCCCTGCTCGGCCTCCCCGGCCGCGTCCTGTTCACCGGCAACGCCCGGCAGGCCATCGCCGCCGCCCTCGCCTCCCTGGTCCGGCCGGGCGGCCGGGTCGGCGTCGAGGAGCTGACGTATCCGCTGGTCAAGGAGATCGCGGGGCGCATCGGCGGCACGCTGGTGCCGCTCGCCACGGACGGGGACGGACTGCTCCCGGACGCCGTGGCCGCGGCCCACCGCAGTGCTCCCCTGTCCGCCCTCTACGTCCAGCCGACCCTGCACAACCCGACCTCGGTGACCATGAGCGGCGCGCGCCGACGTCAGGTGGCGGCGGTCGCGGAGGACTTGAACATCCCGGTCGTCGAGGACCGCATCTGGTCCTTCCTGGCGGACGGCGCGGAGGAGTCGCTGGCCGTCCACGCCCCGGGGCTCACCCATGTCGTCGACGGGCTCTCCAAGCGGGTCGCGCCCGGGCTCACCGTCGGCTTTCTCGTCGTACCGCCGCACCGGGCGGAGCAGGTCGCGGACGTGGTGCGGTCCGGGGGGTGGAGCGCGGGGCGGTTCGCGCTGGAGGCGGCGGTGCGATGGATCGAGGACGGGACGGTGGCCCGGCTGGTGGCCGCCAAGCGGGAGGACGCGCGGCACCGGCAGCGGCTGGTTCGGCGATGGCTGGGCGGCTTCCGGGTGCGGTGCGATCCGCGGGCCTACTACGCCTGGTGGGACCTGCCCGCACCCTGGCGCGCGGACACCTTCACGGCCGCGGCGGCCGAGCACGGGATCGCCGTGACCCCGGGACCTGCCTTCGCCGTGGGCTCCGGCCGGGCGCCCGATGCTGTCAGGCTCGGACTTGGGTCGGCTGCTGTGCCGGATCTGGAACGGGCGTTGGCGATCCTCGCCGGCGTCGCACGAGCTGGCTCCAACGGCCGCTGAGCCAGGCGGTCAGGGCGACCCCCACACCGACCACGACCAGCAGCCAGGCGGCCTGGCACGGGATCGCCGTGACCCCGGGAGCCGTCTTCGCCGTGGGCTCCGGCCGGGCGCCCGATGCTGTCAGGCTCGGACTTGGGTCGGCTGCTGTGCCGGATCTGGAACGGGCGTTGGCGATCCTCGC
>NZ_JBEXXQ010000049.1:76701-82773 GCF_040630525.1 Streptomyces sp. NPDC005799
CGCCGGCGTCGCACGAGCTGGCTCCAACGGCCGCTGAGCCAGGCGGTCAGGGCGACCCCCACACCGACCACGACCAGCAGCCAGGCGGCCTCGCGCAGGGTCTCGGTGAGGGCGTCGTAGACGGCGCCCGCGGCCGGACGGCGGGCCTCCTCGGGCAGGTCGGCCAGGGTGAGATTGCGGCCGATGACGACCGCGAGGCCCAGCAGGGCGCCGCCGAGCGCGGTGCCGAGGGCGGTCGCGGTGAGCGCCCGGCGGCGGCGGACGGCGACCGCGATGCCCGACAGGGCGAAGACGACGGCCGCCACGGGGAGCCAGAAACCGGCGACTTCCAGCACGTGGAACCCTTTCCGGAGCCGGTCCAGGTCCTGGGCCGGGAGAACGTCGACCGCCGTGTGCTCGACCGGGATACGGCTCGCCAGCGGCATGTGGTCGTCGGCCAGCCGCTGCTTGACCTGCGCGGTGACGGGCGCGAGGTCGACCGTCACATCGCCCTCGCGGTCGTCGCGCAGGGCCTGCAGCACCGCGTCGTGCAGGACCCGGTTGGCGGCGTCCCAGGCGGCGCGGAAGGCCTCGGTGCGGGTGAAGGAGCGCACCGCGTCCTGCACGAACGGGCGCACCGCCGAACGCATCGGGCGTACGTCGGCCCGGTCGCCGACCTCGTCCATGATCCCGGCGCCCACCGTGTCCGCGACGGCGTTGCGGACGTTCGGGTCCGCGGCCAGCGGAGCCATCGTGGTGACGTACATGCCGGTGTCGGCGAGCCCGTACGCCGCCCAGGCCGCGAGCGCGCCGCAGGGCGCGAGGAGACAGGCGAGGGCGATCAGAGCGGCCGACAGGGCGCTCCTGAGGCGTGAGGGCACGCTCCCAGGCAACCGCCCGGGCGCCGGACCCGCGAGCGGGACGACTCCGTACGGGTGTACCGGCGCCGTCGCGCCCGGTCAGCGGACGCGGTTGCCCACGGCGTCCTCGCGTGTGTAGTAGCGGTAGAAGAAGACGAGGAAGATGCCGGCCGTCACCACCACGCCCAGCGCGGCCGAGCGCAGGACCGACTCGCCGGTCTGGCTGTAGAGGAAGCCGATCGAGGCGCCGGCGAAGGCGGACTTCACCAGGGAGTGCAGCTCCCGCTTGAGCAGCGGGGCGAAGGTCGCGACGGCGATGCACAGCACGATGAACACCGCGGCCGTCACGAAGCCGAACAGGATGTTCCAGCCGGTGATCTCACCGCCGCCACGGCGGTTGGCGGCCGCCCAGAAGCCGTAGAGGAGTCCGAGCACCACGGGGATGCCGTACCGCCCCGCGGTGTGGACGCGTTCGTCGAAGAGGTCGGGTGTACGGGTGGGGCGGGCGGCCCGGTTCGCCCGGACCCGCCCCATCATTCCGCCGGACGTGGATGCCGCATGAGCCATGAGAGTGCTCCTCTCTCTCCTCGCCTCCCTACCAATGCACACCTGGGGAAGGGGCCTGGCAAGTGGGAGGGGGGCCTGGCACGTGGGAGGGGGCCTGGCACGTGGGAGGGGGCCTGGCACGTGGGAAAGGGAGGGGCAGTGCGGCGGACGGGGGGCGGAAGGGCACGTTTGCAGTCCTGAGGCCCACCTTTGCAGCCGCAGCGGTTACGGTGCTGCCGTACGTGATCGACAGGGGATGGGGAGGGACCGATGCCAGGAACCGTGCTGCTGCTCGCCGCCGCCCCGGCGGGCAAGGGGTGCTTGGTGGACGCGGCGTCCGTGCTCCCCGTCCTCGCCGCTGTCCCGCCGTCGGTGCTGTCGGGCACGGACACGGCCAACGTCGTCGAACTCGCAGACCCCCTGGAGCCGCAGGCCGTACTGACCCGGCTGCGGGCCGCCGCGGCGGCTCCCGGCCCGCTCACCGTCTTCGTCACCGGACAGCTCCAACTCGACCGCCGCCAGCGGCTTCCGCACCTGGCGCTGGCCCGGACGACCCCCTCCACGGTCCGTTACACCGGCCTGCCCTGGCACTGGATCCGGGAGGAACTCCGGCTGCGCCCCGCCGGTTCGACGACCCTGCTGCTCGATCTGCACGCGGACGCCGAGACCTGGGAGTGGCTGCGGGCGAACGCTCTGGACTCCGGCCGCACCACCGTGGTCCACGGCCGGATCGCGCCGCCGCCCGCCCGCAGGGAGGTGGCCGTGCCGACGTACATGAAGGCGGTGGCGACCCTGCTGAGAAGCGGCCGGCGTCCGCCCCTGGAACAGCTCCACCAGCAGGCGCTGGGCCGGATCGCCGGCGAGGCACCGGGACTGGTGCTGACCGCGCCGACGGTGCCGCCCCGACAACCGCCGGCCCTCGACGACCCGCACGCCGTCATCTCCGCCGCCGTCCGCTCCGGACGGCACCCCGACGCCGACGCGCTCGCCGCCCGGCACGAGCAGGCGGCCCTGAGGGCGTACGGTCCCGGGTCCGAGTCCGCGCTGCACTGGGCCGAGGTCCGGGCGGACCTGGCCATGTTCGCCGGGGATCCGGTGCGCAGCTGCCGTACCTGGCTGGGGGTGGCCGCCGCGCGGCTGACGGCGGGGCAGGCGGCCGACGCGCCGGAGGTCGAGGCGGCGGTGGACCGGGCGCACCACCAGTGGGGGCAGATCCGGGACCCGGAGGCGGCCCGCGAACTAGGGCCCCGGCTGGCGGACCTGCGCTCACGGGTGCCCGGCCGCCGGCAGGGGGCGCTCGACCATGTCCAGCGCCAGCTGCGGCAGTTGCAGACCCAGGGCTGAGCCCTCACCAAGATCTTCATCAGCCTTCTAGCCGGCGAGGTACGCCAGCGTCCCCGACACCAGCGTCCGCACGCCCGGCGCGATCGTCGCGAGGTCGGGGGCGAAGCGGGGGCTGTGGTTGCTGGGGACGGCGAGGAACTTCTCCATCAGGTCCGCGCCCTCGGCCGCGTCCCACACCTCGGCCGGAGTCGTCGTCACGAACCAGTAGTCGTACGGGATCCCGCCCTCGGCCAGCCGCGGGAAGTCCTCGCTGCCCATCACCGGGCCGAAGTCCAGCACCGTCCCCGTCCCCAGCACCTCCTCGTGCACGGCGGCCACCCGGCGGTCGGTGTCCGCGTCGTTGACGGTCACCGGGAAGGTCGCGCCCACCCGGATCTCCGGCTCGCGGGGGCAGCCGGCGGCGAGCGCCTCGCCGGCCGCGATGCGCCGGATCGCCGCGACCATCCGCTCGCGCACCTCGTCGGACTGGGTGCGCAGATTGAGGGCGATGCGCGCCTCGGACGGGATGATGTTGTGCCGGGTGCCCGCCTCGATCCGCCCGACGGTCAGCACGGCCGACTCACGGGCGGCGATCTCGCGGGAGACGACCGTCTGCAGACGGGTGACGAGGTAGGCGGCCGTGACGACCGGGTCGACGGTCGTCTCGGGCCGTGAGCCGTGCCCGCCCCGGCCGTGCACGACGATGTCGATGTCCGTCGAGGCGGACATGATCAGCCCCGGGGTGTGGGCGTAGAAACCCACCGGGCCGGGCGCCGCGTGCTGACCGAGCAGCACGTCCGGCCGGGCGAGTCGCTCGTACAGGCCGTCCGCCACCATCCGTGCCGCGCCCTCGCCGGTCTCCTCGGCGGGCTGGCCGACCACGAGCAGGGTGCCGCTCCAGGCATCCCGCCCGGCGGCCAGCGCCTCCGCGGCGCCCGCGAGCCAGGTCACGTGCAGATCGTGCCCGCAGGCGTGCATCACCCCCGGCACCTCGGAGGCGTACGGCAGCCCGGTCTCCTCGGTGACCGGCAGGGCGTCCATGTCCGCGCGCAGCAGGACCGTCGGCCCGTCGCCGTTCTGCAGCATCCCGGCGACGCCGGTTTCGCCGACGCCCTCCTCGACCTCGTACCCGGCCTTCCTCAGCCGCTCGGCGAACCGGGCCGCCGTGCGGTGCTCCTGGAGGGAGAGCTCGGGATGGCGGTGCAGGTCCCGGTAGAAGTCGGCCAGGTCGGCGACCGGGAGGCGGGCGGTGAGGTCGAGTGCGGCGCGGGCGGCGGCAGAGGTCACGGGAGGCAGCGTACGCAAGGCGGCCGCCGATGGCAGGGGGGAGTGCCGTCGGCGGCCGCGTTCTGGGGGCCCGGCGTCAGAACGCGGGGACCTCGGCGGGCCGGGCCTTGTTGATGTTCAGGCGGCCCCTGAGCCGCGGCCTGCTGGTGCCGGCCAGGTCAACGCGTGGACCGCGCTCCTCGGGCTTCCCCGTGCACGTGACGCACTGTGGCGAGCGGCTGCCGCTCCTGCTCGACTTCGATACCGATCACCGCCGTACGGACGCTGCCGGATCCAGCGTCCGGGCCATGTGGTGCGGGGCCCGGTCCACGGCGCGGGCCGGGGCCGTCGTCACCGGCCCGCGTCGTGGAGTTGCTGCACCTGGCCGGCCTCCCGCGCGTCGTCCGCCTTCGCCGGGACCGCGTTGGCGGCCAGCAGGAGGGCGGCCACCGCGACGATGGCTGCGCCGAGACCTCGGGCGTAACGCTCGGAGATGTTTCGGAGCACGGCAACCTCTCAATGGCGTTTCAACAGTGTTGTATTAAACGCGCTTAAGGTGCCGCTTAACCTAGGGGCTCCAGCGGACAACAGCAAGAGGGTCAGGGGGAGTTGGAGATGGCGGAACGTGACGATCCGGAGACCATCGGGCGCAGGGTGCAACAGTTGCGGGGGGAACGAGGGCTGACGCAGCGGCAGTTGGCGGAGCCCGCGTACACGCCCGCCTACATCTCCACCCTGGAGGCCGGCCGGGTGCGGCCCTCCGACGAGGCGCTGCGGCACATCGCCGAGCGCCTCGGGGTGGCGTACGAGGAGCTGGTCACCGGACGACCGGCCCACCTCGCCACCGACCTGCGGCTCCGGCTGACCGGGGCGCAGCGCAGCCTCGCGGCCGGTGAGGTCGAGGAGGCCGCCGACCGGTACACCGCCCTGCTCGCCGAGGCCGAGGAGCACGACCTGGCCGACGTCCGGGACGCCGCGCTGCTCGGACTCGGCGAGTGCGCCCTGGAGAGCGGCGAACTGACCGCCGCCCGCGGGTACTTCGAGCGCACCGAGCAGGCCCTCGCCGACGCGCCGCTGCCCGCCCGGGTGCCGGCCCTGCGCGGGCGTGCCGTCTCCCACTACCTCGCCGGTGAACTCCGGTACGCCGTCTACCTGCTGGAGTCGACCCTCGACGAGCTGAACCGGGGCGGGCTGCACGACCCCGACGCGCTGCTGCTGCTCTACGCCAGCATCATCGGCCCCTACATGGACATGGGCGTCCACGCCCGCGCCGCCAAGGCCGCCGAGTTCGCGCTCGCCCTCGCCCCGCAGGCCGGGGACCCCGCGCTGGTCGCCCGGATGCACCGCTCGGTCGCCCGTACCCTGCTCGCCGAGGGGCGCATCGCCGAGGCCGACGCCTCGCTCGCCAAGGCCGCCGAGCTGTACCGGACCCTGCAGCTGCGCACCGAGCTCGCCAACTGCCACTGGATGCGCGGGTACGTCTGCGCCCAGAACGGCGAACTGGAGCGGGCGGAGGGCGAGTTGCGGCAGGCCCTGAAGATGCTCTCGGCGGGCCGGGCCGCCCTCTACAGCAGCCAGGCCGCCGTCGAGCTCGCCGATGTGCTGCACCGGCGCGGCAAGTCCGAGGAGGCCGCCGACCTGCTGAACGAGGTGCTCAGCACCCTCAACTCCGAGCGCGGCGCCCTGCACTCCGCCGCCGCCCACCGTCTGCTCGGCATCATCGCCGAGGACGCCCGCGACACGGAGGCCGCCGAGGAGCACTACGTACGCGCGCTGAGCCTCCTGGAGCGGGCGGGCGCCGCCGGCGACCTGGCCGACCTGTGCCGTCTGCTGGGCGACCTGCTGCGCCGCACGGGCCGGGTCGAAGCCGCCCTCGACGCCTACCGCACCGGCCTCGGCCATCGCACGGCCCCCGGCACCACCACCCTGGGCCCGGCCCCGGCCCAGCCTCCCCTGTGACGAGGGCCCGCACGGCACCCGGGCAGGGGTGGCGGCCCCCGCCCGGGGGGTGGCGGGGGGCGCCCGGCGTGGGCGGGCCGCGCCCCGGTCGCGCGCCCGCCCGGGCAGGCCCCGGGCCCGCCCGGGGCGGCGGGCGACC
>NZ_JBEXXQ010000050.1:0-82563 GCF_040630525.1 Streptomyces sp. NPDC005799
TGTCGCCCGCCGCCCCGAGCTTCCTCGACGAGCGCAACGCCATCCTGCAGGCCGATTCCGGAAGGACCGGGCCCCACTGCGTGCGTCGCGCTCAGCGCGTGCGCAACGCCGTGAGAGCGGCGTCGAGGTCGCTCGCCCGCGGGCGGTTGTGGGGCAGCTTGGCGAGCAGGGCCGCCAAGCCGCACGTGTTCGTCAGGGCGGAGACGACCAGACCGGCCGCGACAGCGGCGGCGAGCAACCGCAGGGCCGGGTGCACCAGCAGGCCGAGGAGGAGGCCGAGCAGGACCACGGTGCCCGCGGTGAAGCGGACCTGACGCTCCATGGTCCAGCCCGCCCGTGCGGCGGGACGGTGCAGTTCATGGCCGTCGGCGGCCCAGGCGGCCGTGCCGCCGGCGAGGGTGGCGGTGGCGACACCGTGCTCGGCCAGGAACCGGCGGGCGGTGTCCGAGCGGGTGCCGGACGCGCAGACCACGAGGACGCCGCCCCGGTCGGCGGCCCCGCGTATCTCCGGCAGCGCGCGACGGACGTGGTCCAGCGGGATGTTGAGCGCGCCCGGGAGATGACCGGAGGCGTATTCGCCGGGGGTGCGGACGTCGATGACGGCGAGGTCGGGCAGCCGGGTGCGGGCCTGGCCGGGGTCGAGGGCGAGGGGCGTGCTCATGGCAGGTGTGATCCTTGTGATCCGGTGATGGTCGACGCCGTCCCGAACCGGGACGTACAGTACCCCTAGGGGTATTGGTCGAGGAGTGATGGTGGAACTGGAACTCGAGGGCGCGGACCTGAAGTCCGTGCTGAACCGGCTGCGGCGCGCACAGGGTCAGATCTCCGGGGTGATCCGGATGATCGAGGAGGGACGCGACTGCGAGGACGTCGTCACGCAGCTCGCCGCCGCCTCGCGCGCCCTCGACCGGGCCGGTTTCGCGATCATCGCCACCGGTCTGCAGCAGTGCCTGACCGATGTCGAGTCCGGCCGCAGGAACGGTGAGGACACCGAGCAGATGCGGGCCCGGCTGGAGAAGCTGTTCCTGTCGCTGGCGTGAGACGGGCGGCCGTTGCGGTCACAGCAGCGCGTCCAGCAGCATGAAGGCCGCCACGACGAGCAGGACGACGGCGAAGATCCGCTGGAGCGCGGTGCCGGACACCTTGGCCGCCAGCCGCTTGCCGTCCCAGGCGCCCAGGATCGCGGCTCCGACGAAGGGACCGACGACGGCCCAGTCCAGGCTCTGCGCCGTACCGCCCCGCATCGCCAGTGCCGCCAGCGAGTTGACGGTGATGACGAGCAGGCTGGTGCCCACGGCCGCCCGCATCCGCAGGCCGAGCACGCCCACCAGGGCGGGCACGGCGAGGAAGCCGCCGCCGACACCGAGGACACCGGTGACCGCGCCGAGACCGGCACCGGCCGCCGCCGCGCGGCCCGGACGCCCCGCCACGGCGCCCTGTACGGCGGGCCGCGAGCCCAGCATCCGTACCGCCGCCGCTCCCGCCACCACCGCGAAGGCCGCCGTCAGCACTGTCTGGGGCACGCTCCCGGCGAGCGCGCCGCCCAGCATCGCCGGGCCGGTTCCGGCGGCCGCGAACAGCAGTCCCGTACGCCAGCGCACCTGGCCGTCGCGGGCGTGCGCGGACAGGGCGGTGGCCGAGGTGAGGGTGACGATGACCAGGCTCGCGGTGGTGGCCGCGACCGGGGTGAAGCCGAGCAGGTAGATCAGAGCGGGCACGGCCAGGACGCTGCCGCCGCCCCCGAGCGCGCCGAGCGCCAGCCCTATGGCGCCGCCGGCGACCAGGGCGAGGACGACCGCGGTCACGCGACGGTGCCGTTGCGGCCTCGGGCGTCCACCACCGGCAGTCCGGCGGCCGACCAGTCCCGCATTCCGCCGATGACGTCCACGGCGTCCGCTCCCCGCGCGGCGAGCAGTTCGGCGGCCTGCCGGGACCGGTTGCCGGAGCGGCAGATCACGACCAGCGGCCGCGCCTGCGCCCGGGCGGGAAGCCCGGCTCCGGCGGCCAGCGCCGCAAGGGACAGATGCACGGCCCCGGGCACGTGCCCGGCCTGCCATTCGTGGGGTTCACGGACGTCCAGCAGCACGGCGTCGCCGCCGTCGCCGGTCCGGGCGGCGGCCTCCTGGACGCTCACCCGGCCCGGACCGCCCCGGCCCCGCCGGAAGAGACTCATCATGCTGTTCACTTCGTTCCCTGCTCCCTGCTCCCTGCTCCCTGCTCCCTGCTCCCTGCTCCCTGCTTGGTGGCTCAGCCGTTGCGGACGACGAGCCCGGCCTGCTCGGCCGCGTCGAAGCCGTCGTCCACGGCGACGACGTCACGGCCCGCGGCGTCCAGCAGGGAGGCGGCGACGGCGGCACGCATGCCGCCCGCGCAGTGCACCCAGACCTGGCCGGCCGGGACCTCGTCGAGGCGGCGCTGCAGGGTGTGGACGGGAAGGTGCACCGAGCCCTCGACATGTCCGCCCGCGCGTTCGGAGTCACGGCGGACGTCGAGGGCGACGACGCCGTCGCGGGGATGCGCGGCGAGGTCGGCGAACGTGGCGCGCCGGAAGGAGGCGGGCCGTTCGCCGGGGCGGAGCCAGTCGGCCGGAGCGCCGGTCGCCGCGGCGGCCGGACGGTCGATGCCGACCCGGGCCAACTCGCGCTGCGCGGCGGCCAGTTGCTCGGCCGACTCCGCGAGCAGGGTGACCGGCTTGCCCCAGGGGATCAGCCAGGCCAGGTAGGTGGCGAGCTGCCCCTGTGCCTCGAAGTTGAACGAGCCCGCGACATGCCCCTCGGCGAAGGCGACCCGGTGGCGCAGATCGACCACCCACTCCCCCGCCTCCAGCCGGCCCGCGATGGCTTCGGGGTCGGCCTGGGCGGGCGGGGTCAGGTCGACGGGCGCGGGGCCGGCGGCATTGGCCGGTCCCATGTGCGTGTAGTAGGCGGGGATGTCGTCCAGGCCGGCCAGCAGGCCGGCGACGAAGGCGTCCACGTCCCGGGTGAGGGCGTCGTTGGACGCCTTCTCCTTGCCGATGGTCGTGTCACCGCCTGCCATCTGGGCGGACGAGCAGAAACTGCCGAACCCGTGGGTGGGCAACACGGCCGTGTCGTCGGGCAGTTCGGCGGCCAGGCGCCGCGCGGAGGCGTGCTGGGCCCGGGCGAGGCGTTCGGTCAGCCGCGGCTCGACCAGGTCCGGCCGGCCGACGGTGCCGATCAGCAGCGAGCCGCCGGTGAAGACCGCCACGGCCGTGCCGTCGTCCTCCAGGACGTAGGAGATGTGGTGCGGGGTGTGGCCGGGGGTGGCCAGCGCGCGCAGGGCGAGCCCGGCGTCGACGGCCACGCTGTCGCCGTCGTGCACCGGGGTGCGCTCGAAGGAGACGTGGGCCGCGGCGGGGACCAGGTAGGCGGCGCCGGTGACGCGGGCCAGTTCCAGGCCGCCGCTGACGTAGTCGTTGTGCACGTGCGTCTCCACGACGTGGGATATCCGCACCCCGCGCCGCGCGGCGACGGTGATCACCCGGTCGATGTCGCGCGGCGGATCGACCACCACGCCGGTCCGCTCACCGCCCGCCAGGTAGCCACGGTTGCCGAGGCCCGGCACCTCGATGACGTCGATGAAGAACACGACCTGCTCCCTTCCATTCGATCATCCGAGAAATCGAGAATTCAAGGATTACCCCCCGGGGTATATGGACGACGGTAGCACAAATACCCATGGGGGTATTTTCTCGAGAGTCCGGTGTCCGCTCAGGCGGTGCGGTTCAGGCGTTCGACCCGCGCCGCGGCCGTTTTCGCGCGTCGGCCGGCCTCCCGTACGCGGCGCTCGGCGGCCCGAGCCTCTTCGCGCGCCTCGCGGACGGCGGTACCGGCCTGTCGCTGCTCCTCCTCGATCCGGCGCAGCTCCTCGCTCAGCTCGCCGACGCGCCGCCGCAGGGCATCCGCCCGCTCCTCGGCCTCCCGGGTCCGCCGGTCGGCCTCGGCCGCCTCGTCCTGTCCGGCCCTGAGCTCCGCCTCGGCCTGCTCGGCCTCCCGCAGGGCCTTCTCCAGACGGCGGCGGCGCTCGTCGGCGGCCTTGTCCGCGCGCCGGGGCGCGGAAGGAGGCGGCGCCGGCCGACGGCCGGGCGGGGTGCGGCGGGCAGTGGCGCCGGCGGAGGCGGCGGGGAAGCCGACGGTCGGGCCGAAGGGCTTGACCAGTCGTCCGGTGGCCCATTCCCGTCCGGCTTCGGGGTCGGCGAGGACGGTCTGCAGCATCGCCTCGATCTCGCGCTGGACGTCGTCGCCGATCGGGTGCCCGGCCTGGTCGGCCAGATGGCGTGCCTGCCGGGACAGGGCGTTGATCAGGACGTGCTGCCGACGGCTGAGATCGCGCAGCTGCGCCCCGTCCAGGTCGTGGTGGGCCTGGCGCAGCGCCTCACCGAGCCGCAGCAACGGTTCGACGTCCTCGGGCTGCCGCCGTACCAGGAGGTTGCTGGCCCAGGCCGCCAGGCTCGGGCGGCGCAGCCTGCCGATCCGCTCGGCGAGGGCCCGGTCACCGCCCTTGCGGGCGGCGGCCGCACGGGCCTGACGGGCGGCGGTGAAATCTTCCGGCCGCAGCCCGTACAGCTCGTCGGCGACAGTGTCCAGGTCCACCAGCGTCCTCTCCGGTCACCTCCCGGGTTTCACACCTGCCGCCGCTCATGCGGTGCCGCCGAGGCATCCGTCAACCGTCACTGGTCCGGACACGGCCAGGGAGGACCACGGGCGCGAACGGCCGTCCCGCCGCCCGAAGCTGGAGCGGCCGACGGCTGAGGAGGACGGGACATGGAATGCCTGGTCACGATGACGCCCCGGGTACCGGCAGGAACATCGGAGCGGGACGTGGAGGACGGACGGACCCGGACCCGGGAGGCGGTGCACACGCGTGAGCCGCCCGCGCGGGGGCGGATGCCGCGGTTGTGGCGGCCGCCGCCCAAGCCCGGCGAGTGGCGTACGTCCGGGCTCTTCACCGCCGACGGGTCCCAGGACCCGGGACGTCTCATCCGGCTCTGGAGGCTCGAAGAGGGCCGCGATGTCGGGCTGTGGCGGGCCACCGGCGCCGTGCGGACGCGGGAGTTCCCGCGCTCCCTCCCCATGACCGACTGGCTGCGCATCGAGACCGTGCCACTGACCCGGCACCCCGGCGACCCGGGCTCGCGGGACTCGACGCCCGTGACGACCCCGGCGGCAGGACGGAGGAGGAGTCGACAGTGAGTGATCTCTCAGGGAGCACCGTCGTCGTCATCGGCGGCACCTCCGGCATCGGTCTGGAGACGGCCCGCCAGGCGCACGCGGCCGACGCCCGGCTCGTGGTCACCGGCCGGGACCAGGGGCGGCTGGACGCCGTACACGAGGAGCTCAAGGCGTCGACCGCGACCCTCGATCTGGGCGACCCCGCCGGGCTGCGCGCGTTCTTCGCCGGTGTGCCCGCGCCGATCGACCATGTCCTGGTCAGCGGTGGTGGGCCGATCTACGCGACGATCGCCGAGATGGACTTCGACCAGGCGCGTGCCGTCCTCGACGAGCATCTGCTGGGGTCGCTGCGCATCGCCCGCGAGTGCGCCGCACGCGTGCGGCCCGGCGGTTCGCTGACGTACGTCACCGGCACCGGCGCGCGCCGGCCTGGTGTGGGGCTGAGCATCGCGGCGATCGCCACCGCGGCGACCCCCGCCGTGACGGCCGTCGCCGCCCTGGAGCTCGCCCCGGTCCGGGTCAACGCGGTCGCCGCCGGTTTCGTCGACACCCCGCTGTCGGCGCGCCTGCTCGGTGACGACATCGAGCGGCGGCGGGAACAGCTGCGGGCCACGCTGCCGATCCGCCGCGTGGTCGGTCCGGCCGACGTGGCCGCACTGGTCCTGCACCTGATGACCAACACGGCCCTGACCGGGGCGACGTACGACGTCGACGGCGGCCAGCAGCTCATCTCCTGAGCCGCTCCTGGCGCCCGAAGCCGGACTCGCCGCGGGCCAGGACGTCCCGGAGCTGCCGACGGGAGGTGATCGACAGCTTGGTGAAGATCTTCCGCAGATGCCACTCGACCGTGCGGGGGCTGAGGAAGAGCCGGGCGGCGACCTCCGGATTGGACAGGCCGTCGCGGACGAAGAGGGCGATCTGGTGCTCCTGGGGCGTGAGCTCCTCATTGGACGCCGTGGACTCGACCTTGCGCTTGCGGACGGTTTCGCCGGTGGCGAGCAGTTCCCGTCGCGCTCGCTCGGTGAAGGCCTCCATCCCCATCGACACGAACAACTCGTGCGCGGACCGCAGTTGGTCCCGCGCCTCCGTGCGCCTGCGCTCCCGGCGCAGCCACTCGCCGTACAGCAGATGGGCGCGGGCGAGTTCGGGCCGCAGCCGGGTCCGGCCGAGCCGCTCGATCGCCTCCCGGTACGGACCGTCCGCCGCGGCTGCCTCGCCGAGCAGCGCCCGGCAGCGGGCCAGGACGCCCTGGGCCCAGTCGGTGTCGCAGGGTCCGGCAGCCTCCGCCAGGGCGTCGAGCGCGTCCCGGGCGACCGGGTCGTCCCCGGCGCGCACCGCCGCCTCGACGAGTTCGGGCAGCACCCACACGGAGACCCACGGCTCGGCGATCCCGGTACTGGCCTGGGCCGCCGTCATCGCCTCCTCGTAGCGGCCGAGACCGTTGCACAGGACCGCGGCCGCCCAGTGCGCGACCGTGACGTCCATCAGCCGACCGCCCGCGCCGGCCTCCTCGATCGTCGCGGCGATGAGCGCCTCCGCCTCCTCCTTGCGGCCCCGCAGCGCGCTGAGCCGGAGCCTGACCTTCGGTGCGAGGGGAACACCGGTCGCCTCGGCCAGGAGGTCCGCCTGGGCGACGACGGCCGCCGAGGCGGCGAAGTCCCCGGTCCAGGTGGTCGCCATCCCGAGGGAGGCGAGGCAGAAGGGCAGCTCGGCCAGGGCGCCCGCGGTGCGGGTCACCTCGACGGCCCGGCTGTGGAGCGTGTGCATGGCCCGGTCGTCCCAGACGGCCGAACCGACGCCGTTGGCCACCCAGCCCCACTTCAGGACGTCGCGCGCGGGAAGCTCGGCCAGCATGGCCAGGGCCCGCCGCAGCACGGGTACGGCGGCGGCCCGGCCGTCGGTGACGAGCAGGGCGTACCCCTCGATCACCAGGTCCAGGGCGCGAGGCGTCCCCGTGGGTGCCGGCAGGGCCCTCATCGCCTCGGAGATCGCCAGCAGGCTGTCGGCGTCCGCGGCGATCAGGGCCGAGGTGCCCCAGGCGACCAGGTACGTCTCACGCGCGAGGTCGCTGTCGAAGGGCTGGAGGCGCCGGGCGTCCGCGAGCAGCAGCGGCGGTGCCCGGCCGTCGAGGCCCGCCGCGAAGGCGATCCGGCTGTGGGCGAGCCGGGCGCGTGCGTGCTGGAACTCGGTGCGGGCGTCCCGGCCCGCGATGTCGGCGAGCCGGCGGGCGGCCTCGGGGTCGCCGGCCTGGAGGGTGGCGTCCGCGGCCGCGAGAGCGCGGTCGGCGCGCCGCGAGATGTCGACGGTCAGGGCCACGGAGCGCTGCAGGAACGCGGCCGCGGCGGCCAGGCCGCCGCGTGACTGTGCTCGGCCGGCGGACCGTTCGAGCTCGACGGCCACGGACTCGTCGGGTCCGGCCGCGGCCGACGCCAGGTGCCAGGCGCGGCGGTCGGGGTCGAGGCGGGCGTCGGTGACCTCCGCCAGGGCCAGGTGCGCCGACCGGCGCTCCTCCTTCGTCGCCGACCGGTACACGGCGGACCGCGCGAGCGGGTGCCGGAAGGTGACGCGGGCGTCGAAGGACAGCAGGCCGTCCGCGCCGCCCGCGAGCGCCGTTCGCGGCCTGGCACCGAGCCGGTCGGCGGCCCGCCACACCAGGGCGGGGTCGCCGACCGGTTCGGCGGCGGCGACCAGGAGGAACCGCCGGGTCCGTTCGGGGAGGGCCTCGATCCGGCTCACGAAGCCCTGCTCGATCCGGCCGGGCAGTGCGTCGGTGTGCAACAGGCCGAAGCCGCCCGCCATCTGACTGATCGTCAGGCAGCGAGGCAGTTCGAGCAGGGCCAGCGGGTTGCCCCGGGTCTCCGCGACGATCCGGTCGCGCACCTGCGCGTCGAGCGCGGAGTAGGTGACGGAGTCCAGCAGGGCCCGGGCATCGGCGTCGTGCAGCCCCGTGACCTCCAACTCCGGTAGTCCCAGCAGGTCCTGGGCCCGCTCGCGGGCGCCGAAGACGAGCGCCACGGACTCCGCCAGCAGCCGGCGGGCGACGAAGCCCAGCACCTGCGCCGAGACCCGGTCCATCCAGTGCGCGTCGTCGACCACGCAGAGCAGTGGTTGCCCCTCGGAGGCGTCCGAGAGCAGTCCGAGGACCGCGAGGCCGACCAGGAAGCGTTCCGGCGGGGTTCCGGTGCGCAACCCGAACACCGTCTCCAGCGCGGCGCGTTGGGGTTCGGGCAGGTTCGGCAGCCGGTCCAGCAGCGGCACGCACAACTGGTGCAGGGTGGCGAACGCGAGCTCCCGCTCGGACTCGATGCCGATGGCGTGCAGCACCCGCAGTCCGGCGGCCGAGTTCGTCGCGTACTCCAGCAGCGCCGACTTTCCGACGCCGGGAGCCCCGTGGACCACGAGCGCGCGGCTCTCTCCGGTGCGGACCGCACCGATCATCCGGTCGAGTACGGCGCACTCGAGCCGTCGCCCCAGCAGGCCCGTTTTCGCCCCGTGCCCTGGTTCGTGCCCCGGATGTACCACCGTTGGCCGCCTTTGCCGCGGTTGTCCCGCAGGTCACTCAGCACGCTACAACGGCGTCGGCGCGACCCGCATCCGCACCGGGCAAAGCTTTCCTCACAACGGTCCCGGAGCATCGACCCCGCGTTCGGGGTCGGTGTACCCGACGATCAGGCGGGCAGTTCCGTGCCGGCCTGTTCGGCGACCATGTACCGGGCGTACCAGTCCGGCCAGTCGGGGTCTTCCGCGCCGGTGCGCGCCTCGTGCTCGCCGTGCGCCGCCGCGGCCCGGCGCAGGGCGCTCGCCAGGTGATCGGCCGAGGCGAAGTCCGTGCTCGCGGAGTCCAGCCGGCCCGGGAGCCGGGTGGTGATCTCCTGCAGGAGGTAGCCGTTTCCGTCCGGGTCGCTGAACGACAGGAACGAGCCGTAGCTGCTGCGCCGCGGGTCCGGCCCGGGCACCCGGGCGTCGCTCCCGGCGTGGTGGAAGACCCCGCCGGCGTCGTGGAAGACCTCGCTGGGCTCGGCGCCGCGCCGCTTCAGCTCGTCGTGGGCGGCGTAGATGTCGTCCACGATCAGGTGCAGCCCCCGTGCCGAACCGGGCGCCTGGTCCGTGACGCACGTACCGAAGATGACCGACGCGGGGGAGCCGGGCGGGGTGACCTGGACGACCCGGAAGTCCTCGCCGGTGGCCACGTCCGCGTCGAGCCGCCAGCCGAGCCCCGTGTAGAACCCCTTGGCCCGGTCGACGTCGGACACCGGCACCACCACGACCTCGAGTTTCATGTCCATGACTTCCACCTTCCGTGCGGGGGACGACATGCGCGGGTACGAGACTCGGGCGGCCGGCCACCCGTTCGCGCCAGGGGGTCCCACTGGTGATGGAAGCCGGAGAAGCTTGTTCCAGTTGACGCTGAGGCTCTGGACGTCCAGCATCAAAACGTTACCCTCGCGGTCAAAAACGCCCATCCTTTGACAGGTGGAAGGCGGTGGCCCCATGGCAGACGGGACCTCGAGAAAGGTACTCCTCGGCGAACTGGCCGCTGAGTTCCTCGGCACCATGGTTCTGATCCTCTTCGGTGTCGGTGTGGTCGCCCAGGTGGTGGCCGGCGGCCTCGGAGATCACGACAGCATCACGTGGGCGTGGGGCTTCGGCGTCACCTTCGGCGTGTACATCGCCGCCCGGCTCAGCGGCGCCCATCTCAATCCCGCGGTGACCGTGGCCCTGGCCTGCTTCAAGGGCTTCCACTGGGCCAAGGTCCCGTTCTACATCGTGGCGCAGACGCTGGGCGCGTTCGTCGCCGCGCTGCTGGTGCGCTGGAACTACACGGAGGTCCTGGCGAAGTTCGACCCAGGTCACACGATCAAGAGCCAGTTCGTGTTCTCCACGCTGCCCGGCAACGGCGCCCTCCCGATCAGTGAGCTGGGCGCACTGCGCGACCAGATCATCGGCACCGCGATCCTGCTGCTGCTGATCTTCGCCGTGACCGACCTGCTGAACACCCCGCCCGGCGCCAACCTGGCCCCCGTGGTCATCGGTTTCCTCGTGGTGGCGATCGGCATGGCCTGGGGGACCGACGCCGGGTACGCGATCAACCCGGCCCGTGACTTCGGACCCCGACTGGCCAGCTACCTCACCGGATACGGCACGGCGTGGCGAGATCAGTACGGCAATCTGTACTGGTGGGTGCCGATCGTCGGGCCGTTCATCGGCGGCGTGGTCGGCGCCGCGGTGTACCGGTTCGTCATCAGTCCGTTCCTGCCCACGGCGGAACAGGAACCGGGTCGCGTGCCCGCGCCCGAAGGCGAGTGACACGGCGGCACTCCTACGACACCGGGGCGGCGGCGACCGTGCGACGGTCACCGCCGCCGCGGCCACTTCTTGTGGGAAGCGAGCAACAAACACAGGGCAGTTGAGTGGAAACCCACCCGCCCGCCACCCGGAGTTCCCCACCTAGTCTGAACAGTCAGTTTTCAACTGTTCACTGAAGGGGACCTCATGCCGCAGCCCGCACCAAGGTCCAAAAAAGCCCGCCGTGCCGCGAAGAAGGCGGGCAAGGTGGCTCTGGCGGCAGCCCTCGGCGCCTTCGTCCGCTGGGCCGTCACCTGGCTCCTCGGCCGCGTCGGCTGACGCCGGGGTCTCCGCATCACCCCTCCCCCACCACTCCCGTGGACCCCCGCACCTCCAGAAACGGCGCCGCCAGCTCCACCTCACCCGGTCGCCCCGGGTTCTCGATCCGGTCCAGAAGGCGTTGCGCGGCCCGGCGGCCCACGTCATGACTGGCGTTGTCGACGGTGGTCAGCCACAGGTGCCGCAGCCGCGACAGGTAGGTGTTGTCGTAACCGACGAGGGAGAGGTCGCGGGGCACCCTGAGGCCGCTCTCCTCGGCGGCCGAGAGTGCGCCGACGCACGACATGTCGTTGACCGCGAAGACGGCGGTGGGCCGCCGCGGCCGGCTCAGCAGCCGTACCGTGGCCCGGTAGCCGCCCTCCTCGGTCAGGTCGCCCTGTTCCACGACGGCCGCGGCCGCCAGACCGTGCTCGCGCATCGTGGCCTCGAAGCTGCGCCGGCGCAGCTCACCGACCGCGCCGTGGCCGGCGATGTGCGCGATGTGCCGGTGGCCGAGGCCGATGAGGTGCTCGGTGGCCAGTCGGGCGCCGTGCTCGTCATCGTTGGCGACGATGTCCACCCCGGGCAGCACGGGCTCGCGGGTGCCGACGACGACCGTGGGGATCTGTCCTGCGGCGGTGCGCAGCGCCTGCGGGTCCTGCAGGGTGCCGACGGCCACCAGGCCGTCGACGCGCAGTTCGGTGAAGGTGCGGGTGAGGTCCTCGCCCAGGCGCCGGTTGAGGTGACCGTCGGCCAGCAGGGTGTGCAGTCCGCTGTCGTACAGGCGGGAGTTCAGGCCGTCGAGGAGTTCCACGAACCAGGGGTTGCGCAGGTCGTTGAGGAGGACGCCGACGGTGCGGGTGCGGCGTTCGCTGAGGCTGCGGGCGGCGGCGTTGGGCCGGTAGCCGAGTTCCTGGATCGCGGTCATGACGGCCGCGCGTTTCTCGGGACGCACGCCCTCGGCGCCGCGCAGCACCAGCGACACCAGGGACTTGGACACGCCGGCCCTGGCGGCGACGTCACGGATGGTCGGGGTCCTCATGAGTTGGACCGTTCCATATGCTCATCGTGCTGTAAAGGCCCTTCCTGGACCCCTCTTGACACCTACCGGAGGGACGACTCATGGTGGGCCGGATGTTTGGATCGGTCCAAAGAAGGGCTGTCATGGTGAAGACGCTGGGTATCGCCGTCGTGGGCTTCGGCTGGATGGGGCGGGTGCACACACAGGCGTACGCCCGTCTGCCGCACCACTTCCCGCAGCTGCCCCTGCGGCCCGAGCTGGTCGCCGTCGCGGACGAGGTACCCGGCCGGGCCGAGGAGGCGGCGGGGCAGTACGGTTTCGCGACATCCGTCCGCGACTGGCGGGAGCTGGCGGCCGATCCCCGCGTGCGGGCGGTGAGCGTCACCGCCCCGAACTTCCTGCACCGTGAGATCGGCGTCGCGCTGGCCGAGGCGGGCAAGCACATCTGGATCGAGAAGCCCGTGGGCCTCACGGCCGGGGACGCCCGGGCGGTCGCCGACGCCGTCGGCAAGGCGGGTGTGCAGGGCACCGTCGGCTTCAACTACCGCAACGCGCCCGCCGTCGAGGCCGCCCGGGAGCTGGTGGCCTCCGGTGAGATCGGCACGGTCACCCATGTCCGCATCCGTCTGTTCAGCGACTACGCAGCCCACCCCGAAGGCGCCCTGACCTGGCGCTACGAGCGCGCTCGCGGCGGCAGCGGAGTGCTCGGCGACCTCGCCTCGCACGGTGTGGACCTGGCCCGTTTCCTGCTCGGCGACATCGAGTCCCTCAGCGCCGACACCGCGGTCTTCGTCCCGGAGCGGGCCCGCCCGACCGGCGCCACCGCCGGCCACACCCGCGCCACGGGCGGCGAGCTCGGCCGGGTCGAGAACGAGGACTACGTCAACTGTCTGCTGCGTTTCGCCTCCGGTGCCCGGGGTGTCCTGGAGGCCTGCCGGGTCTCGGTCGGCGAGCAGAACAACTACGGCTTCGAGATCCACGGCACCAGGGGCGCCGTCTACTGGGACTACCGCCGCATGGGCGAGCTGGGCGTCAGCCGGGGCGGCTCCTACCAGGACCAGCCGGTGAGCACGGTCTTCGTCGGCCCGGGCGCCGGTGAGTACGCGGCCTTCCAGCCGGGCTCGGCCAACGCCATGGGCTACGACGACCTGAAGGTCATCGAGGCGTCCCACTTCGTGCGCTCCGTCGCCGAGGGCGCGCCGCACGGCGCGACACTGCAGGACGCCGTGGCGAGCGCGGCGGCACTGGACGCCATGGTGCGCTCGGCCGAGCGGCGGGCGTGGGTGAGCCTGGGATGAGCGCCGTACGCATCGGGGTGATCGGCGCGGGCAACATGGGCGCCGATCACGTGAGCACGCTGCACCGGTTCGTCTCCGGTGCCGAGGTGGCGATGGTCGCCGACGTCGACGAGGAGCGGGCCGCCTCGGTCGCGGCCGCCGTACCCGGGGCCCGGTCCACCGGCGACGCCCTGGCGCTGATCGCCGACCCGGACGTCGAGGCCGTGGTCATCGCCGCGCACGACAGCACGCACGCCGACCTGGCGATCGCCGCCGTACGGGCCGCCAAGCCCGTGCTCTGCGAGAAGCCGCTCGCCCCCACCACGGCGGCGTGCGTGCGCGTGGTGCGCGCGGAGCGGCAGGCGGGCGGCGGACTGATCTCGCTCGGCTTCATGCGCCGCTTCGACCCCGCCCACGTCGAGCTGAAGGCGGCCGTGGCCTCCGGCGCCTGCGGAACGCCGTTGCTGCTGCACTGCGTCAGCCGGGGCGTGTCCTCCGCCCCGGGCTGCACCGACGAGTTCAGCGTGACCGGCTCCGCGATCCACGAGTTCGACACCGTGCCCTGGCTGCTCAACTCGCCTGTCACCGAGGTCAGTTGGCACGCAGCCCGCCCTACGTCGACGGTGCGCGGGCTGCGTGATCCGCAACTGATGCTGCTGCGCACCGCCGACGGCGCCCTGACCACCGTCGAGACGTTCCTCAACGCCCGTTACGGCTACGACATCCGCTGCGAGGTCGCCGGCGAGCGCGGCACGCTGGCCCTCGCCGGTCCCGCCCGGCTCGTGGAGAACGCCGACCGGGCCCGGTCCACCGCCCACCCCGCCGACTGGCGCCCGCGCTTCGCCGACGCCTACCGCCTCGAACTGCAGGCGTGGACCGACGCCGTCGCCCGGAAGCTGCCCGCACCGCTGGCCACCGCGCTGGACGGGCTGACGGCCACTGCGGTGGCGGAGGCGGTCATCGCGTCCATGAAGGACGGCGGGCGTACCGTCGCCGTCCAGGTCCCGGAGGTCTGAGCGACATGCCCGCCTTCCCCGCCACCCTGCCCACCGCCCGCACGCCGGACCCGATGGCCGCCCCGGCCCTGCGCTGGGGCGTGCTCGGCACCGGCTGGATCGCGGAGCGCTTCGTCGACTCCGTCCGGCGTCACACCCGGCAGCGCTTCACCGCGGTCGCCTCCCGTGACCCTGCCCGCGCCCAGACCTTCGCCGACCGCCACACGATCACCGCCTCCCACGGCTCGTACGAGGATCTGGTCGCCGCCGACGACGTCGACGTGGTGTACGTCGCCACCGAGCACACCGCGCATCTCGCCTGCGCCCGCCTGGCGCTGGAGGCCGGCAAGCACGTGCTGGTCGAGAAGCCGCTCGCGCTCGACGCGGCGCAGGCCACCGAGATCGCCGAACTCGCCGCCCGGCGCGGCCTGTTCTGCGCGGAGGCCCTGTGGACCTTCTACCTGCCCAAGTTCGACGTCGTACGGCAGATCCTCGACTCGGGTGTACTCGGCGAGGTCCGCACGGTGCTGGCGGACCACGGTGAGCACTTCACCGCCGGCCACCGCATCCTGCGCGCCGACCTGGCGGGCGGCCCGCTCCTCGACCTGGGCACCTATCCGCTGTCCCTCGCCACCTGGGTCCTCGGCGCTCCGGCCGGGATCACGGCGCAGGGGCAGCCCCACCCAGCCGGGGTCAACGGCCAGGTGTCGGCCGTCCTGCGGGACTCCGACGGCAACCAGGCCGTCATCCACACCACGCTCTTCAGCGACACACCCACCAGCGCCACGATCGCCGGCACGCACGCCACCCTGACCCTGCCCGGCCCCTTCTACCAGCCCGGCGACCTGCTGCTGACCCCCTCGGGCGGGGGCGCCCCGCTCACCTTCACAGAGCCGCGCACGGCCCACGGCGCCCTGTACTTCGAGGCCGCGGAGACGGCCTGGCGCATCAGCTCAGGCGACCGCGAGACGCCTCTGCGCCCACCGGCCGACTCCGTCACCACGCTCCGTGCGATGGACGAGATCCGCGCCCTATGCGGGATCACGTTCCCAGGGGAGGACGGCGCCGGAGCGTAGGTGTTAGGAGCCGACCGCCGTCCCCGCCTCGGCCCAGTTGGCGTGCAGCCGGTCGAGGTACGCCCGGGCGTCGGTGCCGGGGGTCGCGCCGCGGGCGAAGGCCAGCATGGTGCCGGGACCGGCGTCGTAGCCGAGCGCCATCAGTTCGTCCTTGGTGTAGGGCGCGGACCACTGTGCGGGCAACCGGGCCGCCAGGTCGTGCAGGTACCAGGCCTCGGCCTCGATGGCGAGGTCCCGGTCGTCCGGCAGCTGGGTCCAGTCGCGGTCGGCGAAGTCGCGGCCCTTCTTGACCTCGTCGAAGGTGGCGCGATGCATGTCGGCGATGCCGAACGCGGCACCCGGCTTGATCTTCTGCCAGGCCCGCTCCAGCGCCGGATCGTGCGGTTTGTACGCCTCGTTGTAGAGGATCGCCATCACCAGCCGGGCCCTGACACCGGCCTCCCGGGCCCGGGTGCGGACCTGGGGGGCGTAGTCGGCGGGATCGTACGAGGACGGGGCCGACGAGCGGGAGGCGCTGGGCGAGCCGGCCGACGGGGTCGGGGCGGGGACGGTCTTCCCGGCCGGTGGCGGGGTGTGGCCCTGTGGGGTGTTCGCGGCCCGCACGAGGACGTAGACGGCCAGGGCGAACACCACCATGAGCGCCAGCCGCCGGTACCGCACCGCCCGGAAATCGGACATGTCTCGCCCTTCTCCCGCCCCCTCGGCCGGCAATCTTCTACCGCAAGGCGATTAAGGCCCGCGTGAGCCGACGCTGTATGTGATCACAGGGTCCGGTCGGGTTCCTGTCACGCCACGTCCGAACTGTCACCCCGAATACGGCTCCCGTTCACCGCGGGCCTCCCGGACGGCACCGGCACCGCTGCCTATCGTGACCGGCACGGACGTGATCGGGGTGGTGAAGAGCTGTGGGCGGGCATGACCTGGACGGCGCTCTGCGGGTGGCCGTGGAGCTGGCCGAGTGGGCGTCGGAGAAGATCCGGGGCACGGACGCGGGCGCCGGAGGGCCGGCACGGCAGAAGGCGAGCCCCGCGGACATCGTCACGGACACGGACGAGGCCGTGGAGCGGCACGTACGGGCGGTGCTGCGGCGGGAGTTCCCCGGCTGGGGCATCGACGGCGAGGAGTACGGCGTCGAGGAGGGCTCCTCGCATGCTCCGCACTGGGTGATCGACCCGGTGGACGGAACCACCAACTACGCCCATGGCCTGGGCTGGTGCTCGTTCTCGCTGGGCCTCGCGGAACCGGACGGCAGCCCACTGCTGGGCGTGGTGGCGGACCCCTGGCGGCGCGAGATCTTCACGGCCGCCTCGGGCAGGGGCGCGCACCTCGACGGAACTCCGATCCGGGCGGCGGATCACACCACCCTCACCGGGCACGTGTTCATGACCGAGTGGGCCGCCCACGCCCACTGGCCCGGTCTGGACGCCCTGTTGGGCGAGCTGGCGGCCCGCCACTGCACGGTCCGGGTGATGGGCTCCACCGCGCTGTCCCTGGTCCAGGTCGCGGCCGGCCGCGCCACCGCGGCGGCGATCGGCGAGTTCCACCCGGTGGACGGCCTGCCCGCACTTCTCATCGCGACGGAGGCCGGCGCGCTGGCGATGCCACAACTCCCCGCCTACGACGAGCCGTTGCTGCTGGCCGCACCGGGCGCGGCAGCCGAGGCACGGGAGTTGTGGCGTACCACGGTCAGCTCCCGCACGTGAGCCGGGCGTCGGCCCAGTCCGCGTGGTCGTGGGCGTTGCCGTCCCCGCCGTCCTGGACCACGAGGTGCAGCTCCTGCACGCCGCTGACGTCGACGTCCAGGGGCGTGGCCGCCGAAGCGCCGGTCAGGACGGGCGTGGTGGTCAGGGTGCGGCCGTCGGCGACGACACCGAAGGTGACCGAGCCGTACGGGGCCACCTCGTCGTCGATGCCGACGGTGGCGGTGAGACGGGTGCAGTTGCCGCCGAGGTAGAAGGCCACATCGCCGGCGGCGTGCACGCCGAGTCCCTTGGCGTGTGCGCTGCCCCTGATGGTGATCGGCTGCCCGTCGCCCGCCGCCTGCTCCCCGTTGGAGCTGTCGCGTTCCACCGGCCCCCAGCCGTTGCTGCTGGAGACGAACGACAGGTCGCTCAGGTACGGGCTTGCGGTGGGCGGCGGGATCGGCACCCGGGTGCTCGCCGCGCCGTACGTCCAGTGCCGTACGCCGTCCCGTGTGTACGTGGCCAGCGGAGAGAAGGTGTTGGTGACGGGGGTGTCGGCGGCCGTGGGGGCGGTGACCGTCCAGTGTGCCGTGACCGAGTGTCCGGGGGCGACCTTGGAGAAGGTGACGGGGGTGGTCGCGGCGGCCTTCCAGCCCGCCGGGGTGCCGGGGGTGAGGGTCAGGTCGGTGGCCGCTCCGCCCTTGGCCGGGAGCGTGAAGGTGGTCGTGAAGGTCGCCGACTCGCCCCGCTGGACGGTCTCGGGCAGGGCGGCCTTCAGCGCGGCCGGCGGTGCGGCCGCGTGGCGTACGGGGGTGATGCCGAGGTTGTCGAACTCGTCGGTCTGGTAGCCGACCACACCGAGGCCGACCTGTCCGGCCCGGTACGCGGAGTCGTCCACCGCGCCGATCCGCCGGCCGTCGACGCTCGCGGTGATGGTGGTGCCGCTGAAGCCGAGGGCCAGGGTGTGCCAACGACGGGTGCCCAGGGCGCGGGTGGTGCCGTCGGCCAGGGTGGTCAGCCGTCCGCCGGTGTCGCTCTTGACCACGGACCACGTGCCGGTGTCGGAGACCCGCAGGAAGTAGCCGGCCTGGTGGGACTGGGGCCGCTGCTGTTCGCCCGCCCGGCCGATGAGCTCGACGGTGCCGGGCTGTTCGAGGTAGACGTCCGAACTGACCGTGTAGTCCTTCCAGTCGGTGTCGCCGAGGAGGGCGAAGGCGTCGCTGTCGTCCTGCCATTCGATGGGCTTCTCGGCGGCCATCTGCCGCACGCACCGCCCCTTGCGTCCCCGGCAGGGCACGGTCTCGAAGGCGCCCTGCATGTCGGAGAGGTACTTCGCCTCCCGCCCGGGCGTGTGCTGCTCGAAGGAGTCGCGGTACGGCAGCGCCAGGTGGCCCTGGGGCGGACTGACGGCCGTGCCGTGGCCCTGGCCGGTGGTGGTGGTCAGGGAGTAGACGTGGCCGGGCCGGAGCGTGACCGAGAAGTGCCCGTCCTTCGGGGTGACGTCACCGGTGTGCACGAAGCCGCGTCCGCCGGGGGCGAGGTCGGTGGCCCAGATGTGGACCGTGCCGGTGGGCAGTCCGCCGCCGACGGTGAAGTCGGCCGTCTGGGCGCTGCCGGCGGTGGAGGTCTCCACGATGGTGCTGTAGGCGGAGTTGTCGGCCGGTTTCAGCGTGACGTAACTGCCGTTGGTGCGGTCGCCGCCGAGGTAGCCACTGGCCTGGTCGACGAACGTCCAGCCGGGGCGGGTGACTTGGGTGACCTGGGCGGTGGTCCACAGACTGGTGCCGAGGTCGTAGGCCCCGGACCAGGGCTGGTTGGCGACGGCGAGGCCGACGGTGTCGTAGGGCAGGTTGGGGTAGACGGCCGCCAGCAGGGGCCAGTTGAGGTAGGCGGTGAACCTGCCGTCGAGGTAGCCGCGGGTGATGGAGCGGATCAGCGCGCCGGCGCCGGAGTTCTCGTCCAGGGAGCCGTTCTCGCTGGCCCACAGGGGTTTGCCGGTGGCCCGGGCGTTGTCGGAGCTGTAACAGGTGTTCGCGGTGCCGCCGTCGCCGCCCTCGCAGGGGTAGTGGACGCCGACGACGTCGACGGAGTCGGCGAACTGCTGGTCCTTGACGATGTCGTCGGCGACGTCCAGGCCCGAGTCGGCGGCCACGATCCGCACGGGCAGATGGCGGGCGGCGAGGGCGGTGTGCAGTTTCTCGTACCAGGCCGTGTCGTAGCCGCGTTCGTTCCAGCCGCCCAGATAGTCGATGTCCAGGCCGTGTTGGCGGGCGCAGCCGAGCCAGGCGGTCAGGTAGTCGATCGTGTCCTGGGACCAGAAGCTCCCCCCGCCAGGGGTGTTGCCGGTGTTGCCGATCCAGCCGGGGGCGCCCCAGGCGAGTCCGTAGAGCTTGATGTGCGGGTTGCGTTTCCTGGCCTGTTCCATCAGCCACCACTCGTAGCCGCTGTCGCAGTGCACGGTGCCCCGGGTGTGCTCGATGCTGGGTTCGGAGCCGTCGGTGGAGTTGGTGTCGCCGCCGATCTCCACCTTGAGCAGGTGCAGGGAGGCGCCGTAGCCGGGCTTGAAGAGGTAGTCGAGGATCTGGCCGCGTTGTGGTTCGGGGTAGTTGATGAGGAGGCGTGAGTTGCCTCCGCCACCGCTGATGGCGCCGATGCCCTCGAAGGTGCGGCCGGTGCCGGAGCCGTTCACGGTGATGTCGGTGGTGCCCGGCGTGGGTGCCTCGCCGACGAAGTCGATCCGGTCGACCGTGACGGCCGTGCCGCTGGAGGCCGCGTTCCTGCGGCCGGTCCAGGCCAGGGTGAAGGTGTGGGGTCCGTCCGTGAGGGTGGGGCTGGTCCACACGGTGGCGTCACCGGTGCGGGTGGCGCTGTAGAAGTCGACGTCGGCCGGGGTGCCGCCGTCGACCGAGACGGTGCCGATGCCGTGCCCGGGGTCGGTCACCGCGTGCAGGGTGAGCCGGGTGCCGGTGAAGGCGAAGTCGACGGAGTCGCCGGTGTGGTCGGTCCAACTGTTGGTGCCCTGGTAGGGGTTGGCGGGCGCGCCCTCCCCGCCGGCGTGTCCCCACCCGGAGCCGTGGTAGGCGAACTGGTCTCGGCCGCTTCCCTGGACGGAGTCGTCCACCGTGACGGTCGTGGCAACGTTGTCGGCGGCTGCCGGCACCGGCGTCAGGCCGGACAGACACAGCACCAGGGCACTCACTGTCGCGCCGCCCCAGGACAGGGCGCGGCGCCGGACGGACTGGAGCATGTGCTCTCCCGGCCTCGGATCCGACGGAGGCGAACACCTCCGCGCACATGGCTACAGGAACGCACGCTTCCAAGGAAGAGTCCGGTCAGAATCCAACACAGGAATTTGGTATGCGGGTTGAGGGAGCTGGCCCTCCCGCCCGGAGCGGGGACACCCTCCCCGTGTCACCGCAGGGCGCTGCCCGACTGCCAGGTCGCCCAGTCGACGTTCCAGTCGCCGTAACCGTTGTTGGCGGCGACCGTGTCCTTGGAGTTGACCACCGTGACCGGGTCGCCGGTGTGGACGTGGCCGTAGAACCACTTGGCGTCGTCGGTGCTCATGCCGATGCAGCCGTGGCTGCCGTTGATCCGGCCGAACTTGCCCTCGTTCCAGGGGGCGGCGTGCACGAAGGTGCCCGAGGGGGTGAGCCGGACGTCCCACTTGACCGAGCCGAGGTTGTAGGCCTCGGGCCCGAAGATGCTCACCGTGCGGGAGTTCATGCGGATGGTGGGCGTCTTCTCCAGGACGACCATGGTGCCGTTCCAGGTCTCGAAGCCCTTCTTGCCCGCGGAGACCGGCAGGGTGCGCAGCTTCCTGCCGTTCTCGGAGACCGTCATCGTCTTGGCCGCGGTGTCGACGGTCGTGGTCACCGCGTCACCGATACGGAAGTTCACCACCCGGTTCTGGACGCCGTACAGTCCGCCGGCCCGCACGCCGTCGAGGGACATCCGCAGGGTGACGTCAGTGCCGGGCTTCCAGTACTTCTCGGGCCGGAAGTCGACGCGGTCCCTGCCGTCGCGGTCGGTCATCCAGTGCCAGGCGCCCTGCACGGAGGGGCTGGAGGTGACCTGGAGGTGGCGTTCGACGGCCGCCCGGTCGTGGATCGGCTTGTCGAAGACGATGGAGACGGGCATGGCCACGCCGACGGTGGTGCCCTTGTCCGGGTGGTACTCGCCCACGAACGTCTTCGACCTGGGCGTTTCGGCGGTGGTGAAGGTGGCGTTCCTGGTGAGCTGCTTTCCGTCGGATGCGGTGGCACGGGCGCGCACCGTGTAGGTGACGCCGGGTGCGAGCTGCGCGTTGGACGTCCAGGTGCCCTTGTCGCCGGAGAAGGTCCCCCTCAGATCGCCGGGGCCCTGCGCGGTTACCTCGACGGAGGTGATCCTGCCGTCACCGGCGCGTACGGTCACCTTCCGGTTCACGGCGACGGACGTGCTGTCGGACGCGGGCGAGACGGTGAGCCGGTCGTGCTTCGCGCCGTCCCCCGTGGAGCCCCCCGAACCGCTGCAGGCCGTCACGACCAGGAGCGCCGCGGCGGCCGACGCGGCAACGGGCAGGCCCGGGCGGCTTCGTGGGGCGTTCCCAGCGGTGCTCGACGGTGCGTGCGGCATGCTTGCTTCAACCGCCTTCCCTGCGTCCCGGCGAGCGCCTGGCGCGCTCGCTCTCCGAGCGGGTAACCCGCCGGAGGCCGGGCATAACCCGCGATCGGGTCAGGAGGGGGTGAGAGGCAGATCGTCGGTGTAGGCGTTGACCGGCGGGGCGATGCGCCGCGTCCCGCCGACGTCGAGAGCGGCCTCCGCCGACCCGGTGCCCAGGCTGCCCTTCGGGTGCCAGGTCCCGGTCACCGCCAGCCAGGTGTTGGCGGGCGGCACGGCTCCCCCGTACATCCGGACCTTGACGGTCTGGGAGTCCGCGGCGCAGCAGGTGAAGATGATCCGGGTCAGGTACCAGCCGCCGCCGTGCGCGGCCGGGGTGACGAAGCCGGTCATCAGCACGGTGCGGTGCCGGATGGCGAGGCCGTGGTCCTGCTGCACCCGGGTGGTGAAGTCGGTGAGCGTCATGGGCAGCGGGGAGGTCGCGGGCAGCGGGTCGAAGCCCTTGCGCACCGTGACCGCCTTGCCGTTGGTCCGCGCCGCGGTGTACGCGCCGAGGGCCGGTGGGACGTAGAGGAGCAGGCTGAGCGCGGGGAGGAAGAGCAGCCAGGCGACGCGGGGTGCCCGGGAGTGGTCGTGCCCGTGCGCGTGGCCCTCGTCGTGGGTGTGGCCCCGGTCCAGGACCGCGCTCGCGAGGCCGAGCAGGAGCAGGATGACGCCGGAGACGATCAGGACGGGTCGGAGGCCCTCCTTGACGTAGCGCAGGTAGAGGTCGGTGAGGAGGGAGACGTGCAGCAGTCCGGCTCCGGTCAGGACCAGCAGCAGTGTCTGGGCGTGGCGTTTCACAGCAGGGCGCCTCCGGTCAGCGCGCTCGCGGCGACCGCCACGACGACCGTGGCGGTGGAGAAGCGCCAGGCGAACGCCCGCCCGAAGGTGCCCGCCTGAAGGGAGATCAGCTTCAGGTCGACCATCGGGCCCACCACCAGGAACGCGAGCCGGGCGACGGGCGAGAACCCGGTGAGCGAGGCGGCGACGAAGGCGTCGGCCTCCGAGCACACCGCGAGGACGACGGCCAGCCCGGTCAGGAAGAGCACCGACAGCCAGGGCGAGCCCGAGAAGGTGTCCAGCACCGCTCGCGGCACCGCGACGTTGAAGGTGGCGGCGGCCATCGCGCCGAGCACGAGGAAGCCCCCCGCGTGCAGGAAGTCGTACTGGAAACCGCGACGGAACTCCCGCCAGCGGCTGTGCCCGGCGTGATGGCCGCCGTGCCGTACGGCGGGCCGCAGCCAGTCTTCCCGGCCCAGCCAGAGCCACAGCCAGCCCATCACGGCGGCGGTGGCGAGCGAGGCCAGCAGCCTGGCGGCGACCATCGCGGGATTGCCGGGGAAGGCGACGGCGGTGGCGGTCAGCACGACGGGGTTGATCGCGGGCGCGGAGAGCAGGAACGCGAAGGCGGCGGCCGGGGTGACACCCCGTCGGATGAGGCTGTTCGCGACGGGTACCGAGGCGCACTCGCAGCCCGGCAGGACCGCGCCCGCCGCGCCGGCCACCGGAACGGCGAGCGCGGGGCGCCGGGGCAGCACCCGGGTGAACAGGTCGGCCGGTACGAAGGCGTTGATCGCGCCGGACAGGACCGTGCCGAGGATGAGGAAGGGCAGCGCCTGGACGGTGATGGCGAGGTACACGGTGCGCCAGGCGGCGAAGGCGGGCCCGCTCAGCCAGCGGGTCTGCGTCAGGGTCAGCACCACGGCGACCAGCGCGGCCGCCGTCGCCGCCCCGATCACGACCGACTGCGGCGGCAGGCGGCGAGCGGGGGGAGCGGCCGTCGCGACCACGCCGTCGACCAGTTCATCCGTTCTCACCATGGTCACTCCGGATGTCGGTGTCCTGGCGAAGATAAGCGACGATCACGAAGGGGCCGGGCGCACACACCTCCGCATTCGGGTGACGGGGACACTGGGACCATGACGACCCCGCTCGCCTCCCACCTCGCGTCCTGGACGCCGGCCCCGGTCACGGACGAGGACGCCCTCTCCCCGGCTCCGGCGGCCGCCCTGTCCGCGCTGCTGGACCTGCCGGAGACGGCCGCGGAGTCCGGCGACGCGCTGCCGCCGCTGTGGCAGTGGCTGTACTTCCGGCACTGGCCCGCCCAGCGCGACCTCGGCGCCGACGGCCATCTGCGGGACGCCCGCTTCCTGCCGCCGATCCCCGACCGGCAGCGCATGTTCGCCGGCGGGCGCTGCGAGATCACCGAGCCGCTGCGCCTGGGCGAACCGGCCGAGCGGGTCAGTGGCCTCGGTGCGGTGACGCCCAAGCGGGGCCGCTCCGGAGAGCTGCTGTTCGTGACCGAACGCCAGGAGTTCCGCCAGCAGGGCCGCCTCTGTCTGGTGGAGGAGCAGGACATCGTCTACCGGTCGGGCCGCGGCGCCGCAGCGCACCCGGCCACGCTGGACGAGCAGGCCGTCCCCGAGGCCGAAGGTCCCTGGCGGCTGCGCCTGCACCCGGGCCCGTCATTCCTGTTCCGGTTCAGCGCCCTGACCGCGAACGCGCACCGCATCCATTACGACGCCCCGTACTGCCGTGCGGTGGAGGGGTATCCGTCTCTCGTGGTGCACGGCCCGCTGCTGGCCCTGCTGATGCTCGAACTCGTCCGCGTCAACGCACCCGCCCGCCGGGTGCGGTCCCTGTCCTACCGGCTGCACCGCCCCGCGTTCGCCGGCGAGCACCTCCTGGCCGACGGCTCCCCCACGGACGGCGGGGCCGGTCTGCGCGTCGCCGGTCCCCGGGAGGCCCGGCACGCCACCGCCGAGGTGACCTTCGCACCGGGGTCGGTCGTCAGCCCCGCACACCGCCCGTCATGAGACCGCCGACGATGAAGCGCTGGAAGAGGGCGAAGAGGCAGACCACCGGGACGCTGATGAGCGTGGCGGTGGCCATCAGGGCGCCCCAGGACGTGCCGTGCTGTCCCACGAAGGAGTTGAGCAGCACGGTGACCGGCCGGACGTCCGGGCCCCCGGCGAGGGTGAGGCCGAAGCGGAACTCCCCCCAGGCGATCAGGAAGGACAGTCCGGCCACCGCGACCACGCCGGGCACCGTCAACGGCAGGACGACCCGCAGCAGCACGCCCGGCAGTCCGCACCCGTCGATCTGCGCGGCCTCCTCCAACTCCGGCGGCACACCGCGCAGTACGTTCGATGACCCAGGCGCGGTGCCGGTCGGGTGCGGAGGCGGGCTCAGGGACGACGCGCTCGTACCGCATCGGCCTGTCCGGCGGCGGCCGCGTCGAGGTGCCAGGAGCCGGAGGCCGTGCTGTGGGCGGAGAGGCCGACCGACGCCTGGTCGAACGCCCACTCCACCATCCTCCGGTCCCGTTCCGAGAACGCGGACGAGGTGCCGACGGTCACCACGAACCCCTGCGGCCTGCCGTCGCGGTCCAGCGACGGATGGGCGTGCAGGGTCACGTCGACGCGGTGACCGTCCCGGTGCCGCAGCGCCGCCGTACCGCTCCACTCCTCGGAGCCCAGGAGCGCGAGACCGCTCGCCTCGGGAGCCTCCCGGCCGAGGAGCAGTTCGGCGGCGGCGCGTCCTACGACCTCGGGTGCGCGGTGGCCGAGCAGCCGCCGCGCACCCTCGCTATTCACGCGCTGAGGTTCTCAAAGACCCAGCGTGCGCGTCCGACACGAATCGGACAAGTCAGAGCGCGGGGGTGTGCTCGATGCGGACGGCGTCCAGGGAGCGCGGGTCCAGACCGAGCAGACGCAGGATCGTCGGGGCGATCTGCGTGGTGCGCACCGGACGGTTGACGCGGACGCCGTGCGGCGTTGCGGCCCCGGAGACGACCAGGGGGACGTCGAGGTCGTCGGCGTGGGCGCCCCCGTGCTCTGCGATCTTGCCCTTGCCGCCGGTGTAGACGACGCCGTACTGGCTGATGCCGAACAGGTCGGGCACCCGGGAGTCGCCCGGCTCGACGCGGAAGTAGCGGGCGGCGGCCGCTCCCGCGTACACGCTCTTCAGACCGCCGGCCGTGAAGGGCTTGGCCTTGCCGTCGATGCCGTTGCCGGTGCCCGACTGGGCGAGCAGGTAGGCCTTGGCGAAGTCGGTGGCGGCCTGGGAGCGGTCGGTGAGCCACAGGAGCATGGCGTCGTCGTCGACGGCGTGGGCGACGAGGTCTCCCGCGCCCGGGTGGGCGCTCTTCCAGGCGGCGTCGAGGCCGTCGAGGAGGGGGCCGTCGTCGATGCGGGTGAGCGCCGAGGGGTCGGTGGGCGACTGTCCGTGCTTGGAGGACAGGATCACGGTCGTGCTGGAGGCCAGGTGGCGCTTGCGGAGCTCGCCGAGGAAGGCGCCGATCTGCCGGTCGACGTAGGCGAGGTTCTTCGCCAGCAGCGGGCCGGGCACGCCCTTGCTCGTGTAGCCGCCGGTCAGGCCGTCGGAGGCGGGCAGTTTCTGGGCGGTCGAGACGGACTGGAAGTTCATGCCGAATACAGCGGGGGTGCCGACCTTGTCGGTGCGGCCGTGGTCGTAGCCGTCGATCTCGTTAAGGACGGCCTTCACCTTGTAGCCGTCGTACTGCTCGGTGGCCGCGTTGTCCTTGGTCCAGTCCTCGCCTGCCGGGTAGCCGATGGCGGTGCTGTTGATCTCTGGGGCGAACAGGTCCTGGATGCCGTTGCCGGAGGGGCCGCCGAGGATCTCGTAGGCGACGTGCTTGTCGGACCAGGCGGTCCGCAGACCGGCCTTGCGGGCCACGTCGAAGACCGTGTTCACCTTCAGGTACGCGTGCGGGTAGACCGGCTTGCAGGTCTTGGGGTCGACCGGCAGCTTCGACGGGTCGATGAGGCTCGCGGCCTTCCCGGTCATCTTCAGGATGCTGCCGGGCAGACCGCCGAGGCCCTGGCCCGCGTCGATGGAGTCCTTGTTCTTGTCGAGGTCCTCGGTGAGGTCGACCTCGACGCCGGGCTTGACGCCCGCGCAGCTGGTGGTGCCGGCCGGCAGCAGGGCGTTGCTGTAGGTGTCGTCGTAGTAGACGCCGGTGACACCGGGGTCGCCGCCGGTGACCTGCCCGACCATGCCGGGGAAGGAGTCGGAGGGGACGGTCGTTCTGGCGTGGGTGTACTCCACTCCCCCGGCGGCGAGTCGGGCCAGCGCGGAGTCGGGGTGCTGGGCGACGTACCAGGCGAGGTCGGACTGGTGCAGGCCGTCGACGGACAGGAGCAGGACGTGCCGCGCCGTGGCGGGGTGGGCCGAGGCCGGTGCGGCGGCGGTGACGGTGAGCGCGCCGACGGCGGTGAGCGCGGCGGCCGCCGCGGTGACGGCGCGGGCGGGACGGATGGGACCTCGTGGCATGGTGCCTCTCCTCAAAGCCGTGCGGGCGCAGGAAGGTCTGCGGACCGTGCACCGACATGGCAGTGGCCGAAAATGTACGGCGCCCGACGCCCGCACCCGCTCCTGCCAAAGAAAGGGCTCAGCGGGAGCAAAGGAACGGCCCGCCGGGACACGCCACCGATCGGCCTATCCGCCCGGTCCGTAAATAAGTTGGGCATAACGTGCCGAATATGAAGAAACTCCATATCGCCTATCTGGCGTGCAGCGCCGCGATCGTCGGGACGGGCCTCGGTGCCGCCCCGTCGGCCGCCGGCCACATGATCCAAACGGTCCGTCCGGGAGAGTCCATCCAGAAGGCGGTGGACGCCGCCCGGCCCGGCGACACCGTCCTGGTGCTGCCCGGCGTCTACCACGAGAGCGTCAAGGTGACGACGGCCCATATCACCCTGCGCGGCGTGGGCCGGCGGACGGTGATCGAGCCGGGCACCAAGAAGGCCGGCGACCGCTGCTCCGAGAAGGGCAACGGCATCTGCGTCGTGGGCGCCAAGGATCGCAGCCTGAAGGGCGTCACCGTCGCCTCCCTGACGGTCAGCGGCTTCAGCGGCAGCGGCGTCTTCGCCATGGGCACCGACGGTCTGACGGTGCGTAACGTGTCCGCGCTGAACAACGGGGTCTGGGGCATCGCCCAGGAGCGTTCGGTCCGCAGCGTGCTGTGGGGCAACACCGTCAGCGGCAGCGGAGACGCGGGCATCTTCCTCGCCAACACGATCACGGCCGAGAAGGGCGCCACGGACACCGAGGGCACCCGGGTGGTGCGCAACCGGCTGCAGGGCAACCGCGTCGGCGTGACCGTGCGCCGGCTGCGCGACCTGCAGGTCGACCGCAACTACCTCACCGGCAACTGCGTGGGCGTGTTCGTCGTCGGCGACGAGAACAAGCCCAAGGCCGGGGACCTCGCCGTGCGTCAGAACCGCATCGTCGCCAACAACAAGTCCTGCCCGAAGACCGCCCGGCTGCCCGCCCTGCAGGGCTCCGGCATCGTCCTGACCGGCGCCGAGAAGACCCTGGTCGCGAACAACGAGATCCGCGACAACGCCGGCACCTCCCCGCTGTCGGGCGGCATCGTGCTGTTCAAGAGCTTCGTCGGCACCACCAGCGACGACAATCGGATCACCGGCAACCGCCTGTCCGGCAACGCGCCCGCCGATCTGGTCAACTCCGACCTCGGCAAGGGCAACACCTTCGAGAGCAACACCTGCCGGGCGTCCAAGCCCGCGGGCCTGTGCTGAGCGGCCCCCGCTCCCCCGTCGCATCCCCCATCACACCAAGGAAGGCAGGCGGCGCATGACGACCGCACAGACCGCCCCACCGCCGCCGATGCGGCTGAGGGAACTCGTGTTCGGGGCGGCGTGTGCCGCCGCCCTCCGCGCGTCCGCCCGGCTGGGCGTCCCCGACGCGCTCGGTGACGACCCCATGTCCGTGGAGGACCTGGCGGCCGCGGTGAAGACCGAACCCCGCCCGCTGCGACGGCTGTTGCGGGCCCTGTCCTGCTACGGCGTCTTCGCCGAACGGCCGGACGGCTCCTTCGCGCACACCGAGATGTCCCGGCTGCTGCGCGAGGACGACCCGAACAGCCTGCGCTACATCGCCCTGTGGTGCACCGAACCGTGGACCTGGGACGCCTGGCCCAAGCTGGACGAGGCGGTGCGCACCGGGAAGAACGTCGTACAGGAGCTGTACGGCAAGGAGTTCTTCCCGTACCTCAACGAGGACGCCCCGGAGTCCGCGGACGTCTTCAACCGGGCGATGACCACCTCCAGCGAGCAGTCGGCGCGGGACGTGGCGGCGCTGCTGGACCTGTCCGGCAGCGCGTCGATGGCGGACATCGGCGGCGGGCAGGGCCATGTGGTGGCGAGCCTGCTCGACAAGTACCCGTCGATGCAGGGCAGTCTGCTGGATCTGCCCCGGGTGGTGGAGAACGCGGTGGCGCGGCTGCGGCCGGGCGGCGATCTCGCCGGCCGGGTGCGGATCGTTCCCGGTGACGTCCGGGAGGCCGTGCCGGTGCGGGCCGACGTCTACATCATCAAGAACATCCTGGAGTGGGACGACGACAGCACCGCCCGCACCCTGCGCAACGTCATCGAGGCCGGTGGGCCGGGTACGCGGGTCGTGGTGATCGAGAACCTCGTCGACGACACCCCGTCGATGCGGTTCAGCACCGCGATGGACCTGTTGCTGCTGCTCAACGTCGGCGGGGCGAAGCACACCACCGACAGCATGGTCGGACGGCTGACCGCCGCCGGGCTGGTCGTCGACGGCATCAGTCCGGTCAACCCCTATCTGCACGCGTTCGACTGCCACGTGCCGGGGTGAACGGCCCGCACAAACGTCCGCTGCCACCGGTCGCCGGGTCCTTCGGCCGGTGGCAGCGGACGGTCTCAGGCGGTGGCGTCCCGCTCCCAGAGGTAGAAGCGGTTCGCCATCGCGTCCTTCGGCGAGCGCCAGGTCTCGGGGTCGTACGCGCTGACGTACGCCGCCAGCCGCTCGCTGACGTCACGGAACTCGGGGTGTCCGGTCACCTTGGCGATGGCCGGCCCGGGGTCCCGCTCGGACTCGATGAGATGCAGGTACACGTCACCGAACTGGAAGAGGCTGCGCCGGGTGACCCCGACCAGGTGCGGCAGCTCCCCCCGGTCGGACTCGGCGAACACCTTGGCGATGTCCGGGGCGGAGCCCGGTGCCATACGGGCCACGATCAGGGCCTGGTGCATCGGTCTGTCCTTCCTGCCATGCGGCGGATCAGTCGGTCAGGCCCGTGGTGTGGCCCTGCTCGGCGGCCGCCTTCTCGATGCGGTCGCGGATGAGGGCCATCTGGACCTTGGAGTTGCGGTTGATGTTGTCCGTCATCCAGTCGTCGTCGACCGGGGCGTCGGGCTTCATCGCGAAGTCCTGCGTCCACACCATCCGCACACCCTGGGGCACCTGCTCGTAGGTCCACAGGATGTTCATGTGGGCGAAGGGCCCGGTCTCCACGCGGCGGGCGCGCACGGTGAGGCCCGCTCGGTCGGTCTCCCGTTCCGAGACCCAGCTCCAGACCTTGCCGTTGTCGTCCGGGTGCATGGTGAGACGGAACGTGGTCTTGTTCCCCTCCACGGAGAGGATCTCCGCCGAGGCGTACTCGGTGAACAGGTTCGGCCAGTCCGCCACGTCGTTGGTCATGTCCCAGACCAGGTCCAGCGGCGCGGCGACGGTGATCTCGTTCTGGGTGTGTCCGGGCATGTCAGGCTCCTGCCACCAGGCTGCTGTTGACGAGGTCGAGGAACTCGCGGGGGCTCTTGCAGCGCTCCGCGTCGGGGGGCAGCGGAGCGCCGTAGCGGTTCTCCAGCTCTCCGACCACGCCGAGCAGTCCGAGCGAGTCGATACCGAAGGTGTCGAACCCGGAGTCGCGGCGCTGCTGCAGCTCCTCGGGGGCGACGGTGACACCGGCGGCCTTCTTCATCAGCTCGGCCAGTTCGTCCACGGTGATGCGGTCACTCATGCGGTTCCTCTCTTCCTTCGCTGGGTGGCGCCTCGTCAGGAGGCGTCGACGGCGCCGCGCCGCAGCACGAGCGCCGAATTCGACCCCATGAGCCCCCGGCTGAGGACCAGCACCGTGCGCAGTTCGACGGCGCGGGCGCGGGTGGTCACGAGGTCGAGGTCGTGGCAGACGTCGTAGACGTTGGGGGTGGGCGGGAGGATGCCGTGCTCCAGGGCGAGCACGGCCGCGGCGCTGTCCAGGACGGGCGCCGCGCAGTAGCCGCGGCCGATGCCCGTCTTGGGCGCGGTGACCGGCACGCGCCGGCCGTGGGCGCCGAGCGCGTCGGTGATCGCGAGCGCCTCCGCGCGGTCGGCCTCCGGAATGCCGAGGGCGTCGGCGAAGACGGCGTCGATCTCCTCGGGGGCGCAGCCGGCCTCGTCCAGGGCGCCGGCGACGGCGTGCGCGAGCCCGTGCCGGGACTCCTCCCAGCGGGAGGCGCCGGTGAAGGTCGCCGCGTGTCCCGCGACCAGGGCACGTACCCGTGCGCCCCGCTCCCGGGCCGTGCGCTCGTCCTCCACGACCAGCATCGCGCCCCCCTCGGCGGGCACGAAGCCGCAGGCCTGGGCGGTGAAGGGCCGGTAGGCGCGGTCCGGGTCGGCCTCGGTGCTCAGCTCCTGGTAGCCGAGCTGGCAGACCCCCGAGTAGGGGGCCAGCGGGGCCTCGGTCGCGCCGGCCACGATCGTGTCGGTGCCGCGCCGCACCGCCCGGGCCGCGTGCGCGAGCGCGTCGAGGCCGCCGGCCTCGTCGGCGGCCACCACCGAGCAGGGGCCCTTGAAGCCCCGGCGGATGGAGATCTGTCCGGTGCTGGCGGCGTAGAACCAGGCGATGGACTGGTACGGGCCGACGAACCGGCTGCCCTTGCCCCACAGTTGCTGCAGCTCCCGTTGGCCGAACTCGCCGCCGCCGGATCCGGCCGCGGTGACCACGCCCACGGAGAACGGACTCCCGCCCTGGTCGGCGGGACCGAACTCGGCGTCGTCCAGGGCGCGGTCGGCCGCCGCCATGGCGAAGTGGGTGAAACGGTCGGTCTGGACGAGGAAGCGTTCCTCGACCGCCGCCGGCGCGTCGAAGTCGCGGACCTCGCCGGCCACCCGCATCGGCAGGTGCCCGCAGCCCTCGCGGGTGACCCGGTCGAGGACGCTGATGCCTTCCCGGGTGGACTTCCAGAAGGACTCGGCGCTGGTTCCGTTGGGCGCCACCACACCGATGCCGGTGACAGCCGCGCGCCGTGGATACGGTTCGCTCATCGTGTCCTCTCCCTCGGCCGGGTCAGCACCACCGCGGACTGGAAGCCGCCGAACCCGCTGCCCACGGACAGCACGCTCGTCAGCTTCCGTTCGCGTGCGACGCGCGGCACGTAGTCCAGGTCGCACTCGGGGTCCGGCGTCTCGTAGTTGGCGGTGGGCGGGACGACCTGATGGGCCAGGGCCAGCACACAGGCGACGACCTCGATCGCGCCGATCGCGCCGAGGGAGTGGCCCACCATGGACTTGATGGAGCTCATCGGCGTGGCGTAGGCGTGCCGGCCCAGGGCCCGTTTGACCGCCGCGGTCTCGTGACGGTCGTTCTGCTGGGTGCCGGACCCGTGGGCGTTGACGTAGTCGATCGCCGTGGGGTCGAGGCGGGCGTGGATCAGGGCGGTGTCGATCGCCCGGGCCATCTCCAGGCCCTCCTTGGTCAGCCCCGTCATGTGGTAGGCGTTGCCGAAGGTGGCGTAGCCGGCCAGCTCGCAGTACACGTGGGCGCCCCGCGCCCGGGCGTGTTCGAGCTCCTCCAGGACCAGTACGGCGCCGCCCTCGCCCATGACGAAGCCGTCGCGGTGGGCGTCGAAGGGCCGGGAGGCGTGGGCCGGGTCCTCGTTGTTCTGCGACGTGGCCTTGATGGCGTCGAAGCAGGCCATGGTGATCGGGGAGATCGGCGAGTCCGACGCGCCCGCGATGCACACGTCGGCCCGGCCCTCCTCGATGGTGTGGAGGGCGTAGCCGACCGCGTCCAGGCCCGAGGTGCAGCCCGTGGAGACGGTCTGCACCGGGCCGCGCGCCATGAACCGTTCGGCCACCGCCGAGGCCAGCGTGCTGGGTGAGAAGGCCCGGTGCAGATGCGGTTCGGCCTCGCGGGGGTCGACGTCCCAGCGCTCGCCGTGGTGGCTGACGAGCACGTAGTCGTGCTCCAGACGGGTGGTCCCGCCCACCGCGGTGCCCAGGGAGACCCCGACCCGCCAGGGGTTCTCCCGGTCCAGGTCGAGACCGGCGTCGCGCACCGCCTCGTCCCCGGCGACCAGGGCGAACTGGATGTAGCGGTCGTTGCGCGCGGTCTCCTCGGCGTCCAGTCCGTGGGCGGCCGGGTCGAAGTCGCACTCGGCGGCGATCCGGGAGCGCAGCCCCGCCGGGTCGAAGAAGGTGATGCCGCGTGTCGCGGTGCGCCCGGCCGCCAGCAGGTCCCAGAACGCCGGCACCCCGATGCCGCCGGGTGCGACGATGCCTATGCCGGTGACCGCCACCCGCCGGCTCATGAATGGACCTGCTGTCGGTCGTCGACCCCGACGGCGGCGGGGGTCTCCTCGGTGTCGACGTGGCCGAGCGGCGGCGTCGGCGCGAGCGGCCCGAGGTGGAAGACGATCCGGGCCTCCACCTTGCCGACGTTGCGGAAGCGGTGGCGCATGTTGATGGGGATCATCAGCCCCTGCTCGGGCCGCAGCGGGTGCGGTTCGCCGTCGAGGTCGACTTCCAGCTGACCGCAGACGACGTACACGAACTCCTCGGAGTAGGGGTGGTAGTGCTCACCGATGCGGTCGCCGGGCTGCACGATGGCCACGCCCATGAAACCGCTGGTGGAGCCGACCGTGTTGGGGGTGAGCATGGCGCGCAGATCGCCGCCGCGCCGAGTGTTGGGCTCGACGTCGCTGAGATCCACGATGGTGGGACGGGTTTGGGTCACGGCGTTGCTCCGATCGTGTGCTGGGGCGACGAGGCGGATCAGACTTCGGGCGAACGGCGGTCGGTGACGAGGTCCGCGCGGGCCTGACCCAGGACGTGCTTGAGGTCGCCCTCCTTCGACAGCGTTGTCAGCTCGGCCAGCCGGGCGGGGTCGGCGATGCCGAGGACCAGCGCCGGGTCGGCGGCGTCGAGGTCGCCGCGTACGTCGATCAGCCGGACCACGACCTCGTCGCGCTGGAAGATCGTGCTGCGCACGACGGGGCTGCGCGGGTCGTCCGCCGCCTTCTCGTCCTGCCGGGCCAGCAGCTCGGCCAGTTCCATGCCGCGCCCGGGACGGGCCGGGTAGTACAGGGCGTGGCGCTGCGCACCGGGGTCCTCCTGCTCGGCCGTCACATGATGGACGGCGGGCAGCGCGGCCCGGGTGAAGAACACGCGGGCGGACTCGGGGTCGTCCAGGTCGCGGTCCTGCTCCAGGTAGGGGTTGATGGCCTCCTCCACGGCGCGGACCTCGGGCTGGCGGGCGACATGGCGCAGGGCCGCGAGCAGGTCGCCGCGCACCTCGATGGCCCGCACCACCCGGTTGCCGTGCATGAACAGCGAGGTGCGGCACAGCCGGGTGTTCTGGTCGACCTCCGGCTTCGGCGAGGCGTAGTCGGAGAGGATCTCGGCGACCTTCTCCTCGCTGCCCGGCTTGACGGTGAAGGTGAGCGCGTGGCGGATCACCCCGTCGCCGATGCGGGGCGCGGCCTGCAGCCGCCGCGCGGAGTCGGCCGGGGCCGGGCCGCCGGTCTCGCGGACGATGTGGAAGCGCAGCGAGCGGGTGTCGCGGACGCAGCTGTGCAGGGGCTCGACCATGCGGACGTGCTCCTCGCTGTTGACCCAGGCGAGGAACGGCGGCGCGCTCTCCCACTCGCTGGTGATCAGCCACTGGGAGGGGTTCTCGATCGACTGGCACAGCTGGTCGCTGACGTGCCCGGGCACGGAGGCGACCTGGTTGCACAGCTGCTCGTAGGCCTCCAGGAACTGCTGCTGGGCGCCCTCGTAGACGTCCACCAGCAGGACGACACGGAGCCGGGAGCCGTCGAAGACGGACTGCGAGACCCGGGGCGACACCTGTCGCGCTAGCGGTTGTGAGGCGGATGCGGACAGGGTGGTCATGGAGCACATCTCCTTCGCGGGACAGCGGTGGACGTGGGCCGCTCGAGGGCCACGTCGGCGTTCCTTGATCCTGTGCCCGGGCTGTGAAGGGCGCGACTCGGATGAACTACGTGGGTGACCCGCGCCGCCTTCGCCAGGGGTCACACGAGGTGGGCGAAGACCACAAGGTTGTCCTTGTAGTCACGGGCCGTGCGGTCGTAGTCGCCCGCACAGGTGATCAGCCGGACCTCGGCCCGGGAGGTGTCGGCGTACACGCGATCGCTGGGGAACGCGTCCTTCGCGAAGGTCTCGGCGCTGTCGACGACGAAGGTCGCCTTGCGGCCGTCGGCCCGCACGACGTGGAAGAGGTCGCCTTTGCGCAGTTCGCCGAGGCCGGCGAAGACGGCCGCGGACGTCGTGGTGTCGACGTGCCCGGCGATGATCGCGGTACCGGTCTCACCGGGTGAGGCGCCGTCGGCGTACCAGCCGACGAGGTTGGTGTCGTGCGCGGGCGGCGGCTCGAGCTGCCCGGTGGCACCGATGGCGAGGTCGGTGAAGGGGGCGTCGACGGAGATCTTCGGGATGAGCAGGCGCACCGGCCGGGACCGCGGAAGGTGCGGGGCGGCGGCGGTCGCCCGGGCATCCGGCGAGGCGGGCGCCGCGGGTGCGGCGGCCTGCGGGGCCGCGGCGGGGGTACGGGACCGGTCGGCGGAGGCGTCCCGGCCGCCGGCCAGGCTCACCGCGACGATCACCAGGGCGGCGGCGCACACCATCATCAGGTTCGCGCCGGACCTGGAGCCGTTCGGGGCCTGCTCGTCGTCGGAAGAGGGGGAATCGGGGGCTGCCATCGAGGACCACCTCACTTGGCTGCGGCAGCGGGGTGAACGGGCGAGGAGGGCCGGCCGGGCCGCCACCGGGGGCGCGGGTGGCGGCCACGGCGGCTATCGCGTCAGGCATGGATCAGGCCAGGCCCGCGGCGCTCTTCCTGCGCCGCGCCATGTAGATTCCGGCTCCGGCGACGCCGAGGACGGCCACGCCGCCCGCGGTCACCCCGGGGTTGGCGAGAGCGCCGCCTCCGGTGTGCATACCGCCGTGCGGCTTCTCGTGGCCGCCGCCCCAGGAGTCCGAGTCGCCGTGGGAGTTCGAGCCGCCCCAGGAGTCGTTGTCCTTGCCCTTGTCCTTGTCCTTGTAGGTGTCGGGGTCGAACCGCGGGTCGCGGGCGCCGCCGTCCTGCTTGACGGCGGTCAGCGCACCGCCACCCGTGTGCATTCCGCCGTGCGGCCGGCCGTGGCCGCCGTCCTGGTCGTGGTCCTTGGTGTACGAAGAGCTGTCGTGGCCGGAGGAGCCGTCGTGGCTCCAGGACGAGCCCGACTGGTCCCCGTCGCCGCCGTAGGCGTGGGCGGCGGGGGCGCCGAGGGCGAGAACGGCCGAGACCGCTCCGGTGGCCAGAAGCATGCGAGCAGAACGCATATGACGTTCCTTCCGTCGCGACCGGGCAGCTGGCGCTTCGTCAGCTGAGGTGACCCGGACCCGATGTGAACCACCGTCAACCAGTCGCCCGCACCTCACCACTTGAGCGGCTCACCCGGGTGACGCGGGGGCGTCCCGGACACCGCCCGTCCGGAGCAACGGGCATCGCATCCGTGCAGGACACACGCATGATGAGCCGCCTTCCACCCGTTCGGGGACGGGTGGAAGGCGGCTCACTCGGTTGCTCCGTGGTCAGCTGCGTGCGAGAACCGCCGTCAGGACCTCGCGCAGGGCCGACTCGGGGTCCTCGACCGGGCCTTCACAGCGCCAGGCGACGAATCCGTCGGGCCGGACGAGGACGGCGCCCTCACGAGTCGTGCCGTGGGCCGCGGCCCAGTCCGTCCCCTCCTCCGGCACCAGTTCCTCACCCATCCGGTAGGCGACGAGCGGCAGGGACAGCTGCTCGGCGAGGCGGAGGGCGGCCTGGTGCCAGCCGTTCGGCGTGGTGCCGTCGCTGAGCAGGACCAGGGAGCGTTCGTACAGGTCGAGGGTGGAGACCCGCTCGCCCTGGTGACGGACCCACAGATGGGGCGCACGGCTGCCCGGTTCACCGGTGAGGGCGAGTTTCTCCGGGACGACCGGCATCGCCGGATCGGCTCCGGCGACCGCGCCGCGCGGGTAGCGGTAGCCGAGGGCGACGTTGAGGATGCCGCGCTGCGGGCCGCTGCCGGCGCCGGGCGGCGCGGCGAAGCCGGGGTGGCTGTGCTCGGCGGACCGTACGGCGGCGCGGGCGCTGGTGGCCTCGGCGACCGGCCGGCGTTCGGCGTCGTAGCTCTCCAGCAGGCCCTGACCGGCCCAGCCGCCGAGCACGGCGGCCAGTTTCCAGGCGAGGTTGTGCGCGTCCTGGATGCCGGTGTTGGAGCCGAAGGCGCCGGTGGGTGACATCTCGTGGGCCGAGTCGCCGGCCAGGAAGACGCGTCCGGAGCTGTAGCTGCGTGCGACACGCTGGGCCGCGTGCCAGGGGGCCCGGCCGGTGATCTCGATGTCCAGGCCCGGGTCGCCGACCGCGCGGCGGATGTGGTCGGCGCAGCGTTCGTCGGTGAACTCCTCGAGGGTTTCCCCGTGTTCGGGGTGCCAGGGGGCGTGGAAGACCCAGTGCTCGCGGTTGTCGACCGGCAGCAGGGCGCCGTCGGCCTCGGGGCTGGTGAGGTAGCAGACGATGAACCGGCGCTCGCCCACGACGTCGGCGAGCCGGCGGGAGCGGAAGGTGATGCTGACGTTGTGGAACAGGTCGCCGGGGCCGCTCTGGCCGATGCCGAGCTGCTCCCGCACGGGGCTGCGGGGGCCGTCCGCGGCGACCAGGTAGTCGGCGCGGATGGTGGTGTGCTCTCCCGTCTCCCTGCTCTTGACGAACGCGGTGACGCCGGTGGAGTCGGCGTCGAAGGACATCATTTCGGTGGAGTAGCGCAGGTCGCCGCCGAGCCGCGCGGCGTGGTCGAGCAGGACCGGTTCCAGGTCGTTCTGGCTGCACAGGCACCAGGCGGTCGGGCTGAAGCGGGCCAGTCCGCCGCCCGGGTCGATCTCCTTGAACAGCCACTCGCCCGCGTCGCCAACCAGGGTGGGGGTCTGCAGGATCCCGTGGTTGTCGGCGAGGGTGGACGCGGCCTGATGGATCGCCGGCTCGGTGCCGGACACCCGGAACAGCTCCATCGTCCGGACGTTGTTGCCCCGGCCGCGGGGGTGGATGGAGGTGCCGGCATGGCGCTCCACGAGGGTGTGCCGCACCCCCAGTCGGCCGAGGAAGAGCGAGGTGGACAGACCGACCAGTGAACCGCCGACGATCAGGACCGGCACCTTGTGGACCGTTCCGCCTGTCTGCTCGGTTCTTGCATTCATCACGCGCCTCCAGCGTGTCGCCTCCGCCGACTCGTCCGGATACGGCCGGGATCTTCATGCATGCCCCGCTCGGCGTTCGGCGGCCCAGGCTTCACCCGCTTACGTGACGTCCGCTCAGAGGGCGACGGTGGCGGGCCCCGCGACGCCGACCAGGTGGACGACGGTGAGGATCACGCCGAGCGTGGTGAGGCAGATGTCGGTGTCGTGCGCAGCCGGGAGGACCGGCCTGCCGGAGATCAGGGCGGCGGGGAGGAACAGCACGGGCAGGAAGGTGTTGCCGCCGAAGATGTCGCCGACGGCGAGCTGGGGGTCGCCCGGACGGGTGGAGGGCAGGCCGGTGCCGATCTCGGGCAGGGAGGTGGCGGTGGCCGGCACGGTCGCGCCGAACAGCACACCGCTCAGCCCCTGCCGGGCGAAGAACTCCTCGCCGGTGCGCTCGATGGTCACGCCGGCGACCAGCCTCGCCAGGGCCGCCGCAGCGAAGTTCAGCGCCGCGCGACCGGAGCCGACGCCCTGGTCGGTGGCGTCCTTCTCCTTCTCGCCGCGGGAGTGGCCGCGCGGCGAGGGCCGGCTGTCGGGGGCGTCACCGCCCTCCCACCACGGCAGCCCGCGGCCGGCCCGGTCGAGCAGGATCGACCCGGCTCGCCGCCGGCCTCCAGCTCGTCCTCGAAGCCGCCCTCGTGGTCGTGATCCTCGCCGTGGTTGTCATGGGCACCCAGCTCCCGCCCGACCTGCACGCCGGCGGACTGGCGCCCGCCTCCGCCGCGATCGCCGTGCTGTGGCCCGCTCGGACTGGTCTGGTTGGCGATGCCGCCGAGGATGTTGCCGAGGGCGACCCCGAGTTGCCCCGCCAGGGCCGCGCTGACGGTGACGGCGATCTCCGGCAGGTTGGTGGCGATCGCGAGCAGGACGAGCCCGCCGAGCGCACTGCCCAGATGGAGACGTTCGGCGAGCACGTCGGTGGTGTCCGCCAGTTTGATGCCCGCCTACCAGATGACGCCAGCACCGACCAGGAACAACAGCAGCAGTACCGGTGAGCCCGGAGATCCCGTGGCGCGGCAGGTACCCGATGTCGGCAGCCTGCCGCCCTCCGGATGCGTGGGCCGCCGTCCCGGGGTTACCCGCCGGGTATGGCGAGACTGCATCTTCCGGGTCGGAAGAACCACCAGGACACGGACCAGGCACCCGAGCCACCCGAGCCGCAGGAGGTCGGGCCGGGGCCCGAGGTCGAGCGGCGGGCGCCGGACGCCCCCACGAAGCTGCCCAAACGGGCCTGGGGCGCGGTGTTCAAAGGGGCGCTGCGCGAGTTCACGGACGACGAGCTGGCCGACCGCGCGGCGGCGCTGACGTACTACGGGGTGCTGTCGCTGTTCCCGGCGCTTTTGGTGCTGGTGTCGCTGCTCGGCATCACCGGCAAGTCGGCCACCGACTCGGTGCTGAAGAACCTCCGGCAGCTCACCCCCGGTTCCGCCCGGGACATCATCACCCGGGCCGTGGAGCAGTTGCAGAACCACTCCGGCACCGGCTCGGTCATGGCGATCGTCGGCATCGCGCTCGCGGTGTGGTCGGCGTCCGGGTATGTCGCCGCGTTCATCCGCTCGGCCAACAAGGTCTACGACATGCCCGAGGGCCGGCCGGCGTGGAAGATCCTCCCCGTGCGCCTCGGGCTGACGGTCGTGCTGATGGTGCTGGCCGTGATCAGCGCCCTGATCGTGGTCTTCACCGGTGCCCTGGCCCGGCAGGCGGGAACCGCGCTCGGCATCGGGGACACGGCGCTGACCGTGTGGTCGATCGCCAAGTGGCCCGTGCTGGTCATCCTGGTCACGGTCATGATCGCGATCCTGTACTGGGCCAGCCCGAACGCGAAGGTCAAGGGGTTCCGCTGGGTCACCCCCGGCAGCTTCCTCGCCCTGGTGATCTGGATGATCGCCTCCGCCGGCTTCGCGATCTACGTCGCGAACTTCGCGTCGTACAACAAGACCTACGGCACCATGGCCGGCGTCATCGTCTTCCTGGTCTGGCTGTGGATCAGCAACCTCGCGATCCTGCTCGGCCTGGAGTTCGACGCGGAGACGGTACGGCAGCGGGCGATCGCCGGAGGCCTGCCGCCGGACCAGGAGCCCTACACCGAGCCGCGCGACACACGGAAGTGGGACGAGGCGGACCTGCGCCGGCTGAACGAGTCATGACCCGTCCCCGTCCGGGCGGCGCAGCACCGGGCGCAGGGTCTCGATGACGTTCGGGTCGTCCACCGTGGAGGGGATGGGCTCGTCGAGGCCGTCGGCGATGCCGCGCATGGTCTTGCGCAGGATCTTTCCCGAGCGGGTCTTGGGCAGGGCCGGTACGACGGCGACGTTCTTGAGCGAGGCGACGGCGCCGATGCGTTCGCGGACGAGCCGGACGAGTTCGGCCTCGACCTCGGCGGGGTCGCGGGCGGTGCCCGCCTTCAGCACGACCAGGCCGCGCGGCACCTGTCCCTTGAGGGCGTCGGCGACGCCGATCACGGCGCACTCGGCGACGTCGGGGTGGGTGGCCAGGACCTCTTCCATGCTGCCGGTGGACAGCCGGTGTCCGGCGACGTTGATGACGTCGTCGGTGCGGCCCATGACGTACACATAGCCGTCCTCGTCGATGTGCCCGCTGTCGCCGGTGAGGTAGTAGCCGTCGTAGGCCGAGAGGTAGGAGGCGACGAAGCGGGCGTCGTCGTTCCAGAGGGTGGGCAGCGCACCCGGCGGCAGCGGAAGCCGTACGACGATCGCGCCGTCGACCCCGGGCGGCACAGGCTGCCCGGAGGGGTCGAGGACGCGGACGTGCCAGCCGGGCAGCGGCCGGGTGGGCGAGCCGGGTTTGACGGGTGCGGCCTCGATGCCGACCGGGTTGGCGACGATGGGCCAGCCGGTCTCGGTCTGCCACCAGTGGTCGATCACCGGGATGTCCAGCAAGGCGCTCGCCCAGTGGTAGGTCTCGGGGTCGAGTCGTTCTCCGGCGAGGAAGAGGTAGCGCAGGCGGGAGAGGTCGTACCCGGCGGCGAGGGTGCCTTTCGGGTCCTCCTTCCGGATGGCGCGGAAGGCGGTGGGCGCGGTGAACATGGTCTTGACGCCGTACTCGGCGGCGACGCGCCAGAACTGGCCCGCGTCCGGCGTGCCGACCGGCTTGCCCTCGTACAGCACGGTCGTGGCACCGGCCAGGAGCGGTCCGTAGACGATGTACGAGTGCCCGACGACCCAGCCCACGTCCGAGCCGGTGAACATGGTCTCGCCCGGGCCGATGTCGTAGACGGCTCCCATCGACCACAGCAGGGCCACCGCGTAGCCGCCGCAGTCGCGGACGACTCCCTTGGGTTTCCCGGTCGTTCCGGACGTGTAGAGGATGTAGAGCGGGTCCGTCGCGGCCACCGGCACACAGGGGGACGCCGGCGCGGTGGCGACCAGGTCGGCCCAGTCCAGGTCGTCCGGCCCCAACTCGGCCGGCTCCTGGGGCCGTTGCACGATCACCCGCTTCTCCGGCCGGTGCCCGGCGAGTTCGATCGCCTGGTCCAGCAGCGGCTTGTAGGGGATGACACGCCTGCCCTCGATGCCGCAGGAGGCGGAGACGACCACCTTCGGGGCCGCGTCGTCGATGCGGACGGCGAGTTCGGGCGGGGCGAAGCCGCCGAAGACGACCGAGTGGATCGCGCCGATGCGGGCGCAGGCCAGCATCGCGACGGCCGCCTCGGGGATCATCGGCATGTAGATGACCACCCGGTCGCCGTGGCCCACGCCGAGCCCGGTGAGCGCGCCGGCGAACGCGGCCACCTCGTCCCGGAGTCGGGCATAGGTGTACGTGCGCCGGGTCCCCGTCACCGGGGAGTCGTACACGAGCGCGGGCTGCTCGCCGCGGCCGGCCTCGACGTGCCGGTCGACGGCGTTGAAGCAGACGTTGAGCCGCCCGTCCGGATACCACCGGTGGAAGGGAGCACGCGAGGGGTCCAGGGCGCGGGTGGGTGCCGTCTCCCAGTCGACGGCCTGAGCCGCCCGCAGCCAGAAGGTCTCCGGGTCCTCGGCGGCGGCGCGGAAGACATCCTCGTAACGTCCCATCGGCGCTCTCCTTCACCGGTCGTGCGGTGGCGGGGTCGCCACCGTCTCACAGGTTGATCATGTGTCCCGCCAGACCGTGGACGGCCTCCTTGACGGCCTCGCCCAGGGTGGGGTGCGCGTGGACGTTGCGGGCGACCTCGTGGACGGTCAGGTCCCACTGCTGGGCCAGGGTCAGCTCGGGCAGCAACTCGGTGACGTCGGGGCCGATGAGGTGGCCGCCGAGGAGTTCGCCGTACTTGGCGTCGCTGATCAGCTTCACGAAGCCGGTGGCGTCGCCCAGGCCGTGCGACTTGCCGTTGGCGGTGAAGGGGAACTTCGCCACCTTCACGTCGTGGCCGAGCTCACGGGCCTGGGCCTCGGTGTAGCCGAAGCTGGCGATCTGGGGCTGGCAGTAGGTGGCGCGCGGGATCATGACGTAGTCCAGCTCCATCGTCTCCGCGTCGGCGATGGTCTCGGCGGCGATGATGCCCATCGCCTCGGCGGCGTGCGCGAGCATCAGCTTGGCCGTCACGTCGCCGATGGCGTACAGGTGGGGCACGGAGGTACGACAGCGGCCGTCGACGTCGATCGCGCCGCGCTCGGTGACCTTCACGCCGGTGTTCTCCAGGCCGTAGCCCTCGATGTTCGGCTGGAAACCGATCGCCTGGAGCACCTTGTCGGCCTCCAGCACCTGCTGGGAGCCGTCCTTGGCGGTGACGGTGACGCGGACCTGTGGCCCGGACTCGTCGATGGCGTCGACACGGGTGGAGGTGAGGACGTCGATGCCCAGCCGGCGGTACTGCTTGGCGAGTTCGGCGGAGACCTCGGCGTCCTCCAGGGGCGTCATGCGGTCCAGGAACTCGACGATGGTCACCTTCACGCCGTAGTTGTGCAGCACGTAGGCGAACTCGACGCCGATCGCGCCGGCGCCCGCGATGACGATGGACTGCGGGAGGTCCTCGGCGAGGATCTGCTCCTCGAACGTCACCACGCGAGCGCTGCGCTTGGTGCCGGGCAGCAGCTTCGGGGTGGCGCCGGTGGCGATGACGCAGTGGTCGAAGCGGACGGTGCGCCTCTCGCCGTCGTAACCGGCCACCTGCAGCGTGTGCGGGTCCAGGAAGGTGCCGCGGCCGTCGAACTCGGTGATCTTGTTCTTCTTCATCAGGTAGTGGACGCCCTTGACCCGGCCGTCGGCGACCTTGCGGCTGCGGCGGAACGCCTCGCCGTAGTCGAAGCTGACCTGGCCGTCCACCTTGATGCCGAAGGTCTTCGCCTCGCGGGTGAAGATGTGCGCCAGCTCCGCGTTGCGCAGCAGGGCCTTGCTCGGGATGCAGCCCACGTTCAGACAGACGCCGCCCCAGTACTTCTCCTCCACGACCGCCACGCGCATGCCCAGTTGGGCGGCGCGGACGGCGGTGACGTAACCGCCGGGGCCGGCTCCGAGGACCACGACGTCGAAGTGCTCGCCCTGCTCGTCCATGACGTTCCTCTCTCGCGGCTGCCGGCCTGGTCCCCGGTACAGCTTCCCCGTGACTCACCTGGGCCGCACCTTAGGCCGCGCCCTCATCTGGGGCGAACGTTTTCGGCGTCCCCGGCATGCCCGTGCGCCGCGTCGTCCTGGTCACTCCAGCAGGGCCAGAAGGGGGCGCGCGGGCAGCGGGTGACGGGTGTCGCCGTACGGGCCCGTGGTCGTGGTGGCCGTCAGCAGCGCGTTGAGGACGGACTCCTCGACGGCGTCGAGGGCGGCGGTGAACAGCGCGTCGAGCGTGTCGTCGGGCACGACGGCGGGTCCGGCGGGCGTGCCCAGGGGACCGGTGCCGAAAGCCAGGCCGTAGTCGCCGCTGCCGTGTCCGTACGCGGCCCCGGCCCGGGCCAGCGCGTAGACGCAGCGACGGGCCAGCCGGGTCAGCTGACGGGCGTCCAGGGGCGCGTCGGTGGCGGCCACGACCATGCACGAACCGGCCCGCGGATCGGGCCCCTCTGCGGGCAGCCCCACGTCGGCGGGCGTGACCGTGCGCCCCCGCACCCGCAGCGTGCCGCCGAAGTTGGCCTGCACGAGGACGCCGAGCGTGATCACGGGGCCGGCGAGTGGCAGGCGCCGGGACGAGGTGCCGATGCCGGCCTTGAAGCCGAGGGCGGTCAGCCCGGTGCCCCCGCCGACGCAGCCCTCGGCCACCGGCCCGTACGACGCCGTGTCGAGCGCGGCGCGCACGTGCTCCTCGCGCACCGGGCGCGAGCGGATGTCCGACAGCAGACCGTCGTTGCACTCCCCCACCACCGGGTTCAGGCTCCGTGCGTCCGCTCCCTCAGGCCGCTGCAGGACCCAGCCCACCAGGGCGTCCGCCGCCCGGAAGGCGGAGAGGGTCGAGGTGAGCAGGACAGGCGTCTCGAGCGTGCCGAGCTCGGCGATCTGGGTGGCGCCGATCAGCTTGCCGTAGCCGTTGCCCGCGAACACCCCGGCCGACAGCGGACTGCCGGGTCCCACTCCGTCCGGCACGATCGCGGTGACCCCGCTGTGCACCCGTGGCGGACGGATCAGCGTGGTGTGCCCGACGCGGACACCGGGCACGTCCGTGAGCGCGTTGTACCGGCCGGTGGGCAGCTCACCGACGGTGATGCCCAGGTCGCGGGACCTGGGGCGGCTGATGGGTGGCGGGAGCATGGACGGCACGGTATCCGCATCCGCGGCCTGTCCGGTGCGGTTCTCCAGCCCGCCACGGCTCAGGGTCCCAGGGCCGACAGCGGGTCGTCGAACAGCGCGATCCGGGCGGTGATGCGCTTTCCCACGGGCTCCCTTCTCGCCTCGAAGCCCTGCACCACCGCGAGCACGATCTCCAGACCGTGCTGCCCGACCCGTCCGGCGTCGGCGGCCCGGGCCACCGGAAGCACCGGATCGGTGTCCCACACGGCGATCTCCAGCGCGCTGTCCACGATGCCCAACTGCAGCAGAACCGGCCCCGGCGCGTACTTCAGCGCATTGGTGACCAGCTCGCTGACCACCAGCTGCGCGAGGTCCAGCGTGCGGGCCGACACCGGCAGCCCGTGCTCGGACTGAGCACGGGTCAGGAAGCGCGACGCCTCGTTCCTGGCGCTGGCAATACAGCCTTCGGCCCCGTCCAAGGCCACGGTCACGTCGGCAGGTGCATCCGGCATCCGGGAACACTCCTCGGGCGGGACAGGCTCCTTGCCGACATAAGCAAGTACCCCGTTCATGGTCGCGCGACTACCCCGTGATGCGGGGACTACTCCTGTGTCGCGCGGACTACTCCTGTGTCGGGAGCAACTCGTGCGCCGAAGCGTGCATCGAGGCGGCGATCCCGGGGCAACGTGGCAACAGAGACGTGGCTCAGCCCCACCGAGTGCGCTAAGGACGCAAGTGGCAGACAACAACGAAACAGCGGGTCACGGCCAGCTGTCCGTGGTCCGCGACGATGTCGACGGCATCGCCGTCCTCGGCCTCCGCGGCGAGGTCGACTACCAGAGCGTGGGCGCCCTGAGCGAGGCCGTGCCCGAGCCGAGCGGTGACGGCCTGCGGATCGTCGTCGATCTGAGCTTGGTCACGTTCATGGACTCGAGCGGCGTCAACGCCCTGATCGCCGCCCACCAGACCACTCAGGCCGCGCGGGGATGGCTGCGGCTCGCGGGGGCCCACGGCGCGGTGCTGCGCACCGTGCAGCTCGTCGGCCTGGACAGCCTCGTGTCCTGTCACCCGTCCGTCGAGGACGCCCTGGCGGCGTGAGGGCCGGGCGGTGGGCGGGCCGGGCGCTGCTGAGCCGTGCCCGTCGCCCTGTCACGGCGTGCGCGGGTCGCGGGCCGCGTGATGTCCTTCTTGTGGTGCCTTTCTCAGTGGACCCCTCCGCGGTGTGATGCGTGGCCGTCGTGATCCGTCCCGACGGTGATTCGTCCCGGTGGTGATTCGTCCCCGTGGCGTTTCTCCGCGAGCGGGCATACGGGAAGGACATGCGGAACAGGACGCCTGCCGCAGCCGGGCGAACGGCGGCCGGCGGTGGCTCGATCGGCGGGAGGCAGGACGTGGCGGAGCCGGTGAACAGGCAGAACCGGCGGCAGCGGGCCGTACCCGCCCCCTCCGCCGGGCTGGCCGGGGCGCTGGAAGCCATCGGGACCGGCGCCTACGTGGTGGACGAGGAAGGCTGCATCATCGCCGTCAACGCCCGCGCCGAGCGGCTGCTGGCGCGGTCCGCCGACGATCTCCTCGGCCACGACGCGCACGACCTGCTGCATCGCGGGCCGCAGGGCCAGCTCCTGCCGAGGACGCAGTGCACCATGCGGCGGGCGTTCCACGCCAGGCGCGCGGCCCAGGCCGACCAGGACCACTTCGCCCGGGGGGACGGCTCGCTGCTGCCCATCTCCTGGACTCTCGCCCCGTACGACGTCGACGGGGACGGCGGCGACAGTGCCACGCTCGTCGTCTTCCACCCCGTCGAGCCCCCGCTGGAGACCCTCCCCGAGCCGGAGCCGGCGGCCGAGCCGATGCCGGAACTCGAACGGCTGGCCCTGCTGGCCGAGACCACGACCCGGCTCACCTCCACGCTCGACGCCGAGGAGACCCTGCGCCGACTGGTCGAGCTGGTCGTACCGCGGCTGGGCGACTGGGCGGTCGTCGACCTGATCAGCGAGCATGACGAGGTGTGGCGCACCGTGGTGGCCCACGCCGAGGAGGGCTCGCTGAGCCAGCGCGAGGACCTGCAGGGGCCGATGCCGCCGGTGCCGGAGTCGTCCCCCATGCCGCTGTCCCGGGCGCTGCGCGGTGTCGCCTCGACCCTGGCGGACCAGCAGACGTACCAGCAGCCCCCGGACGCGGGCATCGCGGTCGAGCAGCGCCGCCTGTTCGACGCCACCGGAATGCACTCCGCGGCCATCGCCCCCATCCGCAGCACGCGCGACGTGCTGGGCGCCCTGACCGTCGGCCGGTCCGAGAACCCGGTGCCGTTCACCTCCACCGATCTGACGCTGATCGAGGACATCGCCCGGCGTGCCGGACTCGCGCTGGACAACGCCCGTCTCTACCAGCGCCAGCGCAAGATCGCCGAGACCATGCAGAACCATCTGCTGCCCCAGATGCCCAGCGTCACGGACCTGGAGATGACGGTCCGCTATCTGCCCGCGCCCCACGCCTCGCAGGTCGGCGGCGACTGGTACGACGCCTTCTCGCTCTCCGACGGCTCCACGGCCCTCGCCGTCGGAGACGTCGTCGGACACGACCTGGAGGCCGCGGCCGGCATGGCGCAGGTGCGCAACATGCTCCGCGCCTACGCCTGGTCCCAGCAGGAACCGCCCAGCCGGATCGTCGAACGGCTCGACGAGGCGATCCAGCACATCACCGACGTCTCCATGGCCACCGTGATCCTCGCCCGGATAGAGGCCGAGGAGCACGGCCACTGGCGGCTGTCCTGGACCAACGCGGGCCATCCCCCACCGTTGCTGATCAGCCGCGACGGACTGACCGAGTACCTCACCGCGGCCCACGGCATCCTGCTGGGGACGGGGGCCCGCACCCCCCGCCCCGACGCCGACCTCTCCCTGCCGCCCGGCTCCACCCTGGTGCTCTACACCGACGGTCTCATCGAGGACCGCGGCCACACCCTGGACACCGGCCTGAACAGGCTGCGCCAGCACGCCGCCGCCCTCGCCCACCGCCCGCTCGGGGCCTTCACGGACCAGCTGCTGCGTCGCGTCCGCCCCGCCGAAAACGACGACGACGTGGCGCTGCTGGCCCTGCGCACCCCGAACCGCTGACCGCCGACCGCCGGGAGCCGTGGCCGCTCGCCGTTGTCGGGGTACCCGGGTGGCGCCCGGTGTTCTTCCAGCGGAAGGCAGAGGGAGGTGTTCGGCGTGGCGGACCGCGCCGCGGCAGCGCTGGTACGGCTGACGCGGGACAGCCATACCGCCGACCTCCGCGAGGCGGTGCTGCGTCAGCTCACCGGCGCGGGGCCACCGGTGGTGGGTGGCCGTCACCGACGAGGTGGAGCGGCTGGGCGTGCTGAGGGCCGACACGGAAGCCGACGACGCCGACATCCGCCAGGCTCTGCGAACGCCTCGTGCACTGCCGTCATGGGCAGCGCGCGGATCACCGCGGCTCCGGGCGTCGCCCCGGAGGTGTGGTGACCGGGTTCAGTCCCGTGACCGGGGTCAGTCCCGCGCCACCACTCGCAGCGTCTTCACCGAGGGGTCGGCGGCGTCCGGGATCAGGACGCCGTGCTCGACGCCGCTGCGCAGGTAGTCCAGGACCGCGTCGGTGATGACCTCGCCGGGGGCGACGGCCGGCACGCCCGGTGGGTAGGGGCTGATCATCTCGGCGGCGATACGGCCGGCGGCGCTCTCCGCGGGCACGTGCTCGGCTTCGGCGAAGAACGCCTCCCGGGGCAGCATGGCCTGCTCCAGTTCCAGAGCCGAGGGCGCGGGCAGCCGCACCGGGGGCCGCCGCTCGATGGTGTCGGCGCCGTCGACCAGGGCGCGCAGGGCGTCCAGCAGTACCTTCTCGGTCTTGTCGTCATCGGCGTGGGTGATGGAGGCACTGAGGCGGCAGGTGTCGGAGCCGCCGACGTCCACATGCCGTTCGGCCCGCAGCCACTCGGCGGCCTGCATGCCGCTGATGCCGAGTTCCCGTACGTCGATCACGATCTTCAAGGGGTCGAAGTCCGCGGCCAGCCCCTCCTCCACGATCTCCTGGCCCATGGGCCCGAGGCCCGGCAGATCACCCGCGGCCGTACGGATGCGTTCGGCGCGGCGCAGGGCGGCGTCCAGGAGTTCGTGCCCGTGCTCGACCATCTGGCGCCGCCAGCCGTCGAGGGTGGCATACACCAGCGTGGAGGCGCTGGTGGTGCCGAGCAGGTCCTCCCGCTGCTTGAGCGCCTCCGGCGACACGCGGTCGTACTGGAGGTGGAAGACGGAGCTCTGCTCGATCGCGCCGCCCATCTTGTGCACGCTGGTGAGCACCAGGTCCGCCTCGGCGTCCATGCCCCAGGCGGGCAGCTCGGGGTGGAAGGGCAGATGGGCGCCCCAGGCCTCGTCGACGATGAGCGGGACATCGAACTCGTGGCAGACCCGGGCCACGCCCCTGATGTCGGCGCAGGTCCCCCAGTCGGTGGGCGTGATCAGCAGCATGCCCTTCGCGTCGGGGTGTTCCTGGAGGCGGCGGCGTACGTCGTCCGGCTCCGGGGGGTGGGCGATGTGCCGCTCTTCGTCGAACTTGGGGTGGACCCAGATCGGCTCGACCCCGTTGACGACGACGGCGGAGATCACCGACTTGTGCGCGTTGCGGGAGATCAGCAGCTTCTCGCCGGGACCGGCGACGGCCAGCATGGCGGTCTTGACCGACAGGGAGCTGCCGCACGTGGAGAAGAACGCCTGCTCCGCGCCGACCGCGTCCGCCATCAGCTCCTGGGCCTGGTTCAGCACGCCCGGGGACTGGCGGCGGTCGTCGAGCCCGTTGAGGGACAGGACGTCCGAGCGGAACACGTCGAGGCCGACGATCTCGGCCACGCGCGGGTCGGCGCCGCGGCCCTGCTTGTGGCCGGGCGGCCCGAAGACGACGTCTCCGCGGCGCCGGAACTCCTCCAGCGCCTCCAGCACGGGCACCCGTGAGTGATCCATGGTTCCTCCCACGTCCATCCCCGAGTCCGGGCGTCGTGCCGGACGGACGCGCGGTCTTCGCGCTCTGGGCTCCGTGTTGACCACGTGGGCGTACTCAAACGCCGCGCAGCTCCCGCGGCCGACCGGGACGGGAGGCCGCCGCACCGGTGACCGGGGGCGCTGCCGTCTCCCGCCCGGCCGGTCCCGGTCCCGGCCCGCGGCGCTCGCCGCGGGTTTCGTCGATCAGCATGTCCACACAGGCCGGCAGCCCCTCCGCCTGGGCCGTACGGCGTATCCGCCGGGCGGCGCTGCCCTCGGCCAGGGCCGCCTCGGTCAGCTCCCCGACGGTCTGCCAGTCGCCGTGGGCCTCCAGCGCGGGACGCAGCCGGGTGAGCAGCTTGCGGACGACCTGCGCGGCGGGGGCGTCCCGATGGGTCTCGGGGTCCACCAGGCTGCCTTCCAGGCCGGATCGAGCGGCCCGCCACGACGCGCCGCGCAACCACTCGTGGCGGCCTTCGCAGGGCGTCGCACCGGCCCCGCGGTGTTCCAGGACGTCGGTCACCAGGGCGCGGAACAGGCCGGCGACCAGGACGACGTTCTCGACCCGCGGGCAGGCGTCGCAGATGCGCAGTTCCAGCGTCCGCAGGTGCGCGGAGGGCCGTACGTCGTAATAGATCATCCCCGGGTCGCTGATGATCCCGGACCGTACGAGGTCGTCCACCGCCGCGTCGTACGCGGCCGCGCTGGAGAAGCAGCCCGCCGGGCCCGCGGTCGGCCAGCGCTGCCACAGCAGGGTGCGCCAGCTCGCGTAGCCGGTGTCGGTCCCCTGCCAGTAGGGCGAGCTGGCGGACAGCGCCAGCAGCACGGCCAGCCAGGGCGAGAGCGCGCACATGACCGTCACGGCGGTGTCGCGGTCGGGTACGTCCACATGGATCTGGGCGCTGCAGATGAGCTGCTCGTCGGCGACCCGGCGGTACTCCTCGACCATGTGCCGGTAGCGCGCGTCGTCGGTGGGGTGCCCGGAGGCGGCGGGGGCCAGGGGGGCCGTGCCCGCTGCCAGCACCGCGAGCCCGAGCGAGGACGCGGCGGCGTCCAGCCGCCGTCTGGTCTGTGCCAGGTCGGCGTACAGCTCGTCGAGGGTGGCGTGCACTCCGGTGTTCGTCTCCACGATGGACTGGTGCAGTTCCGCGGTGAAGGTCCCCCGGGGCAGCCGTCGCAGCAGCTGGTCGGCGCGCGGCACGACCAGCCGGCTCTCCGCCTCCAGGAGGTGGAACTCCTCCTCCGCTCCGATGCGTATGTTCACGGCACTCCTCGAGGTACTCCGGCGCTGCCCCCCAGATGCCCGACGCGCTGATCGATAAGCCCGAAATGTACGTTTGACGGGCCCGTTTCAGGCGGCTCGCTGGGAGGCCGCGGCGTCCGGGCGCAGGTCGTCCAGGGTCAGCAGGTGGGCCGGGGGGTCGGGCAGGACGAGGTGAAGGGTGGTGTGCAGGTCGGGGCCGACGTGGAGGAGCTCGCCGGGCCGCAGGGCCCGCCAGTGGGGGTTGTCGTCCATGCGTTCGCTGGCGACGACGACCGCGGGATGGCCGGCCAGGTGCTCGGAGTGGACGCGCATGCGGCCGTGCGAGCCGCTGTGGTCCAGGTGCCGGTCGCCGTGCAGACCACCGGCCGGGCGCTCGAGGACGAACAGCTCGTGGGTGTCCGGGTAGCGCAGGGCCCAGAGTTCGTCGCGGGTGACGAGGACCAGGTTGAGGGCGTAGACGGGGAGTTTGCGGGAGATCCAGCGCGCGGCGTGCTCGATGCCGGCGGTGATGTCACCGTCGCGGTCGCGTGTCTCCCGGGTGATCAGGGCGAAGAACCGCTCGGAGTCGGTGTCGCCCGCGACCAGTGACCGGTCGTCGCCCAGGTGCGCGTCGAGGTCGTCGAGGCCCTCGATGACCCCGTTGTGCGCGAACAGGCGCCCGTCCTGCTGGAAGGGATGCGTGTTGCGGGCCTCCAGGTTGCCGGTGGAGGCGTAGCGCACATGGGCGAGGAAGGTGGCGGACCGCACCTGCCGGGCGTCCTGGGCGAAGGCGCGGTCCTGGTAGGCGGCGATGGGGGCCTTGTCGACGTGCGGGGCGCCGTCGGCGTCGAAGTAGCCCAGGCCGGTGCCGTCGGGGTCGTGATGGCTCTGCCGGCTGAGACTGTCGGGGGCGTCGAGAAGCCAGAAGGTGGCGTGGGCGCGCTCCGGGGCGCTGCTGAGACCGAACAGACGACACACGGGATGCCTCCTTGGTCGGCGGTCGGTGGTCGGCGGCATTGGGTGCTGTCCCGTACGGACAGGATGCGCCACCGATCCCGAGCGGGCAGGTCGAGGGCGCCCCGTAAGGCGCCTGATCGTGCCCTGGCGGGTACCCGTTGGCCATCGGCCTCGGCCACGACGGCCCCAAGTGGCTGCCCTCCCGTACGAGGCTGTTCTCGGCCATGGAGGAAGCGGCCGTGACCGCACGACCTGCTGCACGCGCACAGGATGCCGACCGGCGTTCTGTTCGCCTCCACCGTGTGCCGGCCGGATCTCGTGCGCCGTCGCTGGAGTCCGGTCGTGCGGGGTTCCGCTCCGGCGGCGGCCGGCGCGGCGCACGCGGTGCTCGTCAAGTCGCTGTACGCGTCGGCGCCGCCGGCACCCGTCACGGCCACCGATCTACACAGCGGTGCGCAGTGGACGTACTAGGGCGGCGACCTGGTGGAAACCGCGCCGGCCCTCTCTCTGGGAGTGGGCTGGTACACGGCCGGCGGACGCGCCCGGAAGCGCCGTGCGCGACGAATCGGGCGGTTGACCGCGCCATCGGGGGCACTCGCCGATCGTCAAGAGGTTGCCGAAGGTGGAGGAAGACCATGACCACTGACGCGCGAAGCCTGGGCGAGGGGCCCGGGCGGCAGAGAATCCTCGGGATCTATCTCAACGACCATCTGGCGGGTGCCACAGCCGGCGCTGAGCTGGTCCGCCGCATGGTCCAGGAGCACGGGGACACCCCCTACGGCGAGGAGCTGCGGAGCCTGGAGGTGGAGATCTCCCAGGACCGGCGGGCCCTGTTGCGGCTGATGACGGAGCTGCACGCCCCCGCGCGGCGCTACAAGGTGTACGGGGCGTGGGTGGGCGAGAAGCTCGCACGGGTGAAACCCAACGGCCGGCTGTTGCGCCGATCCGGCCTCACGGTGCTCGTCGAACTCGAAGCGCTGCGCACGGGCATCACCGGCAAGGCGAGGCTCTGGCACGCCCTGCTCTCCGCCGCCCCGGCGGAGCCGCGCCTGGACTCCGACCTGCTGGAGGGGTTGCTGCGCCGGGCCGAACGGCAGATCACGAGGGTCGACGCGCTGCACGACCGGGCCGCCTCAGCGCTGTTGTCCCCGGCCGGGTCACCCCGGACGGCCCCCAGGGCCGCAGCGGACAGCACGTCCGGCGGGAACCCGGTCTAGCCGGTTCCGGCCGGTCGCCCCGCCCGTCGCCCCGCGCTGTCATCAGGGAGCGCGGACGGGGCACCCGACAGGGCGCACTGACACATCTTGAGTGAGGTGATCCTGTGTCCGGTCCCACCCCGTACGGCAACTATCCGCCCCAGGGCCCCGTCGACCACCAGGACGGGCGTCTCCAGCGACCTCCGTCGGACGTGGCGGCGGGACGGCTGTGGGCCACCGGTGCCGCCACGGCGGCGGTGGCGGCGCTCGCCGCCGTCGTGGCCACGCTGCTGATGCGCGGGGTGCTGGACGTGGCGGTGTTCGCACCACACCGGGCGGGTGTGTGGGGCGACGCCACCACGGGTTATCTCGCGGCGTGGGCCGCGGTCGCCGCCCTGGCGGCCACCGGGCTGCTGCATCTGCTACTGGTCACGGTCGCCCGGCCGCAGGCCTTCTTCACGTGGATCGCCTCGCTGGTCACGGCGGCGATGATGCTGCTGCCCTTCACCACCGGCCTGAGCACGAGCTCCCAACTGGCCAGCGCCGTCGTCTTCCTGGTCGTCGGCGCCACCATCACGGCTCTGCTGTCCGCCGCCGTACCCGGTGTCGCGCCCGACCGTGCCTACGACGGCTGACGACCCGGCGAGGTGACGTCCGCGCCTTGCTCAGGCGCCGAGTTGGGCCACCATGGTGTTCAACGTGCCGGCCAGCACGTCCAGTTCGCGGTCCGAGGGGGAATCCGTGCCGATCCGGCGGGCGAGTTCCTCGCCGGACATGACATCGACGGCGCCCGCGTACCAGTCCGTGCTCCGTTCCGCGGCGGCGATCACCCTGGCCCGGCCCTCCAGCAGCACCAAGGTGGCGGAGTCCTGGCGTACGGCGAGCAGTTCGCGTACGTGCTCGCGGGTGACCGGACCGGACGACGCCCCGGACCGGCCGGGGCCGTCGGACGGTTCTTGATCCTCTTCGGCCCCGTCCTCGCGGTCCCCCTCCGCCTGGGAGGGGGTGGTCCGGGGCGGGTCGGCGCGGGTCTGTCCGGACTCGTCCGGCATGTCGTCGTCCCGTTCGCCTTCGGCCTGGGACGGTGTGTACTCGGTCATCAGAGGCCCTCTGCAGGATCGTCCGGTGTGTCGGAGGGCTGACCCGCCGCCGGGCACGGGCGCTCAGTGACCGGCGCCCGACCGCGATGCGCGGTGACGTGCGGATCCTCCCGTGGGCGTGCCGGGTGCCCGACGCGCCGCGCGCGAAACGGACCGGCCGCCGAACCTGTCGCGCACGAGCCCCGGCCGCTGCGCGACGGGACCCTGCACGCGCTGGAGAGACGGTGACAGGCGCGGCCTGCCTTCCCGCGCCCCGTACCGAACCTCTGGTGCACTTCTCGGGCGGCGTCCGGCAGGTGCGCAGGGGAGTGTCACGGCCGGTCCCCCCGGCCACCGACCGATCGGAGGATCGATTGAACCCGCCGCACCGCCCGGTCACCGGGCCGACGTACGGTGGCCCGGTGAGGGCGGGTACCGGGCGCGAGCGGCTGCGGTTCGAGGGACGGATCGCCGGGGTCGGGACCACCTCCGGAACCCGCTGGTGCTCGGGCACTGGGCGCGGTCGCCGTTCGGGGCCTTCAGCGACGTGATGCTCGAACGCCCCGACGGACATCGGCTGTTGCTGGCTCCCTCGCGTCGGACGGCCGACTTCATCGCCGGCACGTACGGCTTCGACGAGGTGCGGGTGGTGCCGGTCGACGTGTCCGTCGCGGACGGCACCTGGACGGTCCACGCGGGGCCTGTGGAACTGCGCTTCACCACGGGCCGCCGAAGTGTCGTGGGCCTTCTGCTCCGTGCCGTGCCCCGTCCCCTGTCGGCCCGGCCGGTCTGGGCCACGGCCGTCGGGCTGCCCGCTCTGCTGCTGGGCGTCCGCACCCACGGGAGCGCGGGGGCCGGGCGGCGCGAGTGGTACGGCGCCCACGACCTGCATCTGATCGCGTCTGCCACCGCCACGTACGCGGGTGAACCGCTCGGCCGCCTCGCCCGGGTCGATCCACCGGTCAGGTTCGGCTTCGGTTCCACCCCGCGCACCCCCTGTCTGGTACGGGTCACCACGACGGTGGAGGTCGAGCGCGGGGCCGGTGACCGGTTCACCGGGGAGGCGAACTGAGGCGCAGGAGTACGGCGGTGCCGGGGCGCGGCAAGGTCACGGTGAACTCCCCGTCGGGCGCGTACCAGGTCGCGGTGGAGTCGGCGGTGGCGGAGTAGCGCACCGCGGGGCGGACGTCGGCGCTGGATGCGGCCGGGCAGGGCGCCGGTGAAGGGGGATGGCTCCTGTACGGGGACGACGACCTGGCTCTGGGCGTGCCGCGCGCCCTGCACCAGGCCGGCCGGTCGGTCCCGCGCGACGTCGCCGTCACCGGCTTCGCCGACGCCCCGCACGCCGGCCTCCTCACCCCGGCCCCGAGCACCCTACGGATGTACTTCCCGGGACCGGGCCGCGACGCCTTCGCCCTGCTGCGCGGCCAGTTGGAGTACGACTACGAGGCCCCGGCGCCGGCCTTCGCCGGTACCCGAGCCGGTGGTCCGGGAGAAGCTCGTGACGAACGTTCGCGGTGCCTTCGGCGTCTGAGAAGACGGCCGGCGCATGAGGCACCGAGCCGTACGAAGGGGACGCCGATGGTTCGAACTCCGCGCCGCCGTCGCCATACCGCGTCGGCGGCCGTCTGTCTGGCGCTCGCGGTCGTCGGCTGTTCCGGACCGGACATCCGCAGCGGTGCGCCCCCGCTGAAACTGTGCGGCGTCACCTTCTGGAGCGGCGCCGAAGGCATCGGGACGACCCGTCTCACCCCGTCCACCCGGGGCATGCCCGCCGCTCCGGCCGCCTCCCGGCTTCCCGCCTCGGCAACCCGGCACGACGGCGGCCCGCCGCCCCGGGTCGTCTCCGTCTCCTCCGACTGCTCCCACGGCCGTACCGTCGTCGTCTCCCCCGCGGCCCCAGTGCGGGTGCGGACGGTGGCCAAGGACGGCGCCGGTCGCGTCCTCGCGCTCTCCCTCGTCCCGGCGAGGCCCGGCGGGTCGGTCGAGGTCCACGTCTATGCCTACGCCGGTACACGCCCGGCCGGCCAGGTGCTCACCGTCGTACCCTGACGGGACGGGACCGATACCAGGGCTGCCGCACGGGGCGCGGCTCTCGCGCACGGCGGGGTCTGGCATACCGTACGGGGAGATCATCACCTGCCCGGGAGTTCGCATGGCCGCCGACAGGCCACGCCTGAAGAGACCCGACGAAGTCCTCGACGCCATCGAGCCGCCGGGCAACGCCGACGTGGTCGTGGGAGCGCTGACCGCGACGCTTCTCGTGGAGATCCTCAGCGCCCTGTCCGGGACCGAGGTGTGGATCCTCGCGCTGCTGGTGTTCCTGCCGAGCACGGCGTCGGCGCTGTGCACGGTCCGGCAGACCGGGTTCGTGGCCGCGTGGACGACCGTCATCGTCACGATCACCACCGTGCTGCGGGCGCCCGCCGGCGGACACTGGCTGGACCGGACGCTGCTGGTCCTGTTCACCCTCGCCCTCTGTGTGACCTCGGTGTACGCCTGCCACCGCCGTATCCGGCGCGAGGCCGAGATGCTGCGGCTGCGGTCGACGGCCGCGGCCATGCAGCGGCACATCCTGCATCCGCTGCCGCTGCTCACCGAGGACGTCCTGGTCAATGGCGTCTACGAGCCGCTCCAGGAGGACCGGCTGGTCGGCGGCGACATCTACGACGTCGTCGACTCGCCCTTCGGCACCCGGGTGCTGATCGGCGATGTGCAGGGCAAGGGGCTGGCGGCCGTCGGTGCCGCGTTCGCCGTCATCGGCGCCTTCCGCGAGGCGGCCCACCGGGAGCCCACGCTGACGGCGCTCGTCGACGCCCTGGACGCCTCGGTCGTGCGGCACAACTCCTATGCGGCGCACACCGGGGACGACGAACGCTTCGTCACCGCGCTGATCATCGGGGTGGACGTCGACACCGAGGTGCAGGCCGTCAACTGCGGGCATGTCCCGCCGTACGTGGTGCACGAGGGCGCGGTCGCCCAGCCGCCGGTGGAGACCGGGGTCCCGCTGGGGCTGGCGGAGCTCGCCGACGAGCCCACCACGGTGAGCTGGTTCGACTTCCCGGCGGGCGCGACGCTGTTGCTGAGCACCGACGGACTGACCGAGACCCGGGCGGCGGACGGCACGTTCTACCCGGTCGAGGAGCGTCTGGCGAAACAGCTGGACCTCTCCCCCACCGCTCTGCCGCAGACCCTGTACGAGGATGCCCGGGCGTTCGCGGGCGAGGGCGGTCAGCACGACGACATCGCCGTGCTGACCGTCCGCCGGTCGCCGCGCCGGTGAGCATCCCGAACTGACGGGCGGGCGGCGGTAGTTCGGACATAGGTTGAGGCGTGCGTGATCCATGCCCCGGCTCAAGGACGGACATCGCCCATGACCGACTCCGCCATCGACACCTCGGTGCCGCACTCCGCCCGCATCTGGAACTACTGGCTCGGCGGCACGGACAACTACCCGGTCGACAGGGAGGCCGGCGACGCGTACACCGCCCTCTTCCCCGGCATCGTCACCATCGCCCGCGGCAGCCGTGGCTTTCTGCGCCGGGCCATCACCCACCTGGTCGCCGAGGCGGGCATCCGGCAGTTCCTGGACGTCGGCACGGGACTGCCGACCGCGCAGAACACGCACGAGGTCGCCCAGCGGATCGCGCCGGAGTCCCGGATCGTGTACGTCGACAACGACCCGATGGTGCTGGCCCACGCCCGGACCCTGCTCACCTCCACGCCCGAGGGCGCGACCGCCTATCTCCACGCCGACCTGACGGACCCGGACCGTGTCCTCGCGGGCGCCGCCGAGACCCTCGACCTCGGCCGGCCCACCGCGCTGGTGCTCAGCAACATCCTGGGCCACGTCGCCGAGCACCATGAGGCCCGTTCGCTGGTCACCCGGCTGATGGCCGCGCTGCCGTCGGACAGTTATTTGTGCGTCGACGACGGCTCACGCGGCATCGACCCGGTCTTCGAGCGGGCCCAGGATGCCTACAACGACAGTGGCGCCGTCCCGTACAACCTGCGCACCGTGGACGAGATCACCGCGTACTTCGACGATCTGGAGCTCGTCGAGCCGGGCGTCGTGCCGGTCACCCGATGGCGTCCGGAGCCGGATGACCCGGCCCCGGAGGTCGTCGCCGAACACGGCGGGCTGGCCCGGAAGCCCTGACCAGCCGGCGTCACGGGCGGATCGTCAGCCAGTCCAGGCCCGCGACCCGGGGGCCTCCCTTCGCGACGAGGTAGAGGTCGTGGGTTCCGGTCATGGTGCGGGGCAGGGTGACCGACTGCTCCTGCCAGGTGTCGGGGGAACCGGTGGCGTGTACGGGCAGGTTCGCGGCCAGAGGGCCGTGCGGGGTGTCGAGACGGAGTTGGAGGGTGCAGCCGGTGGCGCAGGTGGAGGCGAGGCGGACGGTGAGGCGGTCGCCGTTCAGGCTGGTGTGCCGGTAGGCGATCCAGTCGCCGGAGGCCAGCACGTCGGTCGCGGCCGGGCCCTGCCGCACGCTGTGCGCTGAGGTCGCCTGCTCGCCCTGGAGGGTGGTCGAGGCGTCGGGGCCGTCGCCGTACAGGCGCAGGTCGTTGACGACCCAGGCGGCGGGGCCGCTCGCGGTGAGGGTGACGCGGACATAGCGGGCCGTCTGCGTGGGGAAGGCGGCGTCCTGGGTGAAGGAGCGGCCGGCGACCCGCGCGAGGACGCCGCCGAAGTGGCTGCCGTCGCGGCTGACGGAGACCGTGAAGCCGTAGGGCTGGCCGCTGGTGTCGCGTCCGGCGTCGAGGGAGAGCCGGTCGAAGGTTTTGGTCTCCCCCAGGTCGACGGTCAGCGACTGACCGGGTGCCTGTGGACTCGCCGCCGTCCAGCGGGTGTTGATGTCGCCGTCCACGGCGGCGGAGGCGTCGGTGCCGTCGCTCGCGGTGACGGTCCACTCGCCGTGCCGTACGCGCTGTTGGCAGCCGGGCAGGTCGCAGCCGGTCGACCAGACCGGTGCGCCGTACTCGTAGGCGCCGACGTCGGGGGCCGTGCCGCGTACGTCGGTGGTGACGCCGTCGATCGTCTCGCCCGCGTCGATCACCGGTGAGCCGGCGGTGGGCCACAGCTCGCCGTTGACGGCATCGGTGTAACCGGGCTTGTCCGTGATGACGTTGGAGCGGACGACCGGCAGCGGATCGCCCTTCTGGGTCACGCTGACCGGCATCGGTCCCACGATGTTGCTGATGTACGACCCCGAGGCGTCCGTCGCTCCGCTCAGCTGGACCGAGGTGCCGTTGATGCCCACGCCGTAGCTGGAGTTGTGGTCCTGGTTGGCGATGCTGGGACCGGTGTGCCCGTTGAAGAAGGTCCCCCGGCTGCCGGTGTTCCAGGCGACGTCGTGGTGCAGCAGGAAGTGGCCGGAGTAGTTGTCGACGTAGAAACCGACCTGCCCGTCGGCGTCGTGCGAGGTGTTGTGGTCGATGGAGGTGCCGGAGGCGTCGAGGCTGCAGCAGACGTAGAAGGGCGAGCCGTCGCGGGAGGTGCGCATGGCTTCGGACATGTCGTTGTAGGCGATGCGGTTGCCGTGGAACTCGGTGCCGTTGAGCTGCCAGGCCGTGTCGATGGCGGCGCGTCCGGTGCGACGGATCGTGTTGTGGGTGACGGTGTGGTCGTTGCCGTTGATCTCGATGCCCGGGGTGTAACTGCCCATCCAGCCGACGTCGTGGATGTAGTTGTCGGTGACCGTGTTGCCGGTGCCGCGCACCAGGACGCCGTCGCCGGCCGACCGGGAGATCTCGCTGTTCTTCAGGGTGTTGCCGGTGCCGAGGATCTGTACGCCCGAGTCGAGGATGCGGGAGGCGACGATGTGCCCCTCGAAGGGCGGGATCGCGAGGTCGCTGTCCGGGGGCATGGGGAGGGTGGAGAACTCGGAGATGTACGTGGCGTGCAGTCCGTCGACGACAACTCCGGTACTGGAGGCACCTGTTCGCAGGGAGGTGCCCCACAGGTTCAGGCCGCGCACGGTGACATGGGAGCTGCCCGTCAGGTCGACGCCCCACAGACGGTGCTTGGCGGTCACCGTGTGCCCGGCCATGCCGCCCTTCGGCGGGACCATGTAGAGGCGGTGCGCGGTCTGGTCGTAGTACCACTCCCCCGGCTGGTCCAGGGCGGCCTTGGAGCCCACCAGGTAGTAGTTGCGGTAGTTCTGGTTGCCCATGCACAGCGGCGGGCAGCGGTGGTTGCCGCCCTTGAAGTCCAGCTTGCCCGGTGCGGTGGCGGTGACCGTGCCGGTCTGCTGAGCCCAGGGGTTGGAGCCCGCCCACAGATGGACCGTGGCGCCGGTCCAGTCGGCCTCCGGCAGGTCGGTGTCGTCGATGTGCTGGTCGGTGGAGGTGGGATCGGCCTCGGCCCAGGTGGTGTTGAGCGGATCCGAGCCGGAGTTGGGCCAACGACCTTCCGCCGCCCGCTCGTTGTCGAGGAACACGGCGTTGAAGTCGGGGTCGGGCGGCAGGTCGGTGTCGGCGGCGACCAAACCGTCGCCGGCGTCCTTCCAGCCGGACACCTTCTCGGTTCCATCGACGGTGACCGGGCCGTCGCCGTACGCGGCGAGGGTGATCGGCGCGTCCTTCGTGCCGGAGGGCGGGGTGACCTGCTCGCGGTAGGTGCCGTGATGGATCAGACAGGTGTCCCCGGGACGGACGCGGTCCAGACAGGCGCCGATGGTGCGCAGCGGGCTCGTCGGGGAGCCGTGCGCCTTGTCGTTGCCCCAGGGGGCCACCTGGTAGGTACGGGCGGGGCCCGCCGCCTGAGCCTGGACCGGGACGGCCAGGAGGGCGGTCACGGCGGCCAGGGTGAACAGATGCCTCGGTCTCATGTGCCGTCTCCAGTCGTGGGTCTCATGTCAGCCCTTCTCCGCTCCGGCCGGCAGCCCCGTGATGTCGAGGTCGGCGAAGCCGCTGGAGTTGTTGACCGCGCCGGTGGACTGCAGCAGCGACGTCAGGCCGAGTTGGAGGGTGAAGGTGCGGTCGTCGGAGAGCATGACGAAGGGCAGGCGAAGCCGTCGCGGACGGCCCGGGGGACGAGAGGGTGCCGAGCCGGGCGGCGTAGCCGAACCTGTCGCCCGCGAGGGTCGGGCCTCGGTGGGGGTTGGTGAGGAAGACGACAGCCGGCCGGCCCGACTTGGTGCGGTTGGCGAGGGAGACCATGGTGGGCACGTAGCCCTCGCCGGGCGGGATCTTCTACGGGCACGCACGCTTCCGTCGACGGCCCGGTCGACGGCGACTTTCCTCCCCCGTCGGCCGGGCAGGTCGTTCCCGTCAGCGGTAACAGGTGGTGATCCCCGGACGCCACGGGCAGGCGATGCCCGCGAAGCCGCCACCCGCCACGACGTCGACGCTGAGCGTCGCTCCGCCGCGCAGCACCTTCTGGTCCTGGACGAGCCCGTCGGCGCCGTCCCGGATCGTCTGCACCAGCCACCGCCCCGGACCGAGGGACAGCGGCACCTGCGCGGTGTGCGCGGCGCCCGCGTACACCCCGCCGATGAACCAGCGCTGTCCACTGCGGCGGGCGAGCACCGCCTCCTGGCCGGGCTGTCCGGCGAGGAGCCGGGTGTCGTCCCAGGCGGCGGGGATCTGCTGAAGGAAGTCACGGGCGAGCGGCCGGGCGTCGTACGACTCGGGGGTGCCGGCGAACATCTGCAGGCCCGACTCGTAGGCGACGGTGAGGCCGACCTCGGCCGCGTCGGAGTTGGGGCGCTGGCCGACGCGCTGGAAGCCGCCGGGGGTGAAGTCCATGGAGCCGATGACGTTGCGGGTGAAGGGCAGGGTGGTGAGATGGGTCGCGGTGTTGGTGCGCTTCTCCTCGCCGCCGACGCCCTCCAGGGTCATGACCTGCGGCCAGGTGCGCTGGATGCCCTTGGGGATCGTGGAGCCGTGGAAGTCGATCATGAGGTGGTGGGCGGCGGTGTCCTTGAGGACGTCGTCGTACCACTGGAGCATGGACTGCGCCTCGGAGTTCATGAAGTCGATCTTGACGCCCTTGACTCCCCAGCGTTCCAGGGTGGGCAGCCACTGGGCGCGCTGCTCGGCCGTGGCGAGGTCGCGCTGATGGATCCAGACGACGATGCCGACACCCTTGGCGCGGGCGTAGTCGACGAGTTGCGGCATCCAGCTGTCGGTCTGCCAGTTCGGGTCGGTGGTGTCCCACGCGTCGCTCTTGAAGTACCAACCCGCGTCGACGGCCTCGTAGGGCCAGTGTCGTGCGGCCGCGTAGTCGACGTACGCCTTCTGCGCCGCAAGGCTCTGCCCGGCCTCACGCCCGCCGGCCAGCCAGGTCCACAGGACGGTGCCGGGGTGGATCCAGGAGGTGTCGCCGACCTTGGAGGAGGGGGCGAGGTCGTCGGTGAAGGTGGAGCGGGTGACGGTGGCCAGGTCGCCGGTGATCATGGCCCGCCAGGGGGTGGTGAGCGGGCCGGTGGTGTGGACCCGGTCGTCGGCGAGCTTGATCCGGTAGGTGCCGGTGCCCTGGTCGTGGGCGAGCCGGGCGCCGGAGTAGCGGCCGGTCAGGTCGGATTCGGCGAGCAGGGTGTAGCCGCCGGCGGTGGAGAAGAGGGCCTGGTCGGAGTACTCGCCGGTGGGGGCCGTGGCGGCGGTGTACTGGTTGAACTGCCCCTCGTTGTCGACCCGGTAGGTGCCGAGCCAGGCGCTCGCGTCCGAGGGGAGGCTGAAGGCGGAGGTCTCGCCGAGGACGTCGCCGTTTCCGGCGGGCATGACGTAGCGGTAGGCGATGCCGTCGGCCGATGCGCGTACGACGAGGTCGAGGCGGGCGCCGGCGGGCGTGGCGAAGGACAGCCGGGTCTCGGTCATCCGGACCCGGCGGTCCAGGCGCTTGCCGGACTTGGTCCGGTAGCGCTCGTCGACCAGCCGGTCGGTGCGGCGCAGGAAGCGCAGGTCCTTGGAGAAGTCGGCCTGTTCGGTGACGATGCCGACGGGCGAGGGCTCGATGACGGTGCGGCCCTCGCGGGACACGGACAGGCTCAGCGCGCCGGTGGAGTCGTCGAGGGACACCCGGGCGTGGGGTGCGTCGTGCGCGGTGGCGGACAGGGACCAGACATGGGCGCGCTGTGCGGTGTCCTGCTCCGCCCGTGCGGGCGCGGTCAGACACAGGGCGGCCGCCAGGCCGGCGCACAGTGCCGTGACCGTCGTTCTCAACCGCAGCGGCAAGCGCTTACCCGGCTGCGAGGTCATCATCGTCCTCCAGACTGACGGTTCATGGATACATCGGGTGTATCGGCGAACCTAGGCTGACTTCATTTCACCTGTCAACGGCCCACTCAAGGAGGGAGGTTGTCCAATAGGGCCTGATTACAAGCGGATTCCCCCGTCAATCACATCCACAACCACTGTCCAACACCTTGACTCCTCCGATGTATTGCGGTTGCCTGCGTCCGACTCCCACCGGAAGGACTGCACGTATGCGCACGTTCACGATCCGGTACTCGCTCGCGGCTCTCGCCGCCTCACTGACCCTTGCTCTTGTGCCGCTCTCGGCGAGCGCGTCCGCCCCGGGCCCGCACCGGCCCGACAAGCCCGCCTGGACGGGCACCTGGGAGGCGGCCGCAGCCGGCACCGTCGCCGCACTGCCCGGCCAGTCGGTGCGCAACGTGATCCACACCAGTGTCGGGGGCCGCGCGGCCCGCGTCCGCGTGTCCAACCGACTCGGCACCGCGCCACTCGACCTGGGAGCCGTGACGGTCGCCGTGCAGGAGCCCGGCGCTCCCAAGAGCCCCGACGCCGTGGCCGGTTCGGTCCGCACCGTCACCTTCCACGGCGCCGCCTCCGTCGAGATACCGGCGGGCGGCGACGCGGTGAGCGATCCGGTACCGCTGCGGGTGCCCGCGGACGCCAACCTGCTGGTCAGCCTCTACACGCCCGAGGACTCGGGACCGGCGACCTATCACCGCTCCGCCCTGCAGACGTCGTTCATCGCCCCGGCCGGGGACCACACGGCGGACCGGGCGGGCTCCGCGTACACCGCGACCACCGGCTCCTGGTACTACCTGACCGGCGTCGACGTGCTGGGCGCGCCGGCCGTGGGCAGCGTCGTCGCACTGGGCGACTCGATCACCGACGGGTCCGGATCGACGGCGAGCGCCAACCACCGCTGGCCCGACCGGCTCGCCGACCGGCTGGGCCAACTGCCCCCGCGCAAGCGGCTGGGCGTGCTCAACGCCGGCATCGCGGGCAACCGTGTACTGCTGGCAGGCACCGGGCCGAGCGCCCTGGACCGGCTGAATGCCGATGTACTGTCCCGCAGCGGTGTGCGCTCGGTGATCCTGATGGAGGGCATCAATGACATCAAGGGCACGCCCAACCAGACCGACCCGGCCGCCTTCGAGGCCGCCTACCGCCAGATCGTGGCGCGCGCCCACGCCCGCGGCATCCGCGTCATCGGCGCCACCATCACGCCGTACGGCGGCAACGGCGGCTGGACCGCGGCGCGTGAGGCGGTCCGGCAGTCCGTCGACGAACTGATCCGGCACGGCGGGATCTTCGACGCGGTGGTGGACTTCGACGCCGTGGTCCGCGATCCCGCCACGCCCGACCGGATCCTTCCGGCCTACGACTCCGGAGACCATCTGCACTTCAACGACGCCGGGTTGCAGGCGATGGCCGACGCCGTCGACCTCAACTCCCTCACTGGAAAGGTCACCCGATGAACAGGAGATCCGTCTTACGGGCCGGCACCGGCTTGCTCGCGGGGGGCGCCGCGCTCGCGCTGCCGTCCGTCGCGCGTGCCGCCGCGGCCGCCGATCCCACCGACGGCTGGACACAGACGTCGTTCGACTACAGCTGGCAGAAGCCCTGGAACCTCGACCTGGGCGACCGGCACAGCTACAGCGGCGGGGTGCACCGGATGTGGGTGTACGCCACCGACGAGCCCTTCGAGAAGGGCAGTTCGACCGACCCGCGCACCGAGATGCGCTGGAAGATCGACTACACCACGGGCAGCCACATGTGGGACGCGGACGTGTACCTCCCGTCCGGCACGGACGGCGCCTCCTTCGTGCAGATCCTGCGCAGCGTCCACCCCTCGGGCACCCCCGCCACCGACATCATGCTCAACGCCTATGACACGAACGGCGGAACGGTACGGCGCTACGACGGCACGGTGCTCAGGACGGGCGTGTACGACACCTGGTTCAACGTGAAGATCGCCCACCAGGCGAGCAGCGGGACCGGCACGGTCAAGGTCTACTTCGACGACTCCCTCGTGCTGACCGTCGCCGACCGGGGTCCCGCCACCCGCTATTTCAAGAACGGCGTCTACAACCACGGCTCCGGCCGCGCGGAGGCCCGCTTCCGCAACCTCCGCTACTGGAAGCGGTGAACGGAACGGCCTGTGGCACGACGGGTTCGTGCCGGGCCGGTCGTAACCCATCGAGACGGCCGGTGAGGCGGCCTCCGTCCGGCAGGGGCCGACCGGCCCCTCGGGCCCCCCGAAGGGCCCGTCGCGCTCAGCGGAGCGTCGCCCGGCGCTGCCGCACCGCGCCGAGCACGATCCCCGCGAGCAGGAAGATCACCCCTGCGGCCAGCCACACCCAGGGGTTGTACTCGTCCACGCACGACTGGCTCGTGGAGGTCGTCGTGCACACGTTCCCCGGGCCGCCGCGGTTGAGGAAGGCCACGTACAGCAGCGGCACCCCCAGCCCCGAGACCAGTCCCGGCAGCCCGGACGAGGAGCCGCGCCGGGTGGCCAGCAGGCCGGCCGCCAGCAGCGCGAGCGGCAGCAGGTAGACACCGATGGTGAGGATGGCGAGGAGTGCGAGCGAGCCCAGGGCTCCTACGGCGAGCCAGGCGCAGAACCACGGCCAGCTGCTCGATCTCATGGGTCCTCCTCGACGTGGTCGCTGCTGTCCAGGGTGGCGCGTGTCCTGGCCAAGAGCCAGGCTCAGGGGCCCTGTTGTGTGCGGCGCAACACCAGGGAGACGAATCCGAAGGCGTCCCGGTAGCCGCGCAGCCACTCCGAGCGGCGGGTGCCGGCCGTCCGCAGGACCGCCGGTCCGTCCGGGTCGTGGGGGTGGTCCAGGGCCCACTCGGCCAGGGAGCCCCAGCAGGCCCATTCGTAGGCGTCCAGTTCGGCACGGGTGCTGATGTGCCCGTCGACGGGGGTCCAGCCGTCGGCCACGACACGGTCCACGGTGGTCGCGAGGTCGCCGAGGTCGCCGAGGATGCCGGCCGCTTCCGGGGACGGGGGCCGCTCCCAGATCCCCTCCCCGACCAGGACCCGGCCGACGGGGGCCAGATGCCGGCGGGCGGCGGCGAGCGTCGGGAGCAGACCGCCGAAGGCGTGGGTGGCGCCGAAGCTGAGCACCACGTCGAACGGCTCGGGCGAGACGAACTCCTCGGCCTTCCGGTGGTGCAGGACGAGCCGGTTGCCGACGCCGAGTTCGTCCGCGGCCCGCCGCGCCCGCGCCAGGTCCTCGCCGGAGATGTCGACGCCCTCGGCACGGACGTCCGGCCTCGTGGCCAGGGCCCGCAGCAGCCACTCCGCGCTTCCGCACCCGAGGTCGAGCACCCGCTCGTCGCCCCTGGGCAGCCCGCGGTCCAGCAGCCGCCGTACCGAGTCGTCGTCGAGCGGGGCCTTTATGGGGTGCCCGGTGTGGGCGATCATGGACATGCGTTCACGGTTCACCGCCGCAGCCTGCCAACGACGGCGCCACGCTCGCACCTGGTTTTGGCGGCGCGGGCGGCCAGGCTCCGCGGCTGCCCGCGGGCCCGCTCCCCTCACGTCGAGCAGCGGGGCAGCCGCCGCCCCGGGCGCCCTGAGCGGGTGCGGCCGGGCTCGGCGCGGTAGCGGCGCGCGGCTGGGGGCGCCGCACACAGGGGTGGTCCGCCCGCGACGCCCCGCTCGGGTGACGGTGGGGTCGGTGGGCGTCCGCCGCCGCGTCTGCCGCGTGGGGCGCGCTGCGGCCAGCACAGGACGTAAGCCGCCGAACCCACGGCGAAGGCGAGGCGGATCAGCCCCTGGGCGGACGCGGAGGGGACCAGCAGGGCGCTGCCGTAGAGGGAGATCAGGGCGATCCAGCTGACCCAGGGGACCAGGCGCCGCTGGCCGATGGAGTCCCAGATCAACGTGCCCAGCAGGACCGAGGCGTTGTAGTACGTGTACACGCTCGGGTCCAGGGCGATACGGGCGTCCGCGGAGAGCAGGACGACCGCCGGCCAGCGCCCCCGGCGCACGGCGAGGGCGCCCAGCGCCACACCGAGCGCCATCTGGGCGGGGCGGTCCCAGGAGGGGGTGACGGGATCGTGCACGCCGAACCAGCGCAGCGCGGAGGCGGGCTGGTTGGGGATGGTGAAGCGGGCCGCGGCCAGGGTCTCGGTGTGGGTGAGGTAGAAGGGCAGCCAGGCCACCGCCACCAGGCCGAACAGCCAGGCGGCGGCGCGCGGCCACGCGGCGCGCGGGAGTGCCAGCAGCAGCGGCAGGAAGCCGACCGCCCAGGGTTTGCAGCCGACCGCGAGCGCGAGGAAGACGCCGACCGCGGTGGCTCTGCCCCGCACCAGGGCGCGCACGGCGAGCGTGGTGAAGAACAGCGCCAGGACGTCGTCGAGATGGGCGAACCGCACCGCGACCTCCACCCACATGGGGATGAAGGCCGCCCCCGCGACCAGGACCCGCTGCTGGAGCCGGCGGTGGTTGATCCCCGTGCCGCGGTAGTGGTCCGCGGCGGCCCTGCCGACCAGGACCAGCATGTACAGGCCCAGCACCGACATGAACAGGTCGGCGAGCTTCTCGCCGAGCTCGGGCGGGAACGGCGCGAACAGTCCGGCGACGAGGAAGCTGACCGGGCCGATCTGCAGCTCGGGGTGGTTGGCGTAGAGGGCCAGGCCGCCGCCGGGCATCTGGTTGAACAGGAGCTGCTGGCCGGTGCGCAGATAGTGCCAGGACACGGCCGCGTGGCGTTCGGCGACGACGAACCAGACCGCCGTCCACAGGGTCAGCAGCAGGTTGTGCCACCGCACCAGGGGCCATCTGAGCCGGCCGGTCCGCTCCCCGTCGTCGAGCACGGGCACGGTCCCTGCCGTCTCCCGGTTCCGCACACCCTGTCCTTTCCCCTCCGTGCGCTTTCCGGCGCCGGGACGGCCGAGGACGCGGTCCGCGCGGCCTCAACCATGTAGAGGAGGTTCGGGGGTTGCGGGTTGCTCGTCGAAGGTCAAACCCGCCGCCACCGGCCGATGGAAGCCGAAGGTCGACTCGCGACTACCCGTCCCATGGAATCCGAAGGTCACCTCGCGGCTACCCGCCGATGGAACCCGAAGGTCACCTCACCGCCACCCGTCCGATGGAACCCGAACCGCGGAATTCCCCTCTACATGATGTAGTAGGGGAGGGTCTCCGCTGCCCGGACTCGAGGGGGCGTCCCGGCGGCGGAGAGGGCTGAGGAGGTGGCCGCCATGGCCGACACCCATGAGGCAGGTCCGGGCATGGAGATCCGTCGCCGTCCGCTGACCCGCCCCGCCGTACCTCCCTCGCCGCCCGTTCCGGGCTCGGGCCTGCCCTCCGCCGCGCCGCGGCAACTGCACCGGGGCATGACGCTGGTGGCCACGATCAGCCTCTTCATCGGCACGCGCGACGCCTGGACCACCGCGATGGACTCGCATCCGGCCGTCGCCGGCGTCATCTCCGTCTGCTACGCCTCCATCCTGGTGTGCGGCGTCCTGAGCCTGCTCGTCCGGAGCCGGCGGGCGCTGGTCCGCGTCGACGTCCTGGTCCTGCTGACCGCCCTCACGCTCGTCGCCTGCGGCTATGTCCTCGATCACGCGGGCGCCGACGAAGGGGTGCTGACCGCCCAGGCCGCGAGCGAGATCCTGCGGGGCCACCCGGTCTACGGCCAGCCGTGGCCCTGGCTGTTCGACACACCGACCGTCGGAGTCACCAAGACCATGTCGGGCGGCGCCGACTACACCTACGGCTATCCGCCGCTGACCGCGCTGCTCGCCGCGCCGGTGCACGCCGTCGTCCACTCGACGGCGGCCGCCACCCTGGTCACCACGGGCGCGCTGGCCGCCTCCTCGGTCCTGCTCTGGTTCCTGCTGCCGGTTCCCTGGCGGTCCGCGGCCACGGCCGTGTGCCTGGGCTTCGGCCTTCTGCCGCACTACGCGTACTCCGGTTACACGGCGATCACCGCGCTCGCCCTGCTCGTCCCGGTCGTGGTCCGCTGGCCGGCCACCGGAGCGGGCGGCCGGCTGGGGCCGGGCGGCGTGCTGCGTGCGGCCTGTCTGGGTGCCGCCTGTGCCGCCCAGCAACTGGCGTGGTTCCTGCTCCCGTTCCTGCTGATCGGCCTGTACGCCCTCCGGCGCGGGGAGCTCGGTCGCCGGCGCGGGCTGGCGGTCACCGCCCGCTACGCCGCCACCGCCGCGCTGAGCTGGGCCGCCATCAACGCCTACTTCGCGGTCCAGCAGTTCTCCTCCTGGCTGCACGGCACACTGCTGCCGCTCGACCAGAAGGCGATCCTGCACGGCCAGGGCCTGATGGGCATCTCCTACTACTTCACCGCGGGCAGCAGTCGCCTCGACTACTACTCCTACGGCAGCCTGCTGCTCCTGCTCGCTCTCCTGGCCGCCACACTGCTGTTCGTACGGCGACTGGGACCAGCCGTCACCGTCCTGCCCTGGTGCGCGTTCTACCTGGCCACGCGGTCCCAGGACGGCTACTACATGCTGATGACGCCGCTGTGGCTGGCGGCCGTCGCCACCGTCCCGGCCGCCGCGTTCGCCACCGCCTGGCAGCCGCGGCTGCCCCGGGTCACCGGCCATCGCGCCAAGGGCTTCCTGGCCGCCGGTCTGCTCGCGCCGGCGTTCGTGTGCGTGGTGATCGCCGCCGCGAGCCCGCCACCCCTGCGGCTGAGCCTCGCCCCGCACTTCACCGCGCACCGCTCGAGTGCCGGCGTCACGGCCGTGCGCGTACACGCCGTCAACACCACGGGTACGACCCTCACCCCGCACTTCGCCGATCGTGCCGGCCAGGGTGCCTCCGACTGGTGGACCATCGCCTCCGGCCCCGCCGAACTGGCCCCCCACGCGTCCGCCGACTACCTCGTGGAACCCCCCGAAGGCTTCCTCCCGATGCCGGCCGACCAGCATCCGCGCACCTACCTCATCGCGGTCACCGGCACCCCCATGACGATCACCACGGCCCGGATCCCGGCCCCACCGCAATCGGTGCGGCCGGGAGAGTGACGGGCCAGGTGGACTCCGGACACGACGGCCCCGGCTCGGCGTCCGTACGGCTGGAGTTCCAGCAGGGTGCCGTCCGGTGTCCTGATGTGTGCGGTGCGCGGGTTCCGGCCCCACTCGGGACGGTCCCGGGGCTCGGCGAGGCCCCGGGCGCCGTGTCCCACCTGCGCCATGGTCTGGCGGGAGTACGGCACCAGCACGGCCTCGCCGCCAAGGTCCCAGTTGGCGTACCCGGCTTCGGGCAGTCCCCGGCCTCGGGTCAGTCCACGATCCAGCCGCGTTTGCGGACCAGGTCGACGACACAGGCCCGGACCTCCTTGAGCTGGGCGACCGTCAGACTGCCTGCGTGTTCCAGGAGGGCCTCGGTGAGATCGATGCGGAAGTCCTCCACCGACAGCAACTCGACCTCGCCGTCGATGTCCTGGACGTCCCCGTGCCGCAGCGCCACCTCCGAGAACGACGGGGCCGCACGGTTGGTCCGGTGGTCATGGTGGTCATGGCCGGCGTGGCGGACGAGGCGGATGTCCGAGGCCTTCGGCCCCTTCTCGCCCTGCTCCAGGGAGAACTCGACCTCGCTGCCCGCCTGGTACAGGTACTTCTCGTCGATCAGGTCGTTGGCGTGCATGAAGACGTCCTCGCCCCCGTCCCTGGGGCGGATGAAGCCGTATCCACGCACCTCGTCGAACCGCACGACCCGACCCCGTGTCACCACACCGCACCTCCACGCTCACAACGGACCCGGGACGGCCCGGGTCACCTACCCGGTGCGAGAACTTACACAGGCACGCCCCTCACCCACGAGCCCTGCCCGTTTCCCGGATGCGCCGCGGCGGGTCGGACGGCGGTCCTCGCCAGATGAACCGGTTCAGCTTGACGCAGAACGTGGTGACCCCCTGTTCCATCTGCTCGGGGACGGCGGCTGGGCCGCGCCGAGGTCCGCACGCGCCCGATGGCCGGGGAAAGCGGCCTGGGTGCCGCCGACCATGTCCAGCTCCGAGAGGTCCCGTCCGGCCGTGCTCATCGTCTCCCTCAACGTCCGCAGATGCGACGCCCTCGGACCGTCCGACGTGGGCGCGCTGCACGCCGAACCGGGCCGGGCCGGGATCGCCGAGCCCGGTCCGCTCCCGGACGCCCACCGCGCCCACACCGGCGCGTCGGATCTGGCGAACCCGCGTTCCTCGGCAACGCCGGCTTCCGTGCACCGGCCAACCTGGGCGCCGGTCATCGTACGAGGCCCACTCGAAGGGCACCTGCCGTGCCATCGGCGGCCGTCACCGACCGACGACCCGATGATCACCGAGCCTCCGGCGGACGGCGGCACCGCGCTCTGGCCCGCGACGGGCGCTTCCCTCGGCTCTTTCGAGCCTGACGCTGGGCTGCGCGCCGCCGCTCCGTCAGCCCTCGCGCAGCGCCTTGTTGATCACTTCCAGTGCGTTGGTGAGCCGCCTGTAGTCCTCACCGGCCACCGGTGTGACGAAGTACCGCTCGACGACCTCGGCGTGAGCGGCCGCTGCCCGGAGGAACACGGCATGGCCGTGTTCGGTCGGCTGGACCAGGACGCTTCTGCGGTCGCCGGGTGCCGGCACGCGGCGTACGAGACCGGCTTCCTCCATGCGGTCGATCAGCCGGGTGATGCCACTGCTGGTCAGGGTGAGGTCGTCGGCGAGTTCGCGCTGCGAGACTCGCTCGTCCCGCTGCCGGCAGAGCCGGATCAGGACCTCGAACATCGTGTGGCCGATCCCGCACTCGCGCCGCAAAACGGTGTCGATCCGCTGCTCCAGCCGCGTGGCGGCCTTGATCAGCAGTCCGAACTCCTGAACGCGTCGGCTGTTCGCGGCGCGGGCGGCGGCCTCGCCGCCCCGCCGAGTGGCGGCATTCACCAGTCGTCGTCCTCTCACGTCGTCCACTCCGCGCCGGCTCCGGTCCTGGCGACTTTACTGCCACCTCACCTACCAATGCCTCAATTACTGATCAGTCAATTGCTGAATAATCAACTAAATCATATGCTGAGCACGCTCCGGAGGAGAGGGTCACGCAAGGGAGAACCCATGGATCTGCAGCACTGGCTGGGCCGAGCCACCGAAGCGACACACGAGTGGGCCGACGGCTACGGCCCCTACCGGCCGCACCCGGCACTCCATGTCGACGCGTCCGCTTCGCCGCCGCCTTCGAGGAGCTCACCGGACGCCTCACGGACAACTACCGGTTCTTCCACCCGCGTTACGCCGGGCAGATGCTCAAGCCGCCGCATCCCGCGGCCGTGGTCGGTTATCTGACCGCGATGCTGATCAACCCCAACAACCACGCCCTGGACGGCGGTCCCGCCACCGCCGCGATGGAACGCGAGGCCGTCGCGCAGCTCGCCGGGATGTTCGGCTACGACACCCACCTCGGCCACCTCACCACCAGCGGCACCATCGCCAACCTGGAAGCCCTGTTCGTCGCCCGGGAACTCCACCCCGGCCGGGGCGTCGCCTACAGCGCCGACGCGCACTACACCCACGGCCGCATGTGCCACGTGCTCGGCATGAAGGGCTACCCGATCCCCACCGACGACCGCGGCCGTATCAGCCTCGACGCGCTGGAGGACGTCCTGCGCACCGGTGAGATCGGAACGGTCGTGCTCACCGCCGGCACCACCGGCCTAGGCGCCGTCGACCCGATCCACACCGCCCTCGCCCTGCGCGAACGTCACGGCGTCCGCCTCCATGTCGACGCCGCCTACGGCGGCTTCTTCACCCTGCCGGCCGGGGCCGACGGCCCCGAAGGGCTGCCCCCCGAACCCTGGCGGGCCCTCGCCCAGTGCGACTCCGTCGTCATCGACCCGCACAAGCACGGGCTCCAGCCCTACGGCTGCGGCGCCGTCCTCTTCCGCGACCCCGAGGTGGGCCGCTTCTACCTCCACGACTCGCCGTACACCTACTTCACCTCCCCTGACCTCCACCTCGGCGAGATCAGCCTGGAGTGCTCCCGGGCGGGCGCGTCGGCCGCCGCGCTGTGGCTCACCTTCCGGCTGCTGCCGCCGACGCCGGATGGTCTCGGCCGGGTGCTGGCGGCCGGCCGACGGGCCGCCCTGCGCTGGGCGGACCTGATCACCGCCTCCGAGGTGCTGGAGCTGTACCAGCGGCCCGAGTTGGACATCGTCGGCTACTTCCCCCTGCTGGAACCGGCCTCCCTCAGCGCGGTCGACGCGGCGTCCGCGTCCGTCCTCGCGGACCGCATGACCGGCGCCGACCCGGTGTTCCTCAGCACCCTCCGAGCCGACCGGGAGGCGTTCACGGCACGCCATCCAAAGACCACCGCGGACACGGACGACGCGCGCGTCCTGCGCAGCGTCCTGATGAAGCCCGAGTCCGAACACCACGTGGAGGACCTCCACCGCCGGGTCGAGCAACTCGCCCGACTCCACTGACCGAAGGCGGGCGGTGGCCGTCGACGGGGAACCGCGAGCGTGAGGGCGGGCTCTTCGTCACCCAAGGCCGACAGGGCTGACGCTCCGTCAGCCCGCAGCAGTGGACCGCCCCAACAGGGACCTGTCAATGCATCAAGTCGCTTCCCTGACACGAGAGTTCCACAACTCCCCAACGGGTTGACACACCGATTGCGGGGCACCCATCATCGGTGCCACTTCGGCGAGGCGCCTCACCATCCCACGATCCATTCGGGCCCGGGTCGTCGCGATCGACCTCTTTGAATCGATGCAACCCATGTGTTCCCCGCCTCGTTCCGGGAGGTCTCGATGCGCCGCCACCGCCCCCCACTGAACCGGCCCTACCGCCTCAGACGCCTGCTCGGCCTGGCCTCGGCGGTGGCCGCCGTACTCGCCGTGGCTCCTGCGCCGTCCGCCGCCGAGGCAGGGCCGGTGACCACAACGGCCGTATCCGCGGCGGAAGTCGACCCCCTCAACTACGCGCCGACCTCACGCACGGTCAAGCCGGTCGCCGTCCATCGCACGTCCGGCACGGTGGTGAACCCGCAGAACGTCCTGAGCGGGCAGCCGACGCGGATCTCCGGCTCGCAGTCGGCCATCACCCTCGATTTCGGCAAGGAGGTCGGCGGCCTGGCAACGTTGTCCTTCGGCGCCACCAGCGACGGCGGCCAGCGCATCGGCCTTGCCTTCAGCGAGTCGTCGCTCTACGTCGGCACGACCAGCGACCGCAGCAACGGGGGCAGCGGCGACGACGGCGCCCTCCTCGGCGCGGCACCCGCGAACGGCACCTACACCATGCCGACCGCCCAACTGCGCGGCGGATTCCGGTACATGACGATCTTCCTCGACAGCTCCGGGTGGGTGGACCTCAAGGACGTCACCCTCGCCTTCACCGCCGACCCGGGCAGGACCGACCCGGCCGACTACGCCAACTACTTCCACTCCAGCGACGATCTGCTGAACCGCGTCTGGTACGCGGGCGCGTACACCGTGCAGTTGGACACGATCGCCTCCGACCAGGGCCGTGCCTGGCCCCCGCCCGCCTCGGGGTGGGACAACGGCGCGACGGTCGGCGCGGGTGGCTCCGTCCTGGTCGACGGGGCCAAGCGGGACCGTGCCGTGTGGCCCGGCGACCTGGGCATCTCCGTGCCCACGCAGTACGCCTACTCGGGCGACCTCACCTCCACCCGCAACGCGCTCACCACGATGTACGACGCGCAGTCCGCGCAGGGCGAGATCCCCTGGTCGGGGCCGCCGATCAGCCTCACCGGCTCGGACACCTACCACACCTGGACGCTGCTGGGCACGGCCACCTACTACACCTACTCGGCTGACCGGGCATGGCTGGACTCCGAGTGGGCGAACTACAAGCGCGGGATGACCTTCATCACCGGCAAGATCGGCGCCGACGGGCTGCTCGGCGTAACCCGCACCCAGGACTGGGCCCGGGTCGGCCAGGGCGGCGAGAACATCGCCGCCAACGCGCTGCTCTACGCGGCGCTCACCTCCGGCGCCGGCCTGGCCACGATCGAGGGCGACAGCGCGCTCGCCGCCGACTGGACCAGCAGGGCGGCCACGCTCAAGTCGGCGGCGAACTCCCTGCTGTGGGACGCCGCGCAGGGCATGTACAAGGACAACCCCGGCAGCGCCCTGTATCCGCAGGACGGCAACTCGCTCGCCGTCTGGTACGGGTTGACCGACTCCGCGGCCAAGGCGCGCAGCATCGTCACGCGGCTCGGGACCCGCTGGGGCGCCTACGGCCCGACGACACCCGAGTGGGGCAGCAACGTGTCGCCCTTCGCCGGCGGGATGGAGCTCAACGCCCGCTTCACCGCCGGTGACGACTACGGTGCCCTGGCCCAGATCCGCCGCACCTGGGGCCACATGCTGGACAGCGACATCGGCACCCGGAGCACCTTCTGGGAGGGCGTGAAGGCCGACGGCGGCCTCGCGTACGGCGGTTCGTACATGAGCCTCGCCCACGGCTGGTCCACGGCGCCCACCTCCACGCTCACCTTCGACGTGCTCGGCACCGCGCCCGAGTCGGCGACCGGCGCCTACCGCTTCGTCCCGCACCCCGGCGACCTGAGCAGTGCCGAGGGTCGCATCACCATGCCCCAGGGCACCGTCGACGCCTCGTGGTCGCGCGATCGTGCCGCCGGCACCTACGCGGCGCGGCTGACCAGTCCGACCGGGACCACCGGCCGGATCGGCGTCCCGAAGTTCGGCGGCGACGTCTCGGTGTCGGTGAACGGCGCCGTCGTGTGGCGGGGCGGCGCCTTCACCCCCGTCCCCGGCATCACCGGCGCGAGCCAGGACGAGACCTACGTGTACCTCACCGGCGTCTCCCCCGGCAGCTACAGCGTGACCGCGACCGGGCTCGGCGATCCGCCCGCGCCCACCACCCCGGGCACGAGCGCCCTGCGCGCGGGCTTCACCCGGTGCGCCGGCGAGGGCGGCACCTGCTCCTTCAGCGGCACCCGGGCGGTGGCGTACGGGGCGGGGACGTACACGTACAAGACGGTGACCGACGGCACCGCATGCGGCAATGCCTCCTTCGGCGGTGACCCGGCGGTGAATCTCGTCAAGTCCTGCTACGTCGCCGCCGCGGGCGGCCCGTCCGGGTACACCGTCTGCGCGAGCGAGGGCGGCACCTGCTCCGTCCCCGGCTACAACCGCGACGTCGTGTACGGCGGGAACGGCAACTTCGCGCACCAGGTCGCGCACGGCTCCGTCGACTGCTCCAACGCCCACTTCGGCGATCCCGTCGACGGCGTCGTCAAGTCCTGCTATCTGCCGCCCGCCGGTGGCCCGCCCGGCTATACCGCCTGTGTCACCGAGGGCGGCACCTGCCCGGCCGTCGCGGGGCAGCCGGTCGCCTACGGCGCCTTCGGCGCGTTCACCACCGTCACCGCCACCGGCGACACCCCCTGTACCAACACCAGGTTCGGCGACCCGATCCCCGGCGAGGCCAAGACCTGCTACACCGCCACCGGCGGTCCGGCCGGCTACGCGACCGCCTGCGCCGACGAGGGCGGCAGTTGCACCTTCGGCGGACAGCAGACCGTCGCCTACGGCGCACGCGGCAGTTTCATCTACAAGTCCTTTGCGGGCGGCGTGAGTTGCGCGACGACGGCCTTCGGCACCGATCCGCTGCCCGGCGTCCGCAAGACGTGCTCTCTCACGCCCTGAGCTCCCACCCCCCACGTCCCTGGAGCCCACATGAACCCGACGACACGGCACATCCGCAGCATCGGAACCTGTCTGATCGCCACGCTGGTCCTGCTGACCCCGGTCGGCACCGGTGTCGCGAGCGCCGCCGACACGGCGGCGATCTGCAACACGTACTGCGACACCCGCGACCCGGCCCTGTCCCCACAGGACCGGCAGCCCGTCACCGCCACCGTCTACTCCCGCGCCATCACGCTGCACTTCGACGACACCGACGCGATGGGCTGGGCCTCGATCGACAACGGCAGCCCGGGCGACGAGGTCTGGCTCGACCGCTCCTTCGACGGCGGCCGCACCTGGAGTTCGGGCAGCAAACTCGGCGACACCACCATCCCCTCCGGACAACGGGGCTGGCGCACGCTGATGTACAACGTCGACGACTGGAACAACCATGGCGTGGGCGCGCTGCGGGCCTGCGGCAAGGCCGGCGACCGGGCCGAGATCGCCTGCACGCCGTGGGCCCGTACCACCTGGAACGCCTGGAGCCGGTCCACGGCGGCGGCGACCGCCCTGATGCAGTCGTACGACAACTCCACGGGCCTGTTCGACACCACCGGCTGGTGGAACTCCGCCAACGCCCTGACCGCGATCATCGACAACATCCGCGCCTCGGGGATGCCCAGCTACACGTACGCGATAGCCACCACCTACGACCGTCAACTGAACGCCCAGGGCGGCCAGTTCCGCAACGACTACATCGACGACACGGGCTGGTGGGGGCTCGCCTGGGTCGACGCCTACGACCTGACCGGCGACAGCCGCTATCTGAACACCGCCCGCGCCGACGCCGACCACATGGCCCGCTACTGGGACTCCACGTGCGGGGGCGGGGTGTGGTGGAGCACGGCGCGGACGTACAAGAACGCCATCGCCAACTCCCTCTATCTTCAGCTGAACGCGGCCCTGCACAACCGCATCGGCGGCGACACGGTCTATCTGGGCCGGGCGAACGCGGAGTGGTCCTGGTTCAGGAGCACCGGCATGATCAACGGCTCGCACCTCGTCAACGACGGTATCGACCTGTCCACTTGCGGCAACAACGGGTCCACGGCCTGGTCGTACAACCAGGGCGTGCTCCTGGGTGGACTGGCCGAACTGTTCCGGGCCACGGACGACTCGAGTCTTCTGACGGCCGGACGGCAGATCGGTGACGCCTCGACGACGTCCTCGACGCTCAACTCCGGCGGAATCCTGCGCGAACCGTGCGAGACGAACGGCTGCGGCGGCGACGGCCCCTCCTTCAAGGGCGCCTTCATCCGCGGCCTGAACGCCTTCAACGCCCAGCTCTCCGACCGCCCTTACACCTCCTACATCACCCGCCAGGCCGATGCGGCTCATGCGAGCGACCGCAACGCCCTCGACGCCTACGGACTCCACTGGGCCGGCCCGCTCGACTCGACGGACGCCGCCCGCCAGCAAAGCGCCCTCGACCTGATGAACGCGGCGTCCTGACAGGGGTCAGGCGATGGACAGCAGCATGTTCGTCGCGGCCAGTGCGAGCAGGGTTCCGACGATGAAGGACAGTCCTTGGACCACCGCGGTGACCGGCATCCGCAGACTCGCGTGGATGAACGTCGACAGCGCCAGAAGGGCGGGAAGCACCCAGGCCAGGGCGAGCCCCGAGTAGGAGATGCCAGGATGACGTGGCGCACCTCCGCCCATGCCCTCGTCCGAGTTGCCCATTCCGACCAGGACGATGACGATGGCGAAACCCGCCAACGCCATGGCATCGGCAACCCCCAGCACCAGCGCGACCACGAGGTCCGTCAACCGGGAGGGCCGTTCCGCCGCGGCGGCGGTTTCGTCCTCGCCGTGTCTCCGGCGATTGCCGATCTTCTTCCGAATTCCGTCGAATCGGGCCACAGCTCGACTGCACCACGGAAGGCACGATTCCGCCATTGCCGGTACGTAACGAACCGGACTCCGAAAGGGCGAGTATCGGTATCCGTCTGGTATGACCTCATATCCGCGCGCAGGACCGACCGAAGGGTTCGGCACCCCATCTATACGAGCGGTATGAGGACGGTATAGTTCAGCCGTCAACTGCCAACGTCGGCAGGTCAGTTCCCTTCCCTGTCACCGTTGCGAGATTTGCCGCAGCACAGTTCATTTCCGCACAGCGCATTTCCGAGCGGGAAACTGCCGTCTTTCGTCCCCTCAGTACCCCTCACCGAAAGCCCTGTTCTTGGCCATCACCGTGCACGAGGACCGGCCCGCGGGTCGGCATGCCGCCATTCCGTCCGGCAGCCTCTTTCGGCGAATCTATGCTCCGCGCGCGAGTGATGCGCTGGCCTTTTCCATGTCCACGTACGCGATGCCGCTGTTGGTACTGACCATTACCAGTTCGGCGTCACTGACGGGCCTCGCCTTCGCACTGGAATGGACCCCGCGAATCGCCGCGTTCGTCCTCGCCGGGAACGTGGTGGACCGGCGCGGCGCGGCGATCGTGTGCTTCCTGGCATCCCTCGGACGGGCCGTGGTGGTCGCGGTCGCGGCGGTCGCCCTGATCATGCTGCCGCGGGGCTCCGCGGAGACCGCGGTCATCCTGGTGCTGGCGGCCGTGACCGGGACCCTCTCCCAGTTCGGTTTCGTCGCCAACGAGGCCGTCGGCGCGGTCGTCACGCGACGAGGGGCGGCGCGGCCGCATGGCATCCAGGCGGTCCTCGTCGGCATCGACCAGACGGCCACGGTCATCGGCCCGTTGCTCGCGGGCTTCCTGCTGCTGGCCGGACCCGGATGGATGCTGGGATGCCTGAGCGCGGTGTCCTTGTTCGCGGCCGTGCTCGGTCTGCAGACGCCGCCGACGCCACTGCGCGCCGCGTCCACGAACGGTTCGGGACAGGTCAGCGGGCTGCGGAAAGGGATGCGCACTCTGCTGAAGCTGCCCGCCCTGGGCTGGCTCGTGGCCGGACTGACCTGCTCGAACCTCGCCCTCGGTCTGCTGCAGTCCGCCAGCCCGGTGATCGTCGTGGAGACGTTCCACCGCTCCTCGGCCAGCGTCGGCACCATGTGGTCCGCCGCCGCGGTGGCGACCCTGCTGGCGATCACCTGCTGTCGTCTCGTCCTGAGCCGGCTCGATCTGTGGGCGGTGGGCGTCGTGTCCGCGACGCTCGCCTCCGCGGCCTGTCTGGCCGTCCCCCAGGCGCCGTCCTACACCTCCTACACCATCCTGGTGGCGATCTTCATGGCCGGAGACGGCGGCCTCACGGTCGTGCTGCGTACGGTGCGCTCCGTGATCATCCCGTCCACGGCACTCGGCGCCACGCTCTCGCTGACCATGCTGATCCTGCTGCTGCCCTTCCCCGCGGCCGGTGTTCTCGTCGCGCTCACTCCGCCGGCACACCTCGGCCGTGTCCTCATGGCCTGCGCCGTCGTCCAGGCCGTCGCCCTGGTCGTCACCTTCACTCGGCTCCGCAAGGCACCGGCCCTCCGCCTGGTCGCCGACCGCCGGTGAGGACCGGTCCCGGTCGTTGCATTTGAAGAAGAGCGAACGCTATGCTCGGGCGCCGCACGGGAGATCGAGGGGAGACCGGGATGCCCGGAGGCAGGCTCACTCAGCCGGAGCGCCAGCAGATCGCGACGGGGCTGGCCGACGGGCTCGCCTACGCGGAGATCGCCCGACGTCTCGACCGCCCCACCTCCACGATCACGCGCGAGGTGCTGCGCAACGGCGGTCCTACGGCCTACCGCGCCGACCTGGCCCACCGCGCCACCGAACGCCGCGCCCACCGACGCAGGCAGACGGTCCCCCGGGGACCCCAGGCAGCCCAGCGGGCCCAGGGACGCGACAGCGAGGCCGTACGCGAGTACGAGGAGACCTTCACAACCCTCCTCATGCAGCAGGGCCTGCCCAAGATGATGTCCCGGGTGCTGACCTGTCTGTACACCACCGACGCGGGCAGCCTCACCGCGTCCGAACTCGTCCAGCGTCTCGACGTCAGCCCCGCCTCCGTCTCCAAGGCGACGGCGTTCCTCGTCAGCCAGGGCCTCATCCGCCGGGACCGCGACGAACGCCGCCGCGACCGTTACCTCGTCGACAACGACGTCTTCTTCACGGGCATGATCGCCGCCGCCCGATCCAACGCCGAACTCGCCAAGACCGCACGGCAGGGCGTCGGCCTCCTCGGTCCCGACACGCCCGCCGCCGTCCGCCTCGAGAACATCGCCCGCTTCGTCGACTTCGTCGCCGACAGCATGATGCGCGCCGCAGAACAGGCGCGCGACATCCTCTACGCACAACCCGAACCGGCCTCGGGCGGGGCCGCCGCGCCGGGTTCGGACGACGACTAGCCACCCCTGTTGACGCGGACGGTCGCCGCTCGTCAGGTGCCGCGGGGCGCCAGCAGACTCGGGTGGGTCGGCGGGGGCGCGGTCGAGGCGCGGACGACGAGTTCGACCGGTGGCTCGCTCGCGGGCGGGAGTTCGGCGTCGGGTTCCTCGATGGTGTGCACGAGCAGCCGGACGCCTTCCCGCGCGGCGGCGGCGAAGGGCTGCCGCACGGTGGTCAGCGGCGGGGAGACGTACGCGAAGACCGGGTTGCCGTCGAAGCCGACGACGCTGATGTCCCGCGGTACCCTCCGGCCGGCTTCCCGCAGGGCGTGGATCAGCCCGATGGCCATCTCGTCGCCGCCCGCGAAGACCGCGGTCACCGAGGTGTCCGAGGCCAGCGCGTGACCCGCCGCGTAGCCGGAGGCGGCCGACCAGTCGCCGTTGAGCAGTGGCGGCTCGTACGCGCCCCGAGCGGCGAGCGCCGCACGCCAGCCCTCGATACGGTCCCTGGTGGCGTACCACTGCCGGGGCCCGGCCAGGTGATGGACGGTCTGATGGCCGAGGTCGAGCAGGTGCTCGGTGGCCGCCCTCGCCAGCTGACGGGCGCCCACGCTCACGGTCACCGTCCGGGTGGCGGTGAACGAGGGCGGCGCCCCCAGGAAGAGGACCGGTACGTCGACGCGCAGCGGGACGTCCCCCTTCACCACGGGTTCGGACACGATGACACCGTCCACACCCTGCTCGAGAAGCGAGCCCAGGGCGCCGGCGATGCCCTCCGGGTCACCGTCGGGCGTGTTGATCACGCGGAGCGCGTAGCCGGCGTCCCGCACCGCCTGCTCGATGTGCACGAGCAACGAGGCCGTTCCGTATCCCGCCGTCCCCAGGGCGACGACACCCAGCGAGCGGGTGCGCCCGGACGCGAGGGCCCGGGCCGCGTGGTTCAGCCGGTAACCGAGCTCCTCCGCCGCGGCCAGGACGCGACGCCGAGCCTCCTCGGAGACGTACGGCTCATCGTTGAGAACGCGCGAGACGGTCTTGCGCGACACCCCGGCCAGCCGGGCCACGTCCGCACTGCGCGGCACAGGGGAAGCCACGTCACGGTCCGCCCCTGATGCCATGAATCCTCCTGGATCAACGACCCAGACCGCGCGGTCTGATCGCGCGGTCATGTCTACGCAGCAAACGAACATCCGTCAAGGGTTCCCACGACCTCTCCGGTTCCGCCCCGCACCCTCCGAGACGCTCGGGGCCAGGCACTCTCCGGGGAGGAGGCACCCTCTCCCTCGCAAGGGATCGAACACACAGCCTTGACAGTCCCCCCACGCAACGCTCACTCTTCCTGGCATCCAAACGGTCGCGTTTGTGCGATCGCGTTTGATTCTGGTCCCTTTGTGGACCGCCGCGTCAGGAGCCGTACATGGACCTCTCTCCCTCGGGTCTTTCTCTTCCTTCGCCCAGCCGGCGCAGTGTGCTGCGTGGTGTGGGTGGTGCCGCGCTGC
>NZ_JBEXXQ010000051.1:0-29601 GCF_040630525.1 Streptomyces sp. NPDC005799
GCCCCCGCGCCCCCCGGCGCCCCCCCCCCCCCCTGCCGCGCTCCGATCCGATGGTGGTCGGAAACACCTCGAGAGCTTCCCGCACATGAACCGCGCCGGCCCGGGAAAACCGGAACCCTGGCACAGAGCGGAAGCGGCAGGCCCCGTCCGCCGGGATGCCTGCCGCTTCGCGTTACTGCATGTGCTCGGTGCTGCTTGCTACGGGATGCGGTACGTCCAGAGGTAGGACGGCGAGGGGGTGCCGAGACCTGTGGCGTCGTCGTAACCGCGGCCCGCCTTCAGCAGCCGGTCGTCGCCGAAGGTCACGGTGATGGTCGGGATGTTCTGGGTCGCCGGAAGGACGGCGGCCGCCCGGGCGCCGGCCCCCTTGGCGGTCAGGTCGGTGAAGGCGGGGCTGCCGGCCCGCGCGTAGAGGGCGGGGTTCGCCCAGCCGATGCCCTCTCCGCCCTGCGCCTGGATGGCGTCGGCCTGCAGGCCGGCGAAGAGCGGGCAGGCGAGGCTGGTGCCGCCGATGTCGGTCTCGACGTACTCGGTGCTGCCGTCGGACAGGGTCAGGGTCTTGCCGGCCATGAAGGCGGTGAAGGGGTCGGCGGGCATCGACACGTCCGGGGCCACCCGCATCGGGCGGGCGACCTTCGTGCCGTTCGGCAGCGTTGTCGCGAGGTCCTCCGGGACCACACCCTTCTGGTAGTAGGGCCGGTCGAACGCGGCGCTGGTGCCGCCACCGCCGCCGAACAGCCATCCACCGGACACCCAGGCATCGTCCTGCAGGACCCACGCGTCGTTGCCCCAGGCGGTGCTCCACAGCGCCTGGTCGTGTGCGCCGATCGCCAGGCTGGTGCCGCCGACGGCGGTGACCCACGGGCTGGAGGCCGGGAAGCCGGCCTGCGGGGTCGACGACTCGGACACCAGGCCGCACAGGGTGGCGGGGTCCTGGGCGCCGCAGTTGCCCGAGGAGAACTGATAGCTGATGCCCTCGATGGCCCCCTGCGCGAAGAGCCGGTTGAACTCGGCGATCGCCGGCTGGTCCACGTCGCCGGTGGTCCTGTAGATGATTCCTTCCCACGAGTTGGAGACGATGTCGGCGCCGTGGGTTTCGTTGATCGTCTCGAAGACCTGGAAGAATCCCGCGTCTTCGCACGTGTTGGCGCCGTAGTAGTGGACGTTCGCGTCCGGCGCCATCGCCTGCACGGCCTCGACGTCCAGACTTTCCTCGTCCGCCCAGCTCTCGACGCCGCCGCAGCGGCTCAGGTCGGTCCACTGCTCCGGGGTGAGCGTCTCGGTGTACTGGCCGTCCCTGAACGGCTTGTCGCCGTGGTTCTCGGCGTGCCGGTTCGCGTCGGCGAGCATCGTGAGCGAGCCGTAGACGCCGACGACCGCGACCGTCGCGCCCTTGCCGGTGAGCCCGGAGCGGGTGACGCCGTACGCGCCGCGCAGCTGGGAGGGTACGTATCCGCACAGGACGTACGGGTTGTGCTTGCCGTTGAACGGCGGGTCAGTGACGTCCCTGACCTGCCCGTAGTAGGAAGAGCAGCGGGCCGGGCCGAGGAAAGCAGCACCGTTCGAACCCTTGGACACAGTGGCCTTGGTCCCTGTCACGCCCTTGGCGATGCTCGTGGTGACCTGGCCGACCAGGCCCGCCGACCGCGCCACGACCGGCATCGTCGTCAGGCCCGTGATGGTGCCCACATCCCCGGCGACCGCGGTGGGCACCTGCGCGTCGGCCGCGGGCGCGACGTAGGCCTCACCGCCGACCTTGTAGCTGTGCAGAGTGACACCGAAGGCTTTCTGGATGGCCGGGGCCGTGCCGGTCACGGTGACACCGACCGTGTTCGACGAGGTGATCTTCAGGCCGGCCCCGGTGAGCCAGGACCGCACCGCTGTGACCTGCGCGGCGGTGGCGCCGAAGCGCATGTGGTACTCGGCGGGGGTGAGGTAGTGGCGGTAGAGGGGGCTGGTCGGCGTGGAGACGGCTTGCGCGTAGGCGGTCATGCCGGCGGGGTCCTGCCCGGCGTAGAAGACCGTGGGGGTCAACGTGGTGGAGGCGGCTGCCCCGCCATGGTCGGCCGTGACGGTGGCCCAGGTGGGGTGCGTGTGCGCGACCGCGGTCGTGGCCGAGGCGGCGGCGGGACCCGCTACGAGAAAGGCACTGACGAGCGCGGCGGTCAGCAGCGTGGCCGCGGTCCGGGCGCCGCGGGGGCGGCTGGCTGAAGTGATCGTCCGGCGTATCCGGCCGGTCCGGGACTCGGTGAACAACTGGATCCCTTCCCCCGGGGCGTGTGCCCGGGTCTACCCAGGCGGGCGCCCTTGGCATCAGGGGGCGTTGACACCGCGGCGGCCGCTGTCCTCCTCGCGCCGCGGCGGGTGCAGCAGCGCCTCAGTGCACGGTGTCCTGGTGCCGGCACCGCTCCCGATGGATATCCGGACCCGGCAACGCCTGAATAGCCGGAGGTTTGAGCGCTCCTGGCTCGCAATGTGTAGGGAATGTAAGGCTCCCGACAGAACTCGCAGGTGAACGGCCGTCGGCGGGTGAGCACTTCTGCTCCCGGACTTCGCGTCGTGACGAAGGATCGTCCCCTTGTCGTCTGCCGAGGAGGCCGGCGCAGCGGAGGTGGTCGCTGCCCGCCCCGCTGATGGTGTACTCCGCTTTGGGGATGCGGCTGTGCACAGCGGCCCGCCTGGATTGCGTGGGCGGCCTGGTGAGCCAAGTTAGTCAAGGTCAGCTGCCAAGGGTTCGCCAGGACTTCGACCGGGGACCCCTGCTGGTCCAGGAAGGCGGTCGGCGGTCGGCGGTCGGCGGTCTCGGGGAAGGGGCCTCCTCGGTCACTGACCACCCGCTGAGTCGCTCGATGTTCACGGCGATGGCCGTGAACACGTGCTGCCGGTGGGCTTTCGGCTGTCCTCGGTAGCGGCAGCGGCGCATGCCGTGTCCGTGGGCGAACTCGTTGATGGTGCCCTCGACTCCGGAGCGGACCGCGTACGGGCCTTTCAGTCGGGTGTCTTCCCACAGGTGGTCGCAGCGTCGACGATCTGCGGCACGTCACAACTCCTGCGTGGCAGGAAGGGGAGCAACCCAGGGCAGGAGCCCGTTGAGGCGCGGGGCGCGCCAGGGTTCGGTGGAGACGGGACGGTGGATCATGCGGGCCGCGTCGTCTGCCTCGTCCGCGCTGCGGCTGCCGACCAGGACGCCGGCGACGGCGGGATGACCGAGGGGGAACTGCAGGGCCGCCGCTCGCAGGGGGGTGTCGTGCTGTTCACCACGCATGCGGCTGCCTCCGTCGCAGTCGTGCCGGTGTGGGCGACCTCGCCCGTATCGGCGATGTGTGGGTGATGGTCGGCGACGGGAACCGTCCGCGCCCGAGGGCTGATCATCTGACGCTCTTTCGGTCGACGACGTACTCGTTCAGGACACGACGATCTGCCACTGCTCCTGTGCAACGCCGTTGTAGGTCCATTGGTTGACGGTGGCGCCGTCGGCGGTGGATGCGCCGTCGACGTTGAGGGCGAGTCCGCTGAAGCGGTTGGTGAGGATGTGGTGGCCGTCACCGATGGGAGTGATGGCCCAGTGCTGTTGCGGGACGTCGGCGTCGGTCCAGATGTCGGTGGCGCCGCCGTCGCTGCGGGAGAGGCCGGCGACCTCGAGCAGTTTTCGGTTGGCGGCGTTGCGGATCTTGAAGTAGCCGTCTCCGGTGGGGACGAGGATCCACTTCTGATTGGTCTTCTTGTTCCATGTGGTCTGGGCGAGCGGGGTGCCGTTGGTGGTGTCGGTGGTGGTGAGGACCTTTTGGCTGTGGCGGGCGACGATCCGGTAGGCGGTCGAACCTGCGGGGAAGGTGGTGCGTTGGAGTTGCGGTCTGGCAGTGCGGCCGCCGATGCGAAGGTTGCCGATGTTGGCGTAGTCGCCGGTGGCGCTGTCGACCTTGATGCGGATGAAACCAGCGTTTCGCGCGGCCCACTCGACCACCTTGAGGGTGCGGTCGCCGGCCCATGTGCCGCTGGCGGCCTCGGTGAAAGTGACGCCGTCGGTGCTGGTGTGGATGGTGTAGGAGGTGATGTCCCCGTCGGTTGTGTTGGTGCGGTTCCACTGCTTGGGGAGGTACTCCAAGGTGGAGATGTCGCTCCAGACCCCGCCGAGGTCGATGGTGATCGTCTGCGGGAGCGGCAGACTCCAGGTGGACCAGCACGTCTCGAAGCCCTTGTCGCTGAGCCCGTCTATGGCGTTGAGAGGCCCTTCCCCGGTGTGGTGGTCGGTGGCGTACGCATTCACGGGGGTGACGGGGTGTTCGGCGCGGCGGGGCTGGGTGGGGAGGGGGGCTCTGGAGGTGTCGGGACTCCAGGCGGCACCGACTTCGGCCAGCCGGTTGACGATGTTGGTGTCCAGGCGGCCGTTGCGGTTGGGCGGACAGTTGAGGATGAAGGAAGTGTATTTCGGTTCCAGGTCGGCCAGATGGGAGAGGATGGCCGCCTTGCTCATGGGGTCCTTGGTCGGAGTGCTCGGATGCCAGAACCAGCCGTCGCTGATCGTCTGCCCCTGCAGCGAGGCGTAGGTGTTGCCTGCGGGTGAGGTCACCCCCAGCGGTTCCTCGAAGTAGATCGCGTCACCGAGGAAAGGCACCGACAGGGCTCCGTGGTCGATCATCACGATGTCCGGCTGCAGCGACAGCACGTGCTCGCGGACGCGTTGGTAGGACAGGGCCTGCTGGCCCATCTGCCACGCGTAGCCGTCAGTGACGAACATGTCGATCTTGCCGTAGTTGCTGAGCAGTTCGGTGATCTGCCCCAGGACGTAGGTGAGGTCGGCGGGTTGAATGGCTTCCCTGCTGCCGACGCCGTGCCGGGTGTCGTAGGCCTCCACGGTGTGGGTGCGGTCCCAGATGGAGAAGTACAGGCCGACTCTGAGGCCTTCGGCGCGGAATGCGCGGACGTACTGGGCGACGATGTCGTGCCTGTACATGCTGTGAGCGACGCTTTGGTCGGTGTAGGCGGTGGGCCACAGACAGAATCCGTCGTGATGCTTGGTCGTCAGGACGCCGTAACTCATTTTCGCCGCGGCCGCGGCCGCGGCCCACTGGGCGCAGTCGACCGTCGGCGGGGCGAACAGGGCGGGATCCTGGTGCGGCGCCGCCCACTCCTCGTCGGTGAAGGTGCCGAGATTGAAGTGGTTGAACATGCCGAAACGCAGGTCGGCCAGCTTGCTCAGTTTGTCCTGCGGTGTGGCTGCGACGGCCTGACTGAGGGTTCCCAGACCTGGCATGACGGGCAGCGCTGTCATGGCCGCGGTGGCGCCTGCGACTCCCATGAGCCGTCGGCGGGACAGACTTTCGGACACATTCGCTCCCGGTGCTTCGGATGAGGGGAGGGGCTGATGTGACCTATGAATCTCATCCGTGTCACAGACGGGTCAACCCTTGTGCATGGATGAAATCCCTTACAGGGAAAAGGAGTTGATGACACAAAACGTAACCAACCCGCCACCTCTACCCATCAGACATCACATGTATGGGGGCGTTGGAGGGGCCGTCCGGTGGAACGGCAAGCGAGTTCGTCGATCGCGGCGAGGCCGGTCTGGCGGAGTCGGCCGACCGGGTCATGTGGCGGCGCGCGGTGATCTCTGCGCACGGGGCTGGGCGGGCGGTGGAGCAGCCGTCCCGATGTGACACTCGGGCCCAGGTCGAACGGCCTCGACCGACGGCGCGACCATCATCGAGAGCCGGCGGCGGCAACCAAGTACGCCGTACCCGGCCAATGAAAGACACCACGGCTGACGGTGTCCGCCGGTCGTTCGTGCCGACGTGTCCACCGGTGCGCGAACCGATCGAATGGCGGGACGGAGGGTGTCAGGTCGTAGTGGACGATATCGACGGGACGCAGGCCCGCTTCCCGCATCATTCGCCGCAACCGTCCCGCCGAGAGTGCCCGGATACCGGACCTCGGTACACCGTGCCTTCGCTCCGGGGGTAGGCCGAGCAAGCCCTCCACCTGGCCAAACAGCCGAAGCAGCGGCCAATACACCCCCCATTCGAACAGGCGGTACGGGCTCAGCGGGTTCAGCATGGTGACAAGAACGAGCCCGTCCGGGCGCACCACGCGATCAAGTTCCCGCAACGCCGCGGGAGCGTCGCAGTACTCCAGTACTCCCATCGCGACCACGACGTCGAAGCTCGCATCCGGGAACGGCAGCGCCTCTGCCTCCCCGACGGTCAGTTCGATCTCGGCACCCGCCGTGCGGCCCGAGGCCTCGGCGAGCATGGCGGGCGCCCGGTCGACGGCGGTGATCCGGAATTCGCCGGGACGGGTGTCGAGTACGCGCCGGACGAACATCCCTGGCCCGCAGCCCACATCGAGAAGATCGCCACCAGGACATCGATTCAGGATCTGGAACACGGCATGGAACCTGGAGGAGAAGTACCGCTTCGCGGGACCCGAGCCCTGATGCGAGGCGGCATAGGACGCCGCGACAGTCGGATCGTCGAAATGAACATGGCCGTGATGACCGGACGCCTCCGGACCCGCGACCGGTGGACGCCCCTGGGCGGGACCGCCCGTCACGACGCCCCAGTTCTCTTTGTGCAACCCCACCGTCGACCTCCGACCTGGCATCCTCACATACTGAACTACTAAGTAGATCAGTATGTAAGCTCGTTCTGGCGGGTCATGGCCTCAGCTTTGCGAAGGCGCTACCGGCGCGAGAATGGAAAATGGCCGCGGCTATGCCAAGAACGACGCAGACCTTGCGCATGATCTCTTCGCAGCGTGTCAGCATGTCGTCGTTGAACACCCCGCGCCGGTACGTCGTCACGAAGACCAGGTGCCCGTGCATCGCCGAAACAACATGCCTGCGACGCCTGTAGTCGTCCTGCCCGTCCATGAGACCCCGGGCCTACCCGGACGCCTCCCAGTGCCGTGCGCTGGCCGGGGCATTCGGCTGTGCCTCCCTGCGGGATCTGGACACCGCCTACAAGAACTTCTTCGACAGCTCCCGACCGAGCCCACGTCCCTGACCGCACAGCGCGGTGAATCAGGAAGCCCCCGGAAGGGCCAGACGGCCCGGGCCGGAACCCCTTCATGCAACCGCAGCGATCCGCCCCGCAACTCGCGTGCGCGGTCGACGGCCTGTGGCCCTTGCCGCCGATCCGGCGTTCCCGGTTTCCCGGTCAGGCCGGCAGGACGAACGGGGGGTGGGCGCCGTTGAGGAAGTAGTCCCCGGCGTCGCGGATCTGGTGGGCGACGGGCCTGTGCAGGGTGTGCGCCCGGGCGTTGCGCCAGAAGCGGTCGAGGCCCAGCCGTGCGGATGCGGAGCGGGAGCCGACGATGTCCAGGGCGCGGCTGGTGGTTTCCTGTGCGGCCTTGGAAGCGGCGGCCTCGGCCATCGTGACGTGGACCGAGATGTCGGCGTACTCGTCGTAGGTGAGGTCTTCGCCGCGTGTCAGTCCGTCGTGGACGGCTGTCAGTGCCTGATCGGTGAGTGCGGCGGCGGAGCGGGTGAGGATCGTGAGTTCCCCGTAGGTGGTCAGTACGTGCGGATCCTGGGGAGTGCCGTCCGCCCAGGAGGGGCGCCAGGACGACTGGCCCATCCTGCTGTACTCGCGCGCTTCGGCGAGCGCGCCCTCGGCGAGGCCGAGAAGGATCTGGACGGAGAGGAGACGCCCGATCGGTGAGGCCGGAGCGGCCGATGGTGAGAGCACGTCGTCGTCGGCGGCCAGGGAGCCGAGCACGTCGTGGACGGTGACGGGCGCGGCGTCGAATTCCACGTCACCTCCGGCCGCGAGCCGCTGTCCGAAGGCTTCCGCGGCGTCGATCCTCACGCCGGGATGGGTGGGAGCGACGACGACGGCGACTGGTTCGCGGTTGCCCGCTCGCTCGGCCCGCACCGCGAGGCGGTCGGCGACCAGAACTCCCGTGGCGTAGCTCTGGCGGCCCTCGAGTACATAGCCCCGCCCCGCTGCTGGAGCACACGTTCGCCGACTTCGGCATCGAGGTCACCTTCGTCGACGACCCGGACGACCTGGCCGCCTGGTACGCGGCCGTACGCCCCACCACGAAGGCCTTCTTCGGCGAGACGCTCGGCAACCCGCGCGGCAACGTCCTCGACCTCGAGGCAGTCGCCCGCATCGCCCACGAAGCCGGTGTCCCGCTCGTCGTCGACAACACCGTGCTCACGCCGTACCTGCTACGGCCCTTCGAGCACGGCGCCGACATCGTCGTGCACTCCACCACCAAGTTCCTCTCCGGCCACGGCACCGGCATCGGCGGGGTCGTCGTCGACAGCGGGCGCTTCGACTTCGGTGCGGACCCCGGCCGCTGGCCCGGACTGACCGGCCCGGACCCGACGTACAACCGGCTCTCGTTCTGGGACTCCTTCTCCGACCTCGGACTTGCCTACGCGCTGCACCTGCGCACCCGGCTGGTGCGCGATCTGGGCCCGGCCGTCTCCCCCTTCAACAGCTTCCTGCTCCTGCAAGGCCTGGAGACACTCAGCCTGCGCATCGAACGGCACGTGCTCAACGCCCAGTTGCTCGCCCAGTGGCTGCAGGAGCAGCCCCAGGTGACGCGGGTGCACTACGCGGCACTGCCCTCCAGCCCGTGGCAGACACAGGCCAAACGCTACCTGCCGCGCGGTGCCGGAGCGGTGCTCTCCTTCGAACTCGCGGGCGGTCTGGAGGCGGGCCGGCGCTTCGTCGAGGGAGTCCGGCTGTTCAGCCATCTCGCGAACATCGGCGACGTCCGCAGCCTCGTCATCCATCCCGCCTCCACCACCCACGCGCAGCTGGATCCCGCTCAGCAGGCCGCGGCCGGGGTCACCCCCGGCCTGGTGCGGCTGTCGGTCGGCATCGAAGGCGTCGACGACCTGATCGCCGACCTCGACGCAGGCCTGAAAGCAGCCGCCGTATGACATCCACCGCACGCCCCCCAGGAGCCCGCCGCTCCGCGACCACATGCGGGCTGCCCCGGCTGCCCAGGACCTTCTCACCACACACCCGCACCCGCCGCAGCAGAAGGAGAACGACATGACCACCGTCGCCCGTTTCGAGATCCTCCGGGCAGGCCCCCGCTTCGGCGCCGAAGTCGTCGGCGTCGACCTGACCTCACCCGTCGACGACATCACCGCCGAGGAACTGCGCCGGGCCTTCCGCGAACACAAGGTCCTCGTGTTCCGGGGCCAGCACCTGACGCCCGATCAGCAGGTGTCCGCAGTCAGCGTCTTCGCGCGACCCTTCGACCACCCGACCGCCGTGAAGCACCCGGCCAACCCACTGGTCAGCCCGTACAACGTGAAGCAGACCGGCAAGGCCAGCACCTGGCACATCGGCGGCCTGTGGCGCGACCCCGTGTTCGCGATCGAGTCCCTGACCTACGAGGTGGTGCCCGAGTTGGGCGGCCACACCCTGTGGGCAGACCTCCAGGCCGCGTACGACGACCTGTCAGAACCGTTCAAGCTGCTGCTTGAGTCCGTCGGCGCCCTCTACGACGGCAACGCGGAGAACTACGCACAGGGCAGTAGGAAGAACGCTCCCGGCGAACCCGTCGAACACCCCGTCGTCCTCACCCACCCGGTCACCGGCCGCAAGGGCCTCTTCATCAGCAGCTCGGCGAAGCAACTCACCGGAGTGACCCCGGCCGAGAGCAGGATGCTGCTCGACCATCTGCTCCGGCACGCCTCCTCGCCGAACTACACGATCCGGTTCGGCTGGAAGCCCGGCGACTTCGTCCTCTGGGACAACCGGGCGACCTGGCACTACGCCGTCGACGACTACGGCGACGGCGAGCGCGTCTACCGCAAGGTCCTCGGTGTGGAGCCGGACGCGGGCACCACGCAGCGGCACGCCTGAATGCTCCCGGGAGAAGACCGCGCCGCCCGCCGCGTCCTGCTGGTGTGCATGGCCGCAGGGGCAACGACCCTGCTGGACCAGGCAGTCCTGAACATCGCGATCCCGAGCATGCGGCACTCGCTCGGGGCCGGTGCGGCGGACATCCAGTGGATCGTGGCCGGTTACCGGGACTCTTGCAGAAGGCCCCGGCGTTCACGCCGGGGATGAATGCATCTCAAGACTGCTCTGACGTGCACGTTAGAGCGGACGTTTTTGCTGCTCGATGTACTGGCGGACGATCGCCAACGGTGCTCCGCCGCACGATGCGGAGAAGTATGAGGGCGACCACAGGTGCCCATGCATGATGGCGCGGTTGATTCGGCCGGTGAACTCCTGCCGTATCCGGCGGGCGGAGACGCCGTTGAGGCTGTTGACCAGCTTGGAGACGGCGACCTTGGGCGGGTAGTGCACCAGCAGATGGACGTGATCGCGTTCGCCGTTGAACTCCTTCAGCTCCGCCTCAAAGTCCTCGCAGACCTTGCGCATGATCTCTTCGCAGCGTGTCAGCATCTCGTCGTTGAACACCCCGCGCCGGTACTTCGTCACGAAGACCAAGTGCACATGCATTGCCGAAACGACGTGTCTTCCACGTCTGTAGTCGTTCTGCCCATCCATGAGACCAATCGTAGTAGGATCTTGGTTATGCAGCTCCGCTACAACTACCGGGTCTACCCGGACGCCGCACAGCGCCGTGCGCTGGCCAGTGCGTTCGGGTGCGCCCGCGTGGTGTGGAACGACTGCCTGCGCGACCGGAAGGAAGCACACGCGGCGGGGCTGCCGTACGTGACGTCGGCCGAGCTGTCCCGGCTTCGCATCACCCAGGCCAAGCGCACCGAGGGACGCACATGGCTCGCCGATGTGTCGGCGGTTGTCCTGCAACAGTCCCTGCGAGACCTGGACACCGCCTACAAGAACTTCTTCGACAGCCTCAAGGGCAAGCGGCAGGGCCGCAAGGTCGGCCCTCCCCGCTACAAGTCGAAGAAGGACACCCGGCAGTCGATCCGCCTCAACACCAACGCCTTCTGCCTCCAGAGCGACGGCACGGTGTACGTGGCCAAGGTCGGCAGCCTCAAGGTCACGTGGTCCCGCCGGCTTCCGGCCGCACCCACGTCCCTGACCGTCACCAAGGACAGCTCCGGCCGGTACTTCCTCAGCTTTGTCGTGGACACCAAGCCGGACATCCTGCCCGAGCTTGAGGCCGACGCCGGTGTCGACCTCGGTCTGTCCGCCTTCGCCGTCCTGTCCGACGGCAGCAAGATCGACAGCCCGCGCTTCCTGCGCCGGGCGGAGAAGAAGCTCAAGCGTCTTCAGCGGGAGCTGTCCCGAAAGGCCAAGGGGTCGAAGAACCGGGCCAAGGCCCGCATCAAGGTCGCACGCCAGCACGCCCAGGTAGCCGACCGGCGCCGGGACTTCCACCACAAGGCCTCCACACAGATCATTCGCGACAACCAAGCGGTGTACGTGGAAGACCTCGCGGTGTCCGGCCTCGGCCGTACCCGGCTCGCCAAGTCCGTGCACGACGCGGGATGGTCTGCGTTCGTCGGCATGCTGGAGTACAAGGCGGCTCTGCACGGCCGCACCTTCGCCAAGGTGGACCGGGCTTTCCCGTCTTCTCAGGTCTGCTCGGCCTGTGGATTTAGGGACGGCCCCAAGCCCCTGCACGTGCGGGAGTGGAGGTGCGGGGCCTGCGGCACCGTGCACGACCGCGATCACAACGCAGCCCGTAACGTCCTCTTCGAAGGACGCCGAATCGTCGCCGCCGGACGGGCGGAGACGCTAAACGCCTGTGGAGCGCCGGTAAGACGGGCACCCGTGCCCGCACAGCGCGGTGAAGCAGGAAGCCCCCGGAAGGATCAGACGACCCAGGCCGGAATCCCTGGACTTTAGGCCAGGGAGCACGTCAATCACTGACCTTCGGACTGGCCCTCGTACCCGGGGGCAGCCTGGGAGACCTGCACGGCCGCAAGTGGCTCTTCATCGCAGGCATGGCCGTGTTCCTCCTGGCAGGGGTGGCGGCCGCGACCGGCGGCGGGCCGGGAATCGTGATCGGTGCGCGGCTGGTGCAGGGCGCGGCGGCGGGGCTCGTCAACTCCCAGGTGATCGGCACCGTCCAGGACGTGTTCCACGGGCTCGACCGAGGCCGGGCGCTCGGCCTGTACGCGGTGACGGGCGGCGTCGCGGCGGCACTCGGCCCACCGCTCGGCGGCGCACTGGTCGCCGGCCTCGGGCTCGAGGCCGGCTGGCGCTACTGTCTCCTGCTGAGCGCACCGTGCGCGGTGCTCACCCTGGTCCTCGCGGCCCGCTGGCTGCCACCGCCCCGGCGTACCGCCCGCGACTCCCGGCTGGACGTTCTCGGCCTCACCCTGGCCTGCGGATGCACGCTCACGCTGATGGTGCCGTTCATCCGCACACCGGAGGGCGGGGGACAGGCACTTCTGTGGGCGGCCGGAGTGGCCATCCTGGCCTGCGCGTTCACCGTGCACCAGCGCCTGAGGGTCCGCAGAGGCCGGGTGCCGCTGGTCCATCCGGCGCTCGCGTCGTCGAAGCCATACCTGCTGGGCACGGCCGTCGCCATGGCCCAGTTCGGCTCCTCGATCGCCGCGTCCCTCGTGCTCACCGTCTTCCTCCAGGACGGGCTCGGCCTGTCCGCCCTCCTCACGGCGGCGATCACGCTCCCCTCGGCCATCGCGATGGGTGTCTCCTCGGCACTGGCCTGGCGGCTGGTGCGACGGATCGGACCGCGCACGGTGAACGTCGGCCTGGCGACCGGCATCTGCGCCGCCCTGGGCGGGGCGGTGGCCGCGTTCCTCGCGCCGTCCGCCGCCCTGCCGATCCTCCTCGCCGTGACACAACTGCTGTCGGGTGCCGCCGGCGGGCTCTCCGTCTCACCCAACCAGACCCAGGTCCTCCAGCACGCGCCGGCCGAGGCCGCCGGCGTGGGCGGCGGCATCCTGCAGATGGCCCAGCGCATCGCGGCCGCCGTCTGCCTCAGCGCCGTATCGGCCGTCTATCTGCACTCCGCCTCCGGCTCGTCCGCGGGCAGTGGCCCACGAGCCGCCTACGCGTTCGCCTCCTGCGTCTGCGCCGGGCTGCTCGCCGCCGCGCTGGTGCTGTCGCGACTGCGCGGGGCCACCGCCGCACCCCCTTCACCGAGACCCGGATTCCCTGCACTGAGGAGTCCCCGAGATGACCGCCACCACGACGACCGCAGCCCGCAAGAACGGTAGGAGCCCGGAAGAACCGGAGCATGTGCTCGAGCGTTCAGCCTGATCTTGCAAGGGACCCCGGGTCTTCAGACCCAGGAGGAATTGCATGCTGACACCGGCGGCGTGGAGCGCCGTCGCATCGCTCGGTGAGTCTTCCAGGACGGCGCCCCGCTCATCCGGCCGCTTCTGGTTGTCGATGTGCTCCTTGACCTTGGCCAGCGGTGCGCGGCTCCGAGGGCACCGAGCAGCTCAAGGCCCGGATCGTCCTGGAGTTCAACGCCGGGACCCAGGCGACGAGCTCGCCGCCGCCCGGGCGGCCAACCGTTGGCTCATGGCCCAGCTCAACCGCCCACAGGCTGCGCGGAGCCTGGGCCGGTCGCTCGATGGCCGGCGATCGGCGGCGTATCTGTTCTTGTGGTCCCGCTGGCGGTGGTGCACGGTGCGCGGATCAGCGGGCGATCGAGATCGCGAAGGGCGCCAATCCGCTGGATCGAATCACGTGCGGTACGAACAGGATCGCGGCCTCCGTGGCGCGGGCGGTTCTGATCCCGCCGAGATCAGTGATCCACTCCTTGCGCCAGCCGAGGTTGATGAGCAGATCACGGACGGTCTGCTTGGCCTGCGGGTCCTCGCCGGAGAGGAAGGCGTCGGGCGCCTGGGGGAGCGTGGCCGGGGAGGTCATCACCGGGAAGAGCATGGTGTTGAGTGTCTTGACGACGCGCGTTTCGGGGAGTGCCTCCTGGAGTTGCTCGGCGAGGCTCGAGCCGGGGTAGATCAGGTCGGCGGGCAGTCCGTCCGGATCGTCGATGGTGGCGTTGGAGACGTCGACGAGGATCTTGTCGCGCAGTTCCTCGCGCAGAGCGACGAGCCGGTCCAGCGAGCCGGCGCCCGGGGTGGCGTTGATGACGATCTGGGCTGTCCGGGCAGCGGCGCCGGCGGCGCCGGGCGCGCGGTCCGCCACGGTCACCTCATGCCCGGCCCGGGTGAGGGCTGTGGCCAGGTTGCCGCCGACGCGGCCGTTTCCGAGAACTGCGATCGTGGTCATCGGATCTCTCCTTCGTGGATACTCCCGGCTTCAGCCGGGGGAGGAAGCGAAGCTCCCTTGGAGCAGGCCAGGAAGAGCCGGTTGGCCACCGGGGCGGAGCGACGCCCACCGCCCACCGGCCGATACACTGCTCACACGGAATCTGATACGGTGTGAGATATGGCGGAGCAGGTCAAGCGGGCGTTCAAGTACCGCTTTTACCCCACGGACGAGCAGGCGGCGGAGTTGTCGCGTACGTTCGGCTGTGTCCGCCTGGTGTACAACAAGGCGCTGGAGGAGCGGACCCGGGCCTGGTACGGCGAGCAGCGTCGGATCTCCTACGTGCAGTCCTCCGCCGCGCTGACCGAGTGGAAGAAGACCGGGGAGCTGGCCTTCCTCGCCGAGGTGTCCTCCGTCCCGCTGCAGCAGGCGCTGCGGCATCTGCAGACGGCGTTCGCCCACTTCTTCGCCAAGCGGGCGAAGTACCCCCGGTACAAGAGCCGGAAGAAGTCCCGGTCGTCGGCCGAGTACACCCGCAGCGCCTTCACCTGGCGCGAGGGGCGGCTGACGCTGGCCAAGATGGCGCAGCCCCTGGACATCCGCTGGTCGCGTCCGCTGCCCGAGGGCGCGGAGCCGACCACGGTGACCGTCTCCCGGGATGCGGCGGGCCGCTGGTTCGTGTCCCTGCTGTGCGAGGACACCATCCCCCCGGCCCGTGCCACCACTAACGTGGTCGGCCTGGATGCTGGGATCACCTCGCTGGTGACCCTGTCCACCGGGGAGAAGATCTCCAACCCCCGGCACGAACGCGGGGACCGCGCCCGTCTCGCCAGAGCGCAGCGGGAGCTGTCGCGCAAGGTGAAGGGCTCGGCGAACCGGGCCAAGGCCCGGCGTCGTGTCGCCAAGGTCCATGCGCGGATCGCCGACCGGCGCCGGGACTTCCTGCACAAACTGACCTCGCGCATCGTCCACGAGAACCAAGTGGTCGTGATCGAGGACCTCACCGTCCGCAACCTGCTGAAGAACGGCCGCCTGGCGCGCGCCATCTCGGATGCGGCCTGGACGGACCTGCGCATGATGCTGGAGTACAAGTGCGCCTGGTATGGGCGCGACCTCGTCGTGATCGACCGCTTCTTCCCCTCCAGCAAGCTGTGCGGGGCCTGCGGCACGGTCGTGGCGAAGCTGCCGTTGAACGTCCGCGAGTGGACGTGCGCGCACTGCGGTGCCGTGCACGACCGGGACGTGAACGCGGCACGCAACATCCTGGCCGCCGGGCTGGCGGCTGCTGCCTGTGGAGACGGTGTAAGACCTCAACGGGAGTCCTCCCGGACGGGGCGGTCGTCGGTGAAGCAGGAACACCAGCGGGCGACCGCTGGAATCCCCCGCCTTTAGGCGAGGGAGGAAGTCAAGATGATCTGTTCCTTCCGTGCGCGCAGGTTGTGGTGGGCGGTCAGTGTGAGAGCGTGGCGACGGCCTCGGCGTGGACGCCGGGCGCGGCGGCCAGGAAGCTCTCGCTCTGCGGGGTCCAGACGCGGCCCTGGGCGTCGGAGATCTGTCCGCCGGCCTCGGTGACGAGCAGCGCCCCGGGCAGCAGGTCCGCACGGGCGCCGGCGAACTGCCAGAAGGCGTCGATCCGGCCGGCGGCCACGTTCATCAGGTGCAGGGTCGCGGGCACGGCGGTGCGGACCACGAGCGCGTCGAAAAGCATCGCGGTGATCGAGGAGCCGATGCGCCGCACGACCTGCTCGTCCTCGTCCGGCCGGGCCTGGCTGGTGGCCACCACGCTCAGGCCGAGGTCCGCGGTCTGGGCGACGTGCAACTGCCGTCCGTCGAGGTGGGCGCCTGCGCCGGTGAGCGCGGTGTAGGTTTCGCCGGTCAACGGCAGGTGGACCGCGGTGAGTACCGGCTGGTTCTCACGCACGAGGGTGGCGGTCACCGCCCATTCCGGCAGGGCGTGCAGGTGGTTGATGTTGCCTTCGGCTGGATCCACGACCCACCATTCGCCGGGCGGCAGCGCCCCGCCGTCCAGTTCGTCCTCCACCCAGCCGGCGTCCGGGCGCAGGCGCGTGAGGCGGGGGCGCAGGATGTCGAGGGCCGTGCCGTCGTTGGCGGCGAGCGCGCGCATCAGCTCTTCGCGGGTCTGGTGGCGGACCACCTCGCCGAAGCGATCGCGCAGCGCCGAGCCGGCCGCGCGCACGGCGATCGCGGTCTGGCCGAGCAGGTCGGCGTCGGAGGCGGCGACGTCAGGAGCCTGAAGCATTTCGGACATGGTGAACTCCCTTTTGAGAAGGAGGAGATGAGGCCGTTCGGGCTGAATTGTGCGCTCTGTTCAGCGCTCTGGTCTCGAAGGTATAGAGCCCATTGATTAACTTCAAATGCATGTAAAGCACGGCTAGGATTACTCGCATGCAATTGGATTTGAACCTGCTGGCCGCGCTCGACGCGCTGCTGGAGGAGGGCAGTGTGGCCGGGGCTGCCGCGCGCCTGCATGTCACCGCCCCCGCGATGAGTCGGAGTCTGGGTCGAATCCGGCGCACGACGGGGGATCAGATCCTGGTGCGCACCGGCCGCACGATGACCCCGACGCCGTATGCGATCGCTGTCCGGGAACAGGTGCACGAGCTGCTGCACCAGGTCCAGGGGGTGCTGGCACCGAGTCGTGAACTCGATCTGGCAACGTTGGAGCGCACTTTCACACTTCGCTGGCACGATTCGCTGGTCGCCTTGAGCGGCCCGGCACTGCTCTCGGCCGTCCGTGAAGAGGCGCCGGGCGTGCGACTGCGCTTCGTCGCGGAGTCAAGCACCGACACCCCCGGGTTGCGGCGCGGCGAGGTGGACCTGGAGGCGAACGCCAACCGTCCGAGCGCACCGGACATCCATGCCGAGAACGTGGGCGAGACCCGCCTCGTCATCGTCGTGAGGCGAGGGCACCCCCTCACCCGCGTGGAGACCCTTACCGCAAAGCGGTACGCCGCCGCTGAGCACGTCACCGTCTCGCGACGTGGAAACCTCAGCAACGCCCTCGACGACGCCCTCGCGCGGCTCGGCCTCACCCGTCGCGTGGTGGCGACCGCGCCCACGGAAGCGGCCGCCCTGGAGTTCGCGCGCGGCTCCGATCTCCTGATCAGCGTCCCCGAAGCCACCACGCGGTCCGCTGTCGCCGACCTCGGCCTGGTCGTGCTCCCCCTGCCGCTCGAACTGCCGTCGGCACCGATATACCTGTCGTGGCACCAGCGCTACGACACCGACCACGCCCACGCCTGGTTGCGCGGGCTGGCGCGAACCGCGCTGGCCATGGGCGGAACGTCGTCGTAGTCGGCGCCGTCCGGCCGCGTCACCGTGGCCGGACGGCCACTTCAGGGGGCGGGACGCCTGCTGCGAACGTCCGCCGTGTAACCCCAAGTCCTTGCGAACCTCGCCGTCCGAGTGGCACCGGCCGCCGGCCGAGGTGGGGCGGCGCACAGCCCCACCCGCTGCGACCGGTGCCCCGGGTCAGGTCACCGGTTCGGATGCAGGACGACCTTGGTGTAGCCCTCGACGCGCTTGTCGAACTTTTCGTACGCCGACGGCGCCTCGTCGAGCGACAGCTCGTGCGAGACGACGAAGCTGGGCCGCGCGCGCCCCTCGATGATCATGTCGCGCAGCTGCCGGTTGTACCGCTTGACGTTGCACTGTCCGGTCCCCAGCCGCAGCCCCTTCTCGAAAAGCCTGCCGACCGCCACCAGCAGCAAGCCCTTCTTGGCCTGCTCGTCAGGGCCGCCGGGGTCGGAGGGAACGTACAGGCCCGGAATGCCGAGCGCTCCGGTCGGTCGCACGGTCTCGACGAGCGAGTTCAGGACGGTCGCCGGCTCCTCGCGTTCCTCACCCCGCGCCTGGGCCTGGTAGCCCACCGCGTCGATGCCCTTGTCGGTGCCTTCTCCCTCCGTCTGGTCCTTGATCTGTTCCACTGGATTGCCCTCGCCGAAGTTGACGGGGATCGCGCCGATCTCCTCGGCCTTCTGCAGCCGCTCGGCGACCCGGTCGACGACGAACACCTTCCTGGCACCGCGCAGCATGGCCGAGTAGGCAGCCATCAGGCCCACCGGACCGCCGCCGTACACCGCGACGCTCTCGCCCGGACGGACGTCGGCCAGTTCGTTGCCGTGGTAGCCCGTGGGGAAGATGTCGGCGAGCAGGACGAAGTCGCTCTCGTTGGCGTCACCCTCCGGCAACTTCAAGCAGTTGAAGTCGGCGTACGGCACCCGTACGTACTCGGCTTGGCCTCCGCTGAACGGACCCATCGCGACGTAGCCGTACGCACCGCCGGCGAACCCGGGGTTCACGGTGACGCAGAAGCCCGTGAAGCCGGCCGTGCAGTTCTTGCAGAAGCCACAAGCGACGTTGAAGGGCATGACCACCCGGTCGCCCGCCTTGAGCGACGTGACGCCGTCCCCGGTCTCCTCGATGATCCCCAGGTTCTCGTGGCCGAAGACGATGCCGGGCTCGGCGGCGGTACGGCCCTCGTACATGTGCAGGTCGGAACCGCAGATTGCCGTGGACGTCACGCGGACGATCACGTCGTTCGGGTGTTGGAGCGCCGGCTTTTCCACTTGCTCGACCGCTACTTCGAACGGTCCCTTGTAAACGACGGCCTTCATGCCTACGCACCTCCGCTCGGCATTGCTGCTATCAGTCCTCGGTTATTTGTGCTCTATCTCATGTTCCGTCCGTTGTGCGGCTTAAGCCAAATTGGCTACTGTCGACACGCACTTGCGGATCACGCGAGCCCGCACACCAAGCCCCGGGAAAGAGAAAGCCCACCGTGACGCCACGCTTCGGGACCCTCCTCGTCCCCGTGTCCGGACTGTCCGGCACCACCTACCCCGCCGGAACTGCCGTGTCGATCAACGGCCGAGGGTCGGCAGTCGACGGTTTCGTCAATGGAGACTGGCTCCCCCTCGCCTGGTGGGAGTTCGCCGAGGGGCGAGGAGAGGACGCCGCTGAAGGCTGACCGGCCGTACCGCCGCGGACGATCGCTGGGCCGAGCCCGGCCAGAAGCGGGGCGAGCGGCGTGAGGCGCCGGTCACCTGCCGAGCGACGAAGAGGACCTGTGCGGCTCTGGGAGCGCGTCAGGACGGGGTCGGCCCGTCCGGCTTCCCGCTGTCCGCGTCGAACACCTTGGTGAAGGTGGCCCCGCACCGGCAGCGGGAGTGCTCGATCAGTTCTCCGTCGGCCGACACGCTCAGCCCCTGGCTGAGCCGCACGTGCACATGATCACCCATGAGGAGCTGCCCTCCTTGACCTCGTCTGGTCCGGTCATCGTGGAGGCCGACCGCGTTCACCGGCAATGCCGCAGCTCACACGTACGTGCCGATCGTGCCGCCGTTCACGGCCCGCCGCAGGGCCCGGGAGATCGGCGTGCGAAGTCCCTGACAGGCCAGTGCGCGCCCGCCGTCACGGGGTGGGCGCGCGTTGTCCGGATCATCCGGACGGTTTCGTGGGCGCCTGCCCTGCTCGTGCGCTGGGTTGTGGCTGCGGGTGGCCGGCAGCGTGCAGCATCGGTGCGGTAGGCCGCCCGGGACGATGTCCGCCCTCGGCCAGGACGCGGCTGCGGGGCGTCTCGTCGTCGAGAGTGTCCCGGTAGCGCCGCACGTCGTAGTCGACGCTCCAGCGGTGCCGGCACGAGCCGCAAGTGAACTCCACGCGTTCGACAGCGAGTTCGGTGATCACCGCACTGCACCTCCCATCCGGTGTGCGGGCACGGCCCGGGGTGCCGACAAAGGCGTGTCGACCTCCCCTAGACCTCACCCGGACTTGACAAGGCAAGACTCAAGTTTTATCCCAGAAGGTAGGCAAGAAGGAGGAAGACGCAGCTCAGGACGGCAAGGGAGGTGACCCGACGTGCAGGCGCCAGAGCCAGAATCTGACCTGTACGCAGTGCTGGAAGTGCAGCCCTCGGCGACGGGCGAGAAGATCACCTCGGCCTTCCGTGCCCGAGTGCGGGAACTGCGCCCGGACACCCGCGTGGACGCGGACATCACCGCACGTTTCGGTGAAGTGCGAGCGGCGTACGAGACGCTGCACGATCCCATCCTGCGGGCGGCCTACGACCAGCGCCTCGAACGCACGCTGCCTGCGCCTGATCGAGGTCCTGCCCCCACCGAGCCCGTGCGGCCCGCACGGCGGTACGCGGTGGTGCTCGGGGACGTCCGGCGTGACCCGCCGCTGCGCGCCGGGCCGGTCCGGTGGATTCCCTCCCGGGCGGTGAGATGAAGAACGAGGTGAGGACGAGAAGGGAGAGCTCAGATGGCACGTGCGGTCGGTATCGATCTCGGTACGACGAACTCGGTGGTCTCGGTCCTGGAGGGCGGCGATCCCGCCGTCATCACCAACACCGAAGGCGGGCGGACGACCCCGTCGGTGGTGGCGTTCTCCAAGAACGGCGAGGTGCTGGTCGGCGAGGTGGCCAAGCGGCAGGCCGTGACGAACGTGGAGCGCACTGCACGCTCGGTCAAGCGGTACATGGGCGACCACGGCTGGCGGTTCCCCGAGCACGGGGATGTCGACGGCAAGCGGTACACCGCGCAGGAGATCTCCGCGCGCGTGTTGCAGAAGCTGAAGCGGGACGCGGAGTCCTATCTGGGCGAGGACGTCACCGACGCGGTGATCACGGTGCCCGCGTACTTCGACGACACCCAGCGGCAGGCGACCAAGGAGGCCGGGGAGATCGCGGGCCTGAACGTGCTGCGCATCATCAACGAGCCGACGGCGGCCGCGCTGGCCTACGGGCTGGACAAGGAGAACGACCAGACGGTCCTCGTCTTCGACCTGGGCGGCGGCACCTTCGACGTGTCGCTGCTGGAGATGGGCGAGGGCGTCATCGAGGTCAAGGCCACCAACGGCGACACCCACCTGGGCGGCGACGACTGGGACCAGCGGATCGTCGACCACCTCGTCACACAGTTCAACAACCACCACGGCGTCGACCTGTCCAAGGACAACATGGCCGTGCAGCGCCTCAGGGAGGCGGCGGAGAAGGCGAAGGTCGAGCTGTCGTCGTCCACCGAGACAACCATCAACCTGCCCTACATCACCGCCTCGGCCGAGGGTCCGCTGCACCTGGACGAGAAGCTGACCCGCGCCCAGTTCCAGCAGCTGACGGCCGACCTGCTGGAGCGGTGCAAGGCGCCCTTCCACAACGCGATCAAGGACGCCGGGATCAAGGTGTCCGACATCGATCACGTGGTCATGGTGGGCGGCTCCACCCGCATGCCGGCCGTGACCGAGCTGGTGAAGGAGCTGACCGGCAAGGACCCGCACAAGGGCGTCAACCCCGACGAGGTCGTCGCCGTCGGCGCGAGCCTGCAGGCCGGTGTCCTCAAGGGCGAGGTCAAGGACGTCCTGCTGCTCGACGTCACCCCGCTGTCCCTGGGCATTGAGACCAAGGGCGGCATCATGACCAAGCTCATCGAGCGCAACACCACCATCCCCACCCGCCGCTCCGAGATCTTCACCACCGCCGATGACAACCAGCCGTCGGTGACCGTGCAGGTCTACCAGGGCGAGCGCGAGATCGCCGCCTACAACAAGAAGCTCGGCATGTTCGAGCTGACCGGCCTGCCCCCGGCGCCGCGCGGGGTGCCGCAGATCGAGGTCACCTTCGACATCGACGCCAACGGCATCATGCACGTCTCCGCCAAGGACCTGGGCACCGGCAAGGAGCAGAAGATGACCGTCACCGGAGGCTCGGCGCTTCCCAAGGACGACATCGACCGCATGGTCCGCGAAGCGGAGCAGCACGCCGAGGAGGACCGCAAGCGCCGTGAGGCGGCCGAGACCCGCAATCAGGGAGAACAGCTCGTCTACTCCACCGAAAAGCTCCTGCAGGACAACACCGACAAGATCCCGGCTGACGCGAAGAGCGAGACCGAGTCGGCGCTGGCCGAGCTGAAGGAGAGGCTGAAGGGCGAGGACACCGCCGCGATCCGGCAGGCGATCGACCGCACCGCCCAGGCCGCGCAGAAGATCGGCACCGCCCTGTATCAGCAGTCCCAGGCCGAGCAGCCGACCGGTGCCTCCGCGGGCGATGGTAGGAGTGGTGGTTCGGCCGAGGAGGACGTGGTGGATGCCGAGATCGTTGATGACGACAAGCCGGAGGCTGGCTGACAATGAACAGGAGCGGTCCGCAGAGCACCGAACTTCAGCAGCTGCTGCGCCTGGTTCAGGAGCGGACCGCCGACCTGCAGCGGGTCAAGGCCGAGTACGACAACTACCGCAAGCGGGTGCGGCGGGACCGCCTGGCCGTGCGCGAGATCGCCGCGGCCAACGTGCTCAAGGCGCTGCTGCCCGTGCTGGACGCCGTCGACCGGGCGTGCGCCAACGAGCCGCTCACGCCTGGTCTCAAAGACATCGCCGACAGCCTCAAGGAGCAGCTCGGCTCGCTGGGTGTCACGTCGTTCGGTGAGGTGGGCGATCCGTTCGATCCCGCCTGCCACGAGGCCCTCGCCCACCACGTCAGCACCGCCATAGGCGGCTTGGTGTGCTCGGCGGTCCTGCGTCCCGGCTACCGGCTGGGCGAGAACCTGCTGCGCCCGGCAACGGTGGAGGTCACCGGGCCGGCCCCGCCCGCGAGCAGCGCTGCACCGGAGAAGAGGGCATCGCCTGCGATGCCCTGAGAACCACTGGCAAGCGGAGGTGACAAACCATGCAGCACCACGAGTTCCTCGCTCGCGTACGCGAGTTCGGCGATTAGCCGGCGCCGTCTCCGGCGGTGAGCTGAACCAGATCATCAACCAGCTCCCCTCGGGCTACGCCGTCCTGTTCGGCAAAGCCGATATGGCCGGCTGACACCACGACCCCGGGGACCCGAGTACGGCCACGCCGCAGCAAAGAGCCGAAAGGGTGGTTGCCACGTGACCCTGCGACACGAAGTCTTCCTCGACCAGGTCAAAGAGCGCGGCGAGTACGCGACGCAACACGAGGCAGAACGCGCGGCGCGCGTGGTCCTCGCTCTGCTGGGTGCCCACCTGGTCGGGGAGGTGCGCGCCCAGCTGGCGGCACGCCTGCCAGAGGAATTCGCCCTGATCCTGCTCAACCCTCTCCAGAGCGCCGAGCCGTTGACCCCGGAGAGGTTCGTGCGGGCGACGGCTGCCTGGATCGAGGGAGCCACCGAGCGGACCGCGGCCTGGGATGTCAGCGCCGTCCTCAGCACTGTCGCCGACGCAGCAGGCCACGACCTCCTGGAGCAGGTCCTGCTCCAGCTCCCGACAGGCTACGACCTGCTCTTCGGCCGCCCCCAGCCCACCTGACCGCGGAAGCCACTGCTGCACTTGGCGCTGATCGATCAGTACGGCACCCACCTGATAGGTCACCGGCATCCGGGCCACCGCGGCCCTACGGGGCGAGGCGGATGCGCAGCCCTGGCTGGAGGAGGTCGCCATGGGCGGTGACCATGTCGTTGCACAGGCGCCAGATGTCCTCGACCGGCAGGGCCGCGGCCGTGGCGGGGTCGGTCATCGCCGCGTGCCTGATGTGCCGCGGTTCCTCCTCGATCGCCGCTCGCACCACCAGGTCGTTCGCGCTCAGGTAGGTGCGGTTGAGCGCCGCCAGCTGGGGCGGCAGGGAGCCTACCCGGGTCGGCTGGACGCCCAGCGAGTCCACCAGGCACGGCACCTCGACGACACCGTGCGCGGGCAGATTGTCGATCAAAGCCCGGTTGGGGACGTTGCCGTAGACCGTGCGCGGGGTGCCGGTGACCATGCTGTGGATGATCTGGGGCGCGTACTCCATCGTCCCCTCGACGGCGAGCGGTGTTCCTGCGGCCAGCGCTTCGCGGGTCTTTTCGTAGGCGGCGACGTTCTCGTCGACGATCTTGAGGTACTCGCCGATCGGCAGCCGCAGCCGTTCGACCTCGCTTGCGTGGTGCAGGTACCAGGGAACGTACTCGGAGGAGTGCTCGCTGGTCTCCGTCGGGTAGTAGCCGAGCCGGCGGTACATGTCGACCCGGACCCTTCGGCGCAACTGGCCGTCGGAGGCGATCAGTTCGTCCAGCTTCGGGTAGAGGCTCTGGCCCTGGTGCTCGAAGCGCAGCACCCACGCCTGGTGGTTGACGCCCGCGGCGTGGTAACTGATCTCCTCGTAGGGGACCTTGACCAGATCGGCGAGGTCGCGCATCGTCCAGTACACCGAGTGGCACAGTCCCACCACCCGGGTCAGGCCGGTGGCCTGCGTCAGATACTGGACGTTCATGGCCATGGGGTTGGTGTAGTTCAGCAGCCAGGCCTGCGGGCAGACTTCGGCGATGTCCCGCCCCAGTTCCTTGAGGAACGGGAAGGTACGCAGGGCGCGGAAGATGCCTCCGATGCCGAGGGTGTCGCCGATGGTCTGGCGTACGCCGTAGTGGGCCGGTACCTCGAAGTCGGTCCGGGTGGCCCCGCCCATGCCGATCTGCACGATGTTGATGACGAAGTCGGCGTCTGCCAGGGCCTTGCGGCGGTCGATGTCCGCGGTGACCGTGGGGTCGGCGCCGAGGGTCTCCGCGATCCGTGCGGCGGCGGCGTGTGCGGTGGCCAGACGCTCGGCGTCGATGTCGTGCAACGCGATGTGCGCCCACTTCAGTTCGGGGAACGCGAGGAGGTCGGCGAGCAGTCCCTGGGTGAAGACGACGCTGCCCGCTCCGATGAAGGCGATCTTGGGGGTGGTCATACCGGCGTTTCCTCGGTCTCGGAGAGGCGGACGAGGACTTCGTCCCGCGTGGGCTGTGCGGTGGTGCCGCCGTGAGCACGGGTGGACAGGGCTCCGCAGACCGCGGCGAAGCGGAGGGCCTCTGGCAGGGGTGTCTCGTCGAGCAGGGCGGCGATGAATCCGGCGTCGAAGCTGTCGCCGGCGCCGACGGCGTCGACGGGCTGGACCTGGATGCCCCGGGTGGTGAAGAGTCGTACGCCGTCGTGGCACAGTGCGCCGTCTGCGCCGTTCTTGACCGCGGTGACCGGGCCCCGGCGGGCGAGCCGTGCGGCGGCCGCGGCGGGGTCGTCGGTGTCGAGGCGGGCCAGGTGCCGGGCTTCGGCGGCGTTGGGCAGCAGGAAGTCGGTGTGGGCCAAGGCCGCGTCCAGGCCCGAGGCCTCCCACCGGCCTGACGGGTCGTCGTTGGTGTCCAGGGAGGTGGTGGCGCCGTGCCGGCGTGCGGTGCTCAGGAGTTCGGGGAGCGCGACGGCGAGCTGTGGCATCAGGAAGTAGGAGGCCGCGTGCACGTGCCGCGCGGCCCCCAGCAGCGTCGCGGGTACGTCGTCGGCCGTGGTCGCGGCCAGGGTGCCGGGGGCGGTGATGATGGCCCGGTCGTCTGCGCGGGTGAGCACGACTGTCATGGGGGTGGGCCGGCCAGGGTCGAGCCGCAGTGCCTCGGTGTCGACGCCGTGGGCGAGGAGCCGGTCGCGCATGTAGCGGCCTGCGTCGTCGTCGCCCACGCGCCCGGCGAAGGCGACTCTGAGGCCGAGGCGCGCGGCCCCGCAGGCGACGATCGCGCCGGATCCGCCGACGGTGAGGGTGCCGGTGGGCACCAGTTGTTCGCGCTGGCCGAAGGCGAGCGGGCCGTCGAGCGGGCCGACGACGACGTCGGGGTTGGCGTCACCGATGACCAGCAGGTCGAAGGGGTGCGGCATTGAGGTGTTCCTGCCTGAGGGGTGTGTCGGGGGTGAACGGGGTCAGCCCTTGAGACCGGTGGAGGTGATGGACTGGATGAACGACTTCTGCGCGCCGAGGAAGGCGAGCAGGACCGGCACCACGGTGATGACGTTGCCGGCCATCACGGCGGCCCACTGGGTGTGGTGCTGTCCCTGGAAGGTGGTGAGGCCGAGCTGGAGTGTGTACTGGGTGTCGTGGTTGATGGCGATCAGGGGCCAGGTCAGGTCGTTCCAGGTGCTGAGAAACGTCAGGACGGCCACCGTGCTCAGGGCCGGCCGGGACAGCGGCAGCACGATCCGCCACAGCACGTGCAGCCGTGAGCAGCCGTCGATCCAGGCGGCCTCCTCCAGCTCGCGGGGCAGCGAGAGGAAGAACTGGCGCAGGAGGAACACCGAGAAGGGCGTGACCAGGGACGGCACGATCAGCGCGCCGAGGGTGTCGATGAGGCCGAGCTGCCTCATCACCAGGAACGTGGGGATCATCGTCAGTTGGAACGGGATCGCCATCGTGGCCAGCAGCAGGCGGGAGCCGGCGAACCGCATCCGGGCGAACGCGTAGCCGCCGAGGGTGCCGAGCACGAGGTTGGCGGTGACCGTGACGAGGCTGACGAGGAACGAGTTGGCGAACCAGCGCGGGAACATCGCGTTGCCCAGCACATAGTGGTAGCCGCCCAGGTCCAGATGCGAGGGCCACAGCGCCGGCGGGAAACGGTTGATCTCGGCGTTGCTCATCACCGAGCTGAGCGCCAGCCAGATCAGGGGGACGGCGAAGAGTAGGGCCATCGGCGCGAGGAGCAAGTGCCAGGGGCTGAATGGCAGTCGCGGGTGGCGTAGTCGTACGGCGCGGCGGGGGGCGGGGGAGGCCGCCTGCGCGGCGTCGGGCGGGGCGGAGAGGGTGGTCATGCGGAGGCCCCCTGCAGGCGGCGGCGGAGGAGCTGGAGAACCAGGCCGATCAGGCCCAGGGAGGCGGCCAGGACGTAGGCCGAGGCGGCCCCGTATCCGGCGGTGGCGTTCTGGAAGGCCTGCTGCCAGATGAAGTAGACGATCACCGTGGTGGAGCCGAGAGGGCCGCCCTTGGTGGTGACGTACACGAGGTCGAACGCCTGGAGGGATTCGATGGTCTGCCACAGCAGCAGGAACACCGTGACGGGCCTGAGAGCCGGAAGCGTGACGTGGCGCAGGAGCTGGAGGCGGTCGGCGCCGTCCAGCCGGGCCGCCTCGATCAATGAGGCCGGCACGTCCTGGAGCGCCGCGAGGTAGATCACCAGGCAGAAGCCGGTACCGCTCCACAGGCTGATCGCGACGAGTACGGGAAGTGCCTGGGAGGGGTCGGTGAGGAAGCCCTGGGACGGGATGCCGAGGTGGTGCAGGACGGCGTTGGCGGCGCCGAACTCGGGGTCCAGGATGAACGAGAACAGCACGCCCTGTGCGGTCGCGGAGACGACGAACGGGACGAAGAACAGGGTGCGGTAGAGCCCGACGAGGCGGATGCGCCGGTTGAGGGCGAGGGCGAGGAGCAGGCCGACCACCATGCTGGTCGGCACGTACAGCGCGGTGTACAGCAGGGTGTTGCGCAGAGCCTGGCTGAAGTGCGGGTCCTGGGCGAGGGCGCGGTAGTTGTCCAGGCCCACCCAACGGCTGGGGGTGACGAGGTCGTCGGCCTGGAAGGACAGCAGCAGGGACCAGATGATGGGTACCACGCTCAGGCCGATGATGATCAGGACGGCGGGGGAGACGAACGTCCAGGCCATGGCGGCTTCACCGGCTCGTCTGCGGCGCAGGGCTCGCCGGTTGTCCGGGGGCCCGGACACGGTGATCGGGGTGGGCAGTCGCGACATCACGGGGCTCCTCAACGCGGGATGAGCAGTGCGGCGTTGGCGTCGGCGGCGCAGGCGCGCAGTGCCTTGGTGGGGCTGCTCTGTCCCAGCAGCACGGTGACGATGGCCTGTCCGAGAGCCTGCGAGATCTGCGGATAGGCGGCGTGGACGGGGCGTGCCCGTGCCGTGTCGAGGGCCTTGGTGAACACCCCCAGTCCCTCGGTGCCGCTTTCCTTGCGCTGCCAGGCGGGCAGGTCGCGGGTGCGGCGGCTGAGTGGCAGGCTGCCTGCGTCGATGTCCCAACGCACGTCCTGCGTGGGCTGCATGAGCCAGGTCACGAAGGTCTTGGCGGCCCGTTTGCGGGCGTCGCCGTTGTCGAACACGGTCCAGGTGTCGGGTCCGCTGATGGTCACCGGTCGGCCGGAGAAGCTGGGCAGTGGCACGACGTGGTAGTCGATCTTCGCCCGGCGGATGTCGGGCAGCTGCCAGGGACCGGTGACGACCAGGCCCATACGGCCGGACTCGAAGACCTGGTACATCTGCTCACTGCCCGGCTTCGGGTCGACGTAGACGCTCTTGTCGCGGACGAGGGCGGCCACCACCTCCAGGGCGCGGGTTCCGGCGTCGGCGAAGCCGATGTGCCTGCCGTCGTCGGCGACGACATCCCCGCCGAGATCCCAGATCATGGGCCACAGCCGCCAGACGGTGTCCTCGTCGCCGACGCCGGGCCAGCCGGTGCCGAAGCGGCCGCTGCCGGCGTCGGTGAGCGCCTTGGCCGTGGCGACGAAGTCGTCCCACCGCCAGCCGGCTTCAGGCAGTGGCAGGCCGGCCTGCCGGAAGAGCTTCTTGTTGCAGACCACGGCGAGCGAGTCCAGCAGCGCGGGCGCGGCGCGCACCTGGCCGTTGACGGTCACGGCCGTGCGTGCCGGTTCCCAGTAGGTCCCCCAGGGAGTGGGGGCGTGTCCGACCATGTCGGTGAGGTCGACGACCTGTGGGCTGCGGGCGACGCTGGCGAGGTCGGAACCGAAGATGTAGGCGATGTCCGGGTAGGAGCCGGCGGCGAGAGCGGCCGTCACCTTCTGGAGCATCGAGTCGGCGAGCACTCCGCCGCCCAGCTCGACGCGGATGCGGGGGTGGCTGCGCATGAAGGCGGCGACCAGGGATTCCAGGGCCTTCTTGCCGGTGTCGGTCTGACCGTGCCACATTTCGATGGTCACGGTGCCGTCGGCGCTGACGCCTTTGTCGCCGCCCGCCGCGCAGCCGGAGGCCGACAGGCCCGCGGCCGCCGCGGTGGCCCAAGCCGCGCCGGTGCGCAGCACGTCGCGGCGTGCGGGCGGCGTGCTGCGGGGGACCGCATGCATAGGTACCTCCGGTGTGGAGCTGTGGGACACGTGTTTCCGCGCAAGGTGTGGCTTCGGTGTACGGCGTTTCGGCCGCGGCAACGGCCGGTGGGCCCGGTTGGGCTGAACGTGCGGCCGGTCGGCGGGCGGTGCTCAGCGCCGCGGGTGCTGCGAGTCGGACCGTGGACGGTCCGCTGTCGCCGCCACCGCGCGATACGGGTGGAGCGAGGCCGGTCGGGCGGGGGCCAGGCGGGACCGGGTGGGTCGACGGGCACGAACACTGCGTCCAGGCAGGGTCGTTGTGTCATGGCGGCCGGAGGGAGTCGTGCGAAGGAGGATCATGTCTGGGCCCCAGATCCTGGTGGGCACGACCCCGCCTCGGACTCCCATGGGGTCCTGGCGACTCAGTCCGGGCTTCTGACGCGTGGCCAGCTACCGGCTGGGCGTACCTCTGCCGCCGAGTGCTTCGACTGTGGCGTTGGCCAGGAGTTAAACGACGGTGCCGGGCGGCTGTCAAGTGGTAGCTGTGATCGGATCTGCGTGAAACGCCGATGAAATACGCATGATTGCGCATTGCCCTTGGACCTGTGCGACGTGGGGGGGTTTTGCGGGGACCGGCCCGCCCCCCAACCCACGCCCCCCACCAAACCGGCCCGCCCGGGGGCCGCGGCCTAAGGCGCGGCCGCCA
>NZ_JBEXXQ010000051.1:29611-82452 GCF_040630525.1 Streptomyces sp. NPDC005799
GCTGTCCCGGGTTCTGGTTCACCCCCGGTTAACTTCCTCTTTTTGGCCATTGCCCTTCCCACCGGCGCCACGGGGGTGGGGCCCGCCCCCCCGACCCTAAACCACCCGACGCGCGCTCAAGAAGCCCGACAAGGTCGGGCGACGTCAACTGCGGCTCGACAGCGTCCTGAAGGGGCGTGGGGGACCACGCGACCAGCCAAGACCGTGCCGCAGACGATCGACGACGTGACGCGGCGCTTCCAGCCGAGCGATCAGCAGGTCTTGCGGACGTACCCGCTGGTGCCGACGGGCGAGACGTCCACGTCGCGCTGGACGATGCTCAGCGTGCCGCCCCACCCTCGGCACGCCTTCGACCGGCCGGCGTTGGTGTACTCGATCACGATCACGTTGTTGCCGAAGGCACTGGTGTAGCTGTCGCACTCGTCGTACTGGCCGCACTCCTCGGCCACGGCGAAGTCGAGGCCGTTGGCCTTGCGATTGCCGGCCAGTTCGGAGGTGTTCTTCTGGGCGATGGCCAGGCCGTCCGCGTGGGCGCGGGCGGAAAGCAGCTTGATGAACGCCTGTGCGTTGTTCGCCGTCAGGCGGTTTTTCGAACGGGTGTAGCTGTCGTAGTTGTCGGGCTCGACAGCCTGGAAGCCCTTGCTCCGGCACCCGTCGATCTGGGCTCCGATCGTGCCGGCGATCCGCTGCCGCTTGGCGTCCGTGCTGACGTCGAGGAGGGCCTCGCCCCAGTCCTCGTCGTAGACGACCTTGCCCGCGGAGTCGCGCAGCAACAGGTCCGGGTCCCAGTCGCCCTCGGCGCCCGGCTGCGCCTGGAAGGCGTTGACATAGCAGATGTTGTACAGGCCCGCCGCCGGAGAGGCGGTGTGGTCACGAGTGACGACCTTGACACCACTCGGCGGCGTGTAGGCGCCTCCGATCTGGTAGTCGAAGGCGGCATGCGTGGGCGGCAGGGTCACGGTCAGGGCATGCGTCGAGGGCGCCTGGACGAGCAGAGCGCCCGTCAGGGCCACAGCGCCCACGGCCGCGCCGGTGAGTTTGCGGGAGGCGGTGTTGAGGTTGCTCATGCGGTGAGCTCCAGAGGAAGCGGGCACGTCCCCGCCTCGGACACGTGGGGCGTCCTGGCGACTCGGGCCGGACTCGCGGCGCGGGGGCCTGCATACCGGCTGGGCGTGCCTCTGCACGCGGAGCGTGGCTCCAGCGTTGCCCAGGAGTAAAGCGACCACCTGTGAGGATGTCAACGCACTGCCCAAGTCCCCCTGCCACGGGGCCAGTCGGGAGCCCACGGGGAGGATGCGACACGCGGCGCATCGTAACCGTGTCGAGCAGATCCCGGTGCGCCCCGGGGCCGAAGTCGCCGGCGAGCGGCGCGACCAGGCTTGCGGCCGACGGGCCATGGCCTCGACGAGCCGCTCCGGCCAGGGCCGACCGCGCCACTCCCTGTCGCCTATGGGCGAGGACCTGGGGACCGGGGAGGCGACCACCGCCCGGGCACCCACGACTCTCACCGCGGACGCACGGCGTCGGATTCGCCGCCGCAGGTGAGCGCACCGAACCGTCAACGTTCGGCTTGACGACGTCGAGGCCGCGGGTCCCGGGCCCGGCTGGGTGCCCGAACGCAGTCGGCGCATCATGGGCGATGTCCGAGTAGGGAAAAGATGCTTGAAGATGCTCGATTGAGGCATTGATAGAGCATGTTCAAGCATCTATGGTCATGGGTGTCACCGTGGAGCACAGGCTGCCATGTCGGCCCGGAGCGCGTCGTGGTGCCTGTCTGCCGTGCCCTCGCGCGGGCTCCGATGCCACAGCGCTCTCGCTACGCGGCGAGTACGTCGACCGCCGCCGTACGGTGGCCCACCGACCGGCCTCCGGCGCCCAGGCGTCAGCCGCGTCTCCCCGTCTCCGATGAAGGGGTGTTCCGTGACCAGTGGTCCTCCGAACGCGCCGGAACTGCGCGTCGGTGTCGTCGGCACAGGCCAGCGAGCCGGGCTGGCCGCCCTGGCCGAGCGGCCCGGCGCGGCCGGCGTTGTTTCCTGCGCCGATACGTCCGAGCGTGGCCGCGCCGACGCCCGGAGGATCTTTGGGGCCGGTGTCCAGGTCCACGAGCACTACGAGGACATGCTCGGGGACGGTCTGGACGCCGTGTTCGTCCTCACCCCGGACGACATCCACACCGCTCCCACCCTGTACTTCCTTGAAGCGGGTGTCGCTGTGTTCGTCGAGAAGCCTCTGGCCGTCGACCTCGACGACTGCGACCGGGTCCTGGCCACCGCGGCCCGCACCGGCACGCGGCTGTACGTCGGACACAACCTCCGCCATCTGCCGGTCCTGCGCACCATGCGCAGACTCGTCGACGAGGGGACGATCGGAACCGTGCGGGCCGTGTGGTGCCGACATTTCGTCGGCCACGGCGGCGACTACTACTTCAAGGACTGGCACGCCGAACGAGCCCGGACCACCGGCCTGTTGCTCCAGAAAGGCGCGCATGACCTGGACGCGATCCATTGGCTGGCGGGAGGCTGGTCCCGCACGGTGACCGCACTGGGCGGCCTGTCCGTCTACGGCGCCAGTCCGCACCGCCGTACCGGGCCACAGGGGTCGGCGCGGGTGCAGGACTGGTTCGACGAGGGCGTGTGGCCGCCGTCCGCGCTGCGCGATCTCAACCCCGTCATCGACGTGGAGGACATCAGCATGGTGCTGACTCGCCTCGACAACGGGGTGCTCACGAGCTACCAGCAATGTCACTTCACCCCCGACTACTGGCGCAACTACACCGTCATCGGCGACGAGGGCCGGATCGAGAACCTCGGGGACGGTGTCGAGGGCGACGCCCCGGTGATCAAGGTCTGGAACCGGCGGCGCTCAGGCTACCGCCCCGACGCAGATCTGACCCTGCTCCCCGCCGAAGCGGCCGGCGGCCCGCACGGAGGCGCGGATCAGTCCCTCGTCGACGAGTTCCTGCGTTTCGTCGCGCACGGCGGCGCAACCGAGACATCGCCCGTAGCCGCCCGCGAAGCCGTCGCGACCGGCATCGCGGCCACCACGTCTTTGCGTTCGGGCGGCACTCCGGTGGAGGTCCCCGCCCTCGCCCCGCACCTCGCCGACTACTTCGTGCGCCACCAACCTGGCTCCCACGCCCCGGCTTTGCGGAGCGACTGAGCCGGCCGCACTCCATCCGAGGCGGCATCTCGTGGTCGGCACCCACGGGCCTGCTTCTGATGATCATGGATTGGCCCGGACGACCTGCAGGCCTCCCAGGCGACGAAGGAAGTCCTCTTCCGCCCGCGGCTGATACATCCGGAGATGACCATCCTCCGGGCCGACAGCCGGGTTGCTCAGGTGGGTCTGATTGTCGGGCCGGTCTCGGCGAGGCAGCGGTCTATGACCAGTCCGTCGACCGCTGCCAACTACCGGGTACGCGCAGAGCGGTCGTCGTACTCTTCGCGGGCGGCGATGACTTCTTCGATGTGCAGCACGGACCACTCCGTGAGCGCCTTCAGCGGTTCCCGCAGCGTTTCGCCGAGCGCGGTCAGCTCATACTCCACGTGCGGAGGCACCTCCGGGTAGACGGTACGACTGATCAGCCCGTCGCGTTCGAGGGTGCGCAGCGTCTGGGTGAGCATCTTCTCGCTCACGCCCGCCAGCGCCTGCCGGAGCCGGCCGAACCGGGAGGTCCCGTTCCGGCCGAGTTCGCCCAGCACGAGGACTGCCCACTTGCTGCCGATCTGGTCGAGCAGGTCCCGCGACGGGCAGCCGCGCTCGTACGGATCGAACGACGGTATGGGCCCGCTCACGTTCTCGACAGCAGCCACATGGCTCACCTCAATGCTTTCGCTCCCGTAAGTACCCTACCAATAAGTGGCTACTCCCCAGCAGAGAGTGTCCAGGTCATTCTGTGTTCCATCCCGCCGCGGACGGACTGCGGCAGGCGTGCGAGGCACGCGCGGGAAGGAAGGAATGGTCATCATGCCGATCGTCGTCACCGGGGCCACCGGCCAGCTGGGCAGGCTCACCGTCGAGGCACTGCTGCGGCGCGGGATCCCGGCCGCGGACATCATCGCGACCGGTCGGGACATCGCCAGGATCAAGGACCTGGCCGACCGAGGCGTCACGGTACGCCGCGGCGACTTCGCGGACACCGACAGCCTGGCCGAGGCATTCGCCGGGGCAGACAGGCTGCTGTTGATCTCGGCCTCGGTCCCTGTGGGCGAGCGGGTCGCCAACCACCGCCGCGTGATCGACGCCGCCGTGTCCGCAGGCGTGTCGCTGGTGGCGTACACGAGCACGACGCACGCGGACACGGCCACCACCGTCATCGGTGCCACGCACCGCGAGACCGAGGAGTATCTGCGGGACCGCGGAATCCCCAGCGTGCTGCTGCGCAACGGCTGGTACCTGGAGAACTACACCAGCCAACTGCCGCAGATCCTGCAGAACCGCGCCGTCGTCGGCGCCGCAGGCGAGGGGCGGATCAGCGCCGCGTCGCGCGCCGACTACGCCGAGGCCGCAGCCGTCGTCCTCACTGCCGAAGGCCACACCGGCGCCGTGTACGAGCTCGGCGGCGACGAATCCTTCACCCTGACCGAGCTCGCCGCCGCGATCTCCGCTGCGGCCGGCAGGCAGGTTACCTACACTGACCTCCCGGTGACCGACCTCACCCGGGTACTGGCCGCCGCGGGCCTACCCGCCGAGTTGGCGGAGGTCCTCGCTGATGCTGACCGCGGCATGAGCCGCGGCGAGATGTACACCGACTCCGGCGACTTGCGCCGCCTGATCGGCCACCCGCCGGTGACCGTGGCCGAGGCACTCGCGGTGGCCCTGCATCACTGAGGTTGAACTCTTGATGTGGCCGGGTTCCTCGGGTGGGTCTGATGGTCAGGCCGGTCTCGGCGAGACAGCCGTCCATGAGTTCGCTGCGGTACCGGATGTGCCGTAGGCCGCACCGGATGCGCTGCGGCTTGCCGCTGTCAGCCGAGTCGACATCGGACGCAAGCGATGGACGTGAGCGGGGCTTCATGGCGGGGGCCGAGGATTCACCCATGCGGAGTCGCTCCTGGTGGCTGGGCGGAAGAACTGAAACGGCGGCGGGTCGGCGCCCGCCGTCACCCGCTCGGGCGGCACCGGAATTGTGCACCGCACTGGCACGTCGAGTGCCGCGAGGCCACGTTCCCGGTGGGCGCCCCGATGCGCGCGACATCGGTCGGAATGATGACGGATGCGGGACAAAGCGCGACAAACGGAGATCCGCGCGAGAAGCTGCGGCTGGGTTCGTCCCCGTCCCCGGGGGCGCGCCGTCGCCTCATGCCCAAGGAGCCGCCGTGAACGCCACCGACGACAGCTACCGCTTCGACGACCTCACCGCCCTGTTCGTCAACTGCACCCTGAAGCCGTCACCGCAGCAGAGCCACACGCAGGGCCTGATCGACAAGAGCGCGGAGATCATGATGGCGCGCGGGATCACCACGTCCGAGATCCGGGCTGTGGACCATGACATCGCGCCCGGTGTCTACCCGGACATGACCGAGCACGGTTTCGCGTCGGACGAGTGGCCGGCCCTGTACGAACAGGTGATGGCCGCCGACATCCTGGTCATCGCCGGACCGATCTGGCTGGGCGACAACAGCTCGGTCACCAAGAATGTCATCGAGCGGCTCTACGGCTGCTCCGGCCTGCTCAATTCCGAGGGCCAGTACGCCTATTACGGCCGCGTCGGGGGCTGTCTGATCACCGGCAACGAGGACGGCGTCAAACACTGCGCCATGAACGTCCTCTACAGCCTCCAGCATCTCGGCTACACGATTCCGCCGCAGGCCGACGCCGGCTGGATCGGCCCGGCCGGACCCGGACCGTCCTACCTCGACCCGGGCTCGGGCGGGCCGGAGAACGACTTCACCAACCGCAACACCACCTTTATGACCTGGAACTTGATGCACCTGGCCGCCATGCTCAAGCGCGCCAAGGGGATCCCGGCCCACGGCAACCAACGCTCCGAGTGGGACGCGGGCTGCCGGTTCGACGCCCCGAACCCCGACTACCGCTGACTGACCCACGAGCCTCTGCTTGCCGCTCCGCTGTGGAGGACAGGTTGCCGACGGGCTCGGTCCAGCTCGCGCACGCGGGCGGACGTCGTCGATCGTGCATCCGCCGAGGATGGCGATCCGCAGGAGGGCCGAGCCCGGTCGGCCGCGGTTGCCGTGCCAGATGTCGGAAGGGGTGAGGGTGCCGTCGGGGATGGAAAGTGCGTGCAAGTGTGCCAGCCGGAGCCGTCATGTCTGGCCCCGCGTTTCGCTGGGTGCGGCGTGATCGCCGACCGTCGGCAGTGCCCGGACCCCCTCCACGACCGCCTTTCCCGCGCGCAGAGCGGCGACGGGATCGGCCGCCTCGTCCAGCTCGACGAGGATGATGTCGGCGCCGGGCGTATCGGACATCGCGTCGGCCCATGCCTTCCAGTCCACGATGCCGGTGCCCAGTTCGGTCATGTAGGGCTGTTGCTGGGCGAAGACTGTCTCGTCGATGGTGAGTTCGACGTCGATCGGCTTGACGGCGTCCTTCCAGTGCGCGAGCGCGATGCGCTGGGAGTGGCGGCGCGCGACGGCGACGGGGTCGCCGCCACCGAGCGCGATGTGGCAGGAGTCGGGGCACAGCCACACGTAGCGCGGATCGGTCAGCGCCATGAACAGGTCGATGTCCCTTTCGTACCAGAGGGTGCTGTTGGACTCCGTGTGGAAGGCGAGCTTCACGCCGTACCGGGAGACGGCCTCGCCGACCGCGTGGGCGATGTCGGCCATCCGGGTCATGTACGCGGCGTCCACGAAGAAGGGGGGTCGTGTCCCGAACGTCGTCCGCATCGGCAGTCCGGCGACGAGCAGTTCCGCCCCCGCCTCGGCGAGGAAGGCGGCGCGTCGCTCGGCGTCGGCGACGATCGCGGGCAGGTTGCCGCCCTGCAGCCAGTCGGGGGCGTCGCTGCCGGCGACGAACGCGCTCACCACGAACAGGCCGTGGGTCGCCAGTTCACGGCGCAAGGCATCCGCGCCACCGAAGGCGCGCAGAGCCGAGTCGATGTCGCCGGGTGCGAAGGTCAGCTCCAGGCCGGTCACCCCGGCTTGGGCCAGTGCGTCCATCACTCGTGCCCAGAAGAGCCGGGGATGGTCGTGGGCCCACTCGCGCAGGGCGTCGGCGGAGTCCAGTCCCCAGAAGTCCGGGTGGTAGAAGGTGATGACGTCGGTCGCGAAGCGCGGTGTCGGCGGTGCCGGCGGATCCAGGAGTGTCATGCGGCGCCCGCACGGGCGTTGTAGACGGTGACGCCGTGGGCGTCGACGGCGTCCCGGTAGCCGCGGAACACGGCGAGCGCCTCGTTCCGCAGCACATCGCGCACGACCGTGATGCCGCGTGCCTCGAACTGTTCGGCCCAGTCCGCGCCGAGTGGGCCCTCGTCGAAGGTCGTGAGCTCCTCCAGGTCCGGCCCCTCGCCCGCGACCACGAGACCCCGCACCCCGGACCACATCGTCGCGCCATAACAGAGCACGCATGGACGCCAGTTGACAACCAGCTCGTGCGCCGGCAGGCCCTCGCCGCCGAGGTCCCAGCCTCCGGTGGCCTTCTGGGCGAGGCCCAGTGCGAGGACCTCGGCGTGCGCGCTGGAGACACCGGAGGCGAGTACGACGTTCACGCCGACCGAGATGATCCGGCCGCTGTCCTGCTCGGCGACGAGTGCCGCGAACGGACCGCCGTTGCCCTCACGCCAGTTGCGGTCGGCGAGGCGGTGCACGAGGCGCATCCGGTCCTCACGGTCGGGGATGACGGCCGGCACGTCGGCGAGTTCGTCATCGATCCACGCGGGTAGCGCCACGCGGTATTCCTTCGGGATGTCGATCACGGTTTCCAAAGCCCTCTCAATTGATGGCGGACGCGGTGATGCGTGCGGCGACGGCACGCGCGGCCCGTACGGCGGTCACCGCACCGGCCAGTGTGACGTTGGCGGCCATCGCGGTGGGTATCACCCCGTTTCCGGCGAGATACAAATTGTCGAAGCCCCACACCCGGCCGTCGGGGTCGCACACGCTGGTGCCGTCGTCGGCGCTGCCTGCCCGCACGGTGCCGGTCTGGTGCAGTGACGAGCCGGGTGGCAACAGGGCCAGCTCGGTCTCGGGATCGAGGGTGCCGAACTCCCGGGCGAGGGACTGGGCTTGCTCCAAGGCCCGACTGATCAGCTCGCGGTCGGCGTCGGAGTAGCCGAACTCGACGGTGAACCGTGGCATCCCGGTGAGGTCGGTGTCCGACTCCGAGAAGAGGAGCCGGTTCTCGGGGCGGGACTCGACGGGGACGTACAGCGACAGCCCCACCGAGTGCGCCAGGGGGCGGCCGGCCTCGTCCACGTACGTGCGGTTCATGATCTGCCCGTGGAACGGCTGCGCCGTTCCGTTGTGCGGCAGCCAGAGCGAGTCGGTGGCGAACTCGCCGTCACGCGGCAGGGGCAGGGCGTCGAGAGCGATGCCGAACCGGTCGAGGTCGAGCAGCACCCGGGCACTGATGAACGCGTGCTCGTTGAGGTGACGTCCCAGTGCCGTGGGCCGTATGCCGGACGCGAACAGCAGTTGCGGGGTGCGCAGCGCGTCGGCGCACACCACCACGGCCTCCGCGAGGAGTTCGGACTCGGCGCCGTCGGACACCCGACGCAGCCGCACGCCGGCGGCCCGGCCGCCCTCGATGACGACAGACGTGGCGAGAGTTCCGGTAAGGAGCGTGAAGGCCGGGTCCCCGCCCGCCGCGATCGCGGGGAAGACCGTGCCCGGAGCCGTGCGCGGCATGGGTCCCGCAGGTGTCGCGCCGACCGCCATCGGCATCGGCTGGGGCCGCCGGTCGTCCGTCCCGATGCCGTCGTAGCGACGGCGCAGCACGTCCAGTACCCGCTGCCCGACCGGGGTCGGGCCGATGGCGGCGGGTGTGACCGCGAGCAGACGGCGCGCGGTGCCCAGATCCGTCGCCCAGCGGTCCGGGTCGCCGAAGTCGAACACCTCGTGTCCGGCGGGCCAGGGTGTCGCGGCGGTCCAGTGCACTCCCATGCCGCCCGCGTTCCACGCGAGCGCGGCGGCCGGCATCGCCTCGGCGTCCTCGCCGAAGGCGAGCGCGTGGAACATGCCGGGTGCCAGGCCGGTGATGCTGTCCGCGACGTCGCGCACCACCTCGGCGCCCGTGTACAGGCCCTGGATGCCGGTGGAGACCCGTTCGTTGTAGCGCGACCACAGGGCCGGGTCGTCGAGGTCGTGCAGGTGCAGACCCGGGGCCGCCCCGATCGGCCGGCCGCCGTCGACCATGGTGATGTCCAGTGCCGGATCGGTGTCCCGCAGCAGCCGGGCCACGACGGATCCCATGATGCCGCTGCCCACGATGAGAACGCCGGTCCTGCTGGTGCCGGTCATGGTCGGGCTCCTGTTCTGGTGCAACGTGGTGTGAGGGGAAAATGCGGGTGGCACGCGCGATCACGCGCTCGGGACGGGTGGGCCGAACAACTCGGTGTCCATGTGGTCGAGTACGAACTTGACGGCGCCGATGAGCGGGCCGTCGGAGCCCAGGACGGTGGCGCGCAGTTCGACGGCGGGGGTACGCGCGCTGTGCATGGCCTCGCGCACGCGGGGCAGCAGCACGTCGGCCGCGTCCTCCAGCCCGCCGCCGAGCACGATGAGTGACGGCGCGACCGTCCACGACAGGGTGGTGAGGATCGACGCGATGTTCTCCACGAACTCGTCGACCTCCGCGAGCGCCGCCGTATCGCCGGTCCGAGCCACGGCGAAGCGGCCGAGCGCGACACGCCGCCGGTCCGGATCAGGAGAGGTCAGCCAGGCCACGGGGCGGTTCTCGACCGAGCCGGCCGGCAAGGACACCGCTTCGGCGATCTCGCCCGCGGCGCCTTCGAAACCACGGTGTACGTCCCCGCGTATGAGGATGCCCAGACCGGTCCGGTTCCCGAGCATCGCCCATACGACGTTGTCGTGGTCACCGGCCGCACCCCGCCAACGCTCCGCGAGGGCACCGAGATTGGTGTCGTTGTCCGCGAACCACGGCACGCCGATGCGCCTCCCGAGTTCCTCGGGCAGGTGTACGCCTTCCCATCGCGTGGTGTGCACCAGACGTCGTACGACGCCGTCGTCGTCGATCGCGCCACCGCTCGCGATCGCGCCGGCCCGCAGCCGGTCGGCCGAGCCGCCCGCGTCGTCGAGCGCCTCCAGTACCAGCGCCGCCGCGTCGTCGAGCGTGGCTTGCGGATCCTGGTAGACCCGCAGCGGCCCGTGCGCCCGGCCGACGATGCGGCCACGCACGTCGGCGACGACGGCGGACACGTCCAGGGTGGTGACGCGCACAGCCGCCAGCAGAGCGTGGTCGGCCCGCAGGACGTACCGGCGAGCGGGGCGCCCGGCGCAGCCGCTGACCGGAACCCGGTCGAGCTCGCTCACCCAGCCCGCGTCGACGAGGGAGTCCAGGATGAGCTCGATGGTGCGGCGGGACAGGCCGACCCGCTCGGACAGCTCGGCCAGCGTCATCGACCCGGCCGACACCGCCAGCGCGCGAAGGATCACCGAGGTGTTGACCCGCCGGACGGCGCTCTGGTTCATCCCGGGCATCAACACGCCTCCGACGTAACGGACCCCGCCGCCACCACCGGGTCGAACACACCCGTGGTGTCGGCCACCGGTCTCGCCCCGGGCCTGCCGTACTCGCGGGCGGGATCCCCGAGCCTCCCGGTTGCCGGCTCCCAGGCCGGCGACCGGCCGTGGACGAACGCGGCCAGGTCGGCGTGCATGGACGTGGCGAGTTTTGAGGGTGGCTGCGGTCCAAGGGCCGCGGCGGTACCCGGCGCGTCGAGTACGTCGAAGAAGAACGGGATGTCGGCGCAGTGCACGGCTCCGCCGAGTACGGGAGAGGGCCACTCGAAGGAGTACAGCCAGGTGCCGGCGGTGGCGTCGCGACGCGAGGCCGCCGCCCGCGGACAGGCGGCGCGGAACAGGGTGTCCGTCACCCGGGTGCCCGCCGCGCGGGCGGCGGCGTCGCGGATGCCCGGGGCGCCGCCGTCGAACTCGTCGCCCGTGGCGCCGAGCAGCAGTGGTACGTCGTGTCCGTGCACGACCAGTCCCTCGGCAATGGGGACCGGAAGGATGTCGTCGCCGACGACGGGACCGAGTACGAGTGGGCCGTCGTCGCCACGCTGGCTCCGCAGCAGACGGACGCCCTGCTGAACGCTTTCCACCGTCAGGCCGCCGAAGCCGTCGCGCGTCGGCGGCACGCCGAGCCGGTCACCGAGCCGCCCGGCGAAATGGCGCGCGGTGTCCGCGTCCACCTCGAAGAAGCCGCCGGACACACTGACCGCTCGGTGGAAGCGACCACTGCCGAGGGGTGAGGAGAGCAGCGCGAGCACCGCCCCGCCGCCCGCCGACTGGCCGGCCACGGTGACCCGGCCCGGATCACCGCCGAAAGCCCCGATGTTCTCCCGCACCCAGTCGAGCGCGAGCAGCAGGTCGCGCAGCCCGAGGTTCGGGAGCACGCCGTCCAGCGGGGCGAAGCCGTCGACGCCGAGCCGGTAGCCGGGCGTCACCGTGACGATTCCGTCGCGGGCGAAGGCGCGACCGTCGTACCAGGCGCTGGCCGGGCTGCCCGCGAGGAAGCCTCCGCCGTGGATCCACACCAGCACCGGGCAGGACACACCGTTCGCGGGGGCGACCACACTCAGGTTCAGCACGTCCTCGCCCGGCACCGACGGTTCCGGAATGGTGGTCGTGGTGAACAGCGGCACGCGCTGCGACGTCGCACCGTGCCGGGACGCGTCGAACGGCCGCGTGAACCGGCCGCGTGGCACCGGCGGCGCGAACCGCCGTGCACCGACGGGTGCTTCGGCGAACGGGACACCGAGGAAACGCCGTACGCGGCCGGTGCGGTGGCCGATGACCGTACCCGCGGGAGCCTCCACCACGTCCACCATGTCCACCGCCGTCACCGCATTCCCGTTCCGGAGATGCCCTGCACGAAGTAGCGCTGCAGGAACAGGAAGAGGACGAGGACCGGCAGCATCACGACGATCGCGCCGGCGAGCATCAGACCGTAGTCGGTGACGTGCGCGGCGGCCTGGCTGGTGGCGGCGAGGCCCACCGGCAGCGTGTAGCTGGAGGTGCTCTGGGCGACGATGAGCGGCCAGATGAAGTTGTTCCACGAGAAGAGGAACGACATGATCGTGATCGTCGCGACGGCGGGGCCCGCAAGCGGCAGGAAGATCCTGAAGAAGATCCGGAACTCGCCCGCCCCGTCGATCCGGGCCGCTTCCAGCAGCTCGTCGGGGACCGACAGGGCGTACTGCCGCATGATGAACACGGACAGCGGCAGCGCCGCACCCGGCAGGGCGATACCGGTCAGGGTGTCGGCCAGGCCCAGGTCGACGGTGATCACGAACTGGGTGACGAACACCGTGGTGAACGGCACCATCATCGCCGCCATGACCGCGCCGAACGCGATCCGCTTGCCCGCGAAGTCCAGTTTGGCGAGCGCGTAACCCGCGGCCGACGCCGCCACGATATTGCCGGCGACGACGATGACCGCGACCACGATGCTGTTGACCAGGAACCGGCCGAAGCCCTGGGTCCTGAACAGTCGCACGAAGTTGTCGAGGGTGACGTGGTGCGGCAGCCAGGCGCCGGGATCGGAGCGGATCTCGCCGAGGCTGCGCAGCGAGCCGCTGAGCACCCAGACGAACGGCAGCATCGTGAGCAACGCGCACAGCACGAGCGCGCCGTACAGCAGGGGACGGGCGACGGACCGGCGGCGGAAGTGCGTCCGTTCGCCCGTCATCTCGGCATTCCGCGGTGCGGCGATGGTGGTCATGCGCGAGGCCTCAGCATTCGGAACTGGACGATGCTCACCAACGTCACGACCAGGAGCATCACGAAGGACGCCGCAGAGGAGACCCCGAACTCGCCGACCCCGAACTCGTGGTAGGTGTACAGCGCCATCGACTCGGTGGAGCCCAGCGGACCGCCGCCCGTGAGCAGATACGGCTCGTCGAACACCTGGAGGTAGAAGACCGTCAGCAGCACCGACACCATCAGCGTGGTGGGCATCAGCAACGGCAGGGTGATGTGCCTGAGTTGACGCCACCGGCCGGCCCCGTCGAGCGAGGCGGCCTCGTACACGTCTTGCGGCACCGCCTGCAGACCGGCGAGGAACAGCACCATCGCGATGCCGAAGTTGCGCCAGACGCCGAGCGCGATGACCACGGGCATGGCCAGGTGCGTGTCGTCCAGCCAGTTCGGCCCGGCGAAACCGATGGCACCGAGCACCTTGTTGACGGTGCCGTTGGCGTTGAAGGCGTACTGCCAGATCATGGCGACGGCCACCACGTTCGTGACGACCGGTGCGAAGAAGACGGTACGGAAGGCGCCGCGCAGCCGCCGGATGCCGGAGTTGAGCACGAGGGCGAGCGTGAACCCGAACCCCATCGTCAACGGCACACCGACGGCCACGAACAGGACGGTGTTGAGGATGTCCCGCAGGAAGGTCGGGTCCTCCAGCAGCCGGAGGTAGTTCTGGATTCCGGTGAAGTTGACGGCGAGCGGATGCCGCAGGTCACTGCCGTGCAGATCGGTGAGGCTGAACCCGAGCGCGGCCACCGTGGGTATCGCCGTGTAGAGCAGGAACACCAGGGCGAACGGTGCGAGGAACAGCCAGGCGACGGCGGTTCGCCGGGCGCCCCGGGGCCGACGCGCACCGCGCGGCGTCGCCGGCCCGATGATGGCGGTCATCCGGGGATCACCCCTTGCCCGTGCCGAGACTCTTGGCGTACGCCTGCACGTTGGCGGCTGCCTTCGCGGCGGTCCCCTTGCCCTTGGCCACGGCCTCCATCTCCTTGCCCAGCCGGGTGGCGACCTGCTGCCAGGTGCTCACCTGCGGGAACGCCCGGGTGTTCTTCAGCTGCGAGAGGAAGGCGTCCAGCAGCGGCTGGCCCGCGATGGCGGGGTTGGCCCAGGCGGAGGCGACGGCCGGCAGCGAGCTGTACGCCCTGTACTGCGCGACCTGGGTGCTCGGCTTGGAGAGGTACCGGATGAACTTCCAGGCCGCGTCCGCGTTGCCGGTGTCGGCGAGCACCCCCCAACTGCCCCCGGCCGAAAAGGAGACGCTGCCCGACGATCCGGCCGGCAGGGGTGCGGTGGCCACGTCGGAGGCCGTCCAGCCGGTCTTCTTGGCGACTGCGTCGAGCTGGCCGATGACCCACGGACCCGTGATCATGCAGGCGGTCTTGCCCGACACGAAGTACGGCTGCGCGTCGAGGAACGTGGGCCCGCTGGTGTCGGCGATGCCCGAGGTGAAGAACGACGCGTTGTACTTGATCGCATCGACCATCGCCGGCGTGTCGAGCGTCCACTTGCCGTCGGCCGAGAGCAGCGAGCCGCCCGCCTGCCAGGCGTACATCGCGACGTCCTGGCCGTTGAAGATGTCCCAGCCGATGTCCGCCCCGAGCCCGTGCCCGGCTCCGGCGCGCTGCAGCGCCTTGAAGAACGGCACCACGTCGTCCCATGTCGTCGGCGCCTTGACGCCCGCCTTCCTGGCGAGGTCGGCGCGATAGACGAGCGCATACGTGTAGGCGTACCACGGCACCGTGTAGGCGACGTTCTTCACCACACCGGCGTCCCACAGACTGCGGAAGAAGGTGGACGGGTCGACGAGACCGTCCGGGACGGGGCGCAGAATGGACGGATCGAAGAACTGCGCCTGCGCCTCGGGGAAGAACTGGGCGACATCGGGCCCCTTGCCCGCCGCGATCGCCGACTGGAGCTTGGTGTAGTACTCGGCGTTCGGAATCAGCGTGAACTTCACCGTGAGCTTGGGGTTCGCGGCCTTGAAGGGCTTGATGACCTTGTCGAGCACGTCGGCATCGCCCTGGGCGGCCCAGACGTTGACGGTGCCCTTCGCCGGGGAGTCGTCGACGGGCTTGGCGGAAGCGGCGGCCGCAGCGTCGTCACTGCCGCGACCACAGCCCGACAGGGCGAGGCTGCCAAGGAGAGCGGTGCCGGCGGTCAGCTGGAGGACACCGCGTCTGGAGGGGTGGGACACTCTGGGGCTCCTGTCTCATGGGCGCTGAGCACAGTGGAATTTCGGGGGAAGTAGCGATTTCGGTCCGGGGGAGGTGATCGATGTTCTGGTGCCTTTGCGGCGTGGCAGTGACAGTAGGAGGGGCGCGTTGCCATGGCATCGCGCGTCCGTCACCGTGAAATTTCGGAACTTGTAGCAAAATCCCGTTTCGCCGCACCGGGCCGGACTGTGGTCAGCCCGGTAGTCACTGCGCGAAGTTCCTGCTCAGGCCGGTGGCGAAGGTGCTGACACCGGGCAGCGCCGGCGCGTCGACCGCGCCGCACCTGCCCAGCCTCGGCCCCCTGACGCCCGCCCGGAGGCCACAGTCGCTGCGGCCTCAGACCGTCAGCGCATCGAACCGCAACGTCGCAGGACGGTGAGGGCGTCGAGTACCTCGGAGGGCCCGCACGGCGAGGGTGACCGCATCGATGTCGGCGAAGCGAAGGGTGCACCTATCAGTTTCGTCATGCCGGGTGAGGACGGTCGGCATGACGGCCTGCCACCTATCCGATCGACACGCTCGACGAGGTGTTGCCGTGGTTCCTCGAGACTCTGTCGCTGCCCCGTTCGATCGACCCGTTTCTCCTGTGTGCAACCGCCAGGTGCCCAGGAGCGTGGCCTACCCCTGCTCGCGGTCGCCTGCACAGACAGCGAGCAGGAAGGACGCGGCGACCGGGCAGATGCGGCGGCTCAAGCCGTTCTCGGCGGGTATCCAGCTGCCGACGAGAACCTCACCAACGGCCCCGCTCCGTTCGGGGGACCGGAGCGCCTGGAGCAGCTGCGTGCGAAATACGACCCAGATGACTCCGTCGAGGAGGGCGACCAGGCCCGGCTGGTCGCCCAGGACCACGCGTGAGTGTCCTCGCGGGCAGGCACGGCGCCGAACAGCTTCGGTTCGAAGCCGTCGACGACGTCATGCGGTCATCTCATCGCACCTCCCGCGCGTACGGCGCGACGACGATCCGGTCGATCAGCGGCGCGTACCGGGAGCGGAGCAGCACTCCGGGGAAGGTGTCCGAGGCGTATGTCGTGCCGTCGAAGTTCGGCAGTTCCTCGGAGCGGAAGGAGACCGTGTTCTGTCCCTTCGTCAGCTGGAGGGGGACGGTCAGTTCCCAGAAGTTGTCCTGGTGGAAGGTGTGCGGGAAGCCGACGCGCTGTGTCTCGCCGCCGTTGACGGTGATGTCGGCGTGGCGGGCGAGCGGGTCGGGGTTGTAGTGCGTGGCCTCGGACTGCTCCGGGTTGGAGTAGCGGATACGCAGCGCGTACAGGCCGGCCTTGTCAGCGGTGACCGTGAATGTCGCCGTGTTGCCGTTGCCCGGGTCGCCGCCGATGCCTGTGATCGCCGTACCGTCGCTCGCCAGCGGCAGCGAGGCCGGCGTGGCCGAGCCCGCGAGCTTGGCGTCCTGTGCCTCGTACGTACGCGTCTTGAGCGTGCCGTCGGTGGGCGTGACCGTCAGCCGGTCGACGAGGGTGACGTCCGAACCACCGGTCACCGTCACCTTGTTGATGCCGCCCGAGAGGGAGACCGCCACCTTGTGCCGGGACTTGGTCACCTGCAGGACGTCGTGTCCGTTGACGGAGAGCCGGGCATCAGCGCCGCCGAGGGTGTCGACGCCGAGGGTGGCCTCGCGGTCGGCGGGGGAGTAGACCCAGAACGTGGCGGTCTGATGTTTCGTGACCCGGACCGCGCCGGAGCCCGTGGCGGGTGCCGGGGTGTGTTTCGGCAGGTCGTAGACGGGGTGGGCCCCGCCGCTCGTCCAGGCCAGCTCGCCCTCGTAGACCTGGGTGGCGGCCGAGGCGTTCGGCAGGGACAGCGTGAGCCGGTCGACGATGGTGTCGCCCTTGGTGGTGCGCCTGCTGTCGAGGCTCTTCGCGGCGAGCGTCAGGGTGTGCCTGCCCTTGGTGAGGTGCACTTTGGTGTCGGTGTGGTCCCACACCACCCACTTGTAGCCGAGCGGCAGGTACAGTTCCTGCTCGTCGGCCGCCTGGCCGTCGACCCGCAGGAACACGTTGGTCGGGCCCTGTTCCTTCAGCTTGTCGTAGGTGTTGAGGGAGTTGGCGAAGACACTCAGGTCGTAGGTGCCGTCCTCGGGCACGTCCACGGCGAAGTCGAGCGTGACGTCCGAGCCGGTGCGCAGGCCGCCCACGTCGTAACCGCCGGATGTGTAGAACTTCGACACGTCGCCCGTCGAACCCTCGGGGCCGTTCTTGGAGTAGCCGGACCCGGTGTGGGCGGCGTCCTCCGCCTCGTACGACCCCTGCCAGCGCACCGGCGCCGACTGCGTGCCCTTCGCCTTGCCGGCCGGGCTGAGGATGATCTCGTACGCCGAGGACTCTTTCAGCCGCGGCAGCGTGCCGTCGCCGAAGTCGACGACGACCTTGCCGTCGGCACCGACCTTCAGGTTCGTCTCGGTCAGGAGCTTCGGGCCGGTGTTGTCGCCGACCTGACCGCTCCAGTCGATCTCACGCACCCAGGCGTGGACACGGTCGCCGAAGACCTTCCTGGGGACGTTGTCGAAGGTGATGTGGCCCTTGCCGGTGGACCCGCCGAAGATCAGCCGGGACTGCTTCTTGTGCTCGTCGAACGTGGCCACGCCCTGCATGGTGTAGTTCTGGCCAGGGAAGGGCGGCGTCACCGCCACCGTGTGCCCGCTCATCGAGGCGTACGAGTGCAGCAGCCACCACTGGCCATTGCCGCGGTTGGACTGAACGGCCGAGTCGGAGAGGTTGCCGTCGATGTTCCAGTACGCGATGTCGGCGTCCACCTTGGACTCCTCGATCGCGGACACCCACTGGATCATCTGGCCGGGTACGGAGGTGTGGTAGTTGAAGGCGTACTCGTTGATGTTGACGGGGAGTCGGGTGCCTTCGTGGTCGGTGCCCTTGAACAGGTCCTTCTCCCAGGCCCGGTACTTGGCGACGCTCTGGCGCACCGCCTCCGGGTGGCTCAGCTCGTGCCAGGTGATGACGTCGGGGAGGGTGCCGGCGGCCAGGGTGTGCGTGAGGAAGCCCTTCACCTGCTCGTACAGAATGCTGGTGTTGGGTCCGGCGATGCGGGCGTCCGGCATCTTGCACTTGATGAGCTTGTAGGCGGAGTCCCAGGCGGCGAAGTAGTCCGTGGGGTCGGTGAGCCAGCTGACCTTGTCGTAGCTCCAGTCGCCGGTGCCGAACATGTTGCCCTCAGGCTCGTTGAACGGCACGAAGACGATGTTGTCCTGGTACCGCTTCGGCAGATGGAGAACCTGGTCGACCTGCTTGGCGATCTTCTCCTCGTAGAGTTTGAGCTTCTCGGCGGGGGTGTTCCCCGGCCACTCGTAGGGGAAGCCGCGGTGGATGTCCGTCATGTAGATGTACACGTCACCGTCGGTGGAGTCGGCCAGCGGCTTCACCACGTCCAGCGCGTCGGCGCCGGGGTGCTGCGGGCCGTCCTGCGCCTTGGTGGAGACCGTGCGCAGGCCCATGCCCTCGATGAGGTTGTTGGTGGGGACGTCCGGGCCGTACACGCCGTAGAGGGTGCCGGAGGCCCCTCCGTGGAACGTGCCGGTGTCCGAGGCGAGGTCGACGGTGAGGGCGCCCTCGCGGACGACGGTGACGGTCGCCTGCACGGCCTGTCCGGCCGCGGTTCCGGCCACGGTGAAGGTGCCCGTCCCGGCGTACTTCTCGGGCGGTACGGCGTCCCAGGCGATTGGCGTGTCGCGGTCGTAGCCGTCGGAGAAGGTGGAGCGGACCGAGGCGGGCAGGGACGGGGCGGTCCCGGTCGTCGTACGGACGTCGAAGGACGTCTGTGAGAGCTGCTGGAGGGTGGGGAGGGTGCCGACCGTGCCGGCCACCTGCTCGGCGGTGAGTGCCGAGTGCCAGACTGTGAAGTCGTCGATCGCGCCCTTGAGCAGTGGGTCCTGGTAGAAGGACTTGCCGATGTAACCGGCCGCCGTGGCCGTACTGTCCAGCAAGTCCTTGGCCTTGACGGTCGTCGCGGTGGAGGAGACCGCCACGCCGTCGAGGTAGGTGGTGAGCCGGTGGGCGGACGTGTCGAGGGTGACCGTCACCGTCCGCCAGCCGTCAGCGGGCAGCGGCGCGTAGCCGGAGACCTGCGCCTCCGCGCCTCCGCCGCCGGTGGTCACGGCGGTGCGCAGGACTCCTCCGTTCGACGGCGTCGTGAACAGGTACCTGCCGGTGTCGGTGCCCAGATCGAAGATCCGCTGCCAAGCCGACGTGTCATCGCTCCACCTCAAGCGCGCCGAGACCGTCAAGTCGCTTGCGTCGCCGAGCACTTCGCGTGGGAGTCGGATGTACGCGCCGTCGGAGGTGGGCGCGCCGCCGGGCAGGGACAGCGCCTTGCCGACACCGTCGGAACCCGCGACGGACCGGGCGGTCGAGCCGTTCACCAGGGTCGCCGTCAGGCCGTTGCCGGAACTGTCTGTGATCTTTCCGGTGGCGAGATCGTCCTGGTCGAAGGTGTAGTGGGCGGTGGGCTGGGGCGTCTCGGCCGCCTGTGCGGGTAAGGCCGGCGCGGCCAGCAGGCCCGCCCCGAGGGCCAGCACCATGGCGACCGGTGCCCGGCGCCGGGGAGATCTGTCAGCGTGTGGCATGGATTGCGTCCTCAATCCGTGTGTGTCGCGGGTGTCGAACCAGTTCGATCGTGGCCTTGTCGACAGCAATGGCTCGCCTGCCGGGCAGAGGGCTACGGTCCGTGCATGCGGGGAGGGTGGTGCGGAACCGGCCCACGGTCACCGGAAGGATCACTTCATCGAACCGGTTCGGGGAAGCTAACACCGTCAATGTCGGCCAGCAATCCCCTGGACCAGAAGAAATCCGGACCTTCCGCCGGATACGAATTGTTTGCCGGTGGTGTTGACAGCCGTTGTGTCTGTTCCTACCTTCACTTCACGCGAACCGGTTCGACGATCGGATCCGAGTCGCAGTTCCACCCCGCACCCTCACGAGCCGATGAGTACTCTCGTCACCGCATATTCGAACCGGTTCGAGCAAGGAGTCACCCGTGAACATCGGTGAGATCGCCCGGCGGGCCGGTGTCTCGCGGAGCACCGTGTCCTACGCACTGAGCGGCAAGCGCCCGGTCTCGGAGGACACCCGCCGCAAGATCCAGGAGGTCATCGACGAACTGGGCTACCGCCCCAACGCCAGCGCCCGCGCCCTCGCCAACGGCCGCACCAGCACCATCGGCCTGGTCTTCCCGCCGGCCGGCAACCACTACACCGGGATGCAGCTGGACTTCATCGGCAGCGTTGTGGAGGCCGCCGCGGCCCACGACTACGACGTCCTGCTCTCTCCGAGCGGCGTGGACAGCGACCACTCCTTCCAGAGGCTGCTGGGGGAGCGGCGGGTCGACGGCGCGATCCTGATGGAGATCAGGCTGGAGGACGACCGGGTCGACCACCTGGCCGACCTCGGCTTCCCCTCCGTCGCCATCGGCCGCACCGCCCATCCGGAAGGCGGCTGGTGGGTGGGCCTGGACCACACCGCGCTCGCGGCGGCCTGCGTCCACCACCTGGCCGACCTCGGCCACCGCCGGATCGCCTTCGTCAACCGCCCTCAGCAACTGCTGCGGGCCGGGTACGAGTCGGCCCACCGCGGTCTCGACGGCTTCACCAAAGCCGCAGCCGAACGCGGCCTGACCGTACGCACCTACTGCTGCGGGGACGACCCGGCATCCGGGCAGGCCTGCCTGGAGCAGATCCTGCACGACGCCCCCGCCACCACCGGCCTCGTCACCCTCAACGAGGCCGCCCTGGGCGGCCTGTACCGGGGCCTGGCCCAGGCCGGCCGCCATGTGCCGCGCGACTTCTCCGTCACCGGGGTCGTCGCCGGCCGCTGGGCGGAGACGGTGACCCCGCAGCTCACCGCCGCCGACGTACCGGCCGAGGAGATGGGCCGACGCGCCGTCGACCTGCTGGTGGAACGGCTCGACCACCCCGACGCGCCGCCCCGGCACCATCTCCTCGCACCGCCGATCTCCCTGCGCGCCAGCACCGGACCCGTTACCCCGTCCTGACCGCATCCGCGTCGTTCACTTTCACGTCGCTTCACCTCACTTCACGGGACGCTCGAACCGCCCGACAGCGCTGTTCGCCACGCCCGTCTCGCCCCTGACCCCGTGCCTCGGCACCCGCATGCCCAGAACAAAGGAACCCTCGCAATGAACAGCTCCTCCAGACAGCGCCGTCTGACCGCCGCGGCCGTCACCGCGCTCGCGGTGGCCGTCTCCGCCACCGCCTGCTCCTCCGGCTCCGGCAGCACCGACACCAAGGGCGCCGGCAGCGGCACGTACACCATCTGGGACCCCTACCCGCAGTTCGACAAGGCCTCGGACTGGGCGAAGCTGCTCGACCAGTGCGGAACCAAGGCCGGCGTCAAGGTCAAGCGCACCGGCTTCGACACCAGCGACCTGGGCAACAAGACGCTCCTCGCCGCCCAGCAGGGCAACTCGCCCGACGTACTCATCGTCGACAACCCCGTGGTCTCCACCCTGGCCGAGGCGGGTGTGCTCACCACCACCGCCGACAACAAGCTCGACACCTCGAAGGTCGACCCCAACCTGCTGGCGGCCGGACAGTCGGGCGGCAAGACCTACGGCACGCCGATCGGCGCCAACACCCTCGCCCTCTACTACAACAAGAAGGTCCTGAAGGCGGCCGGCGTGGACATCGCCTCGGTCAAGGACTGGACCTCACTGACGGCGGCCCTGGCGAAGGCCAAGAAGGCCGGCAAGAAGGGCATCACCTTCTCCGCGATCGGCACGGAGGAGGGCAGCTTCCAGTTCCTGCCGTGGTTCTGGGGATCGGGCGCCAAACTGACCCAACTCGACTCCGCCCAGGGCGTGTCCGCGCTGACCCTGTGGAAGGACTGGCTGAAGAACGGCTACGCGCCCAACTCGGTGCTCAACAACACCCAGACCACCAGCTGGCAGGAGTTCGCCAGCGGCGACTACGCGTTCAGCGAGAACGGCACCTGGCAGCTCGCCAACGCCAAGAAGGCCGGCCTCGACTACGGCGTACTGCCCATACCCGGCGCGAACGGCGGCAACGCGGCGGCCCCCACCGGCGGCGAGTTCGTCACCGTCCCGGTCCAGAAGGAGACCGGACGCTACGCCACCGCCCAGAAGCTGGTGACCTGCCTGACCAGCGGCGACAACCTCTACACCACCGACACCACCCTGTCCTACGTGGCCCCGACCAGCGCGGTCCAGGACAAGCAGGTGGCGGCGAACCCCGAGCTCAAGCCGTGGGTCGAGGCGGTCAAGTCGGCCAAGGGGCGCACCAGCGACGACCTCGGCACCAAGTACCCCAAGATCTCCGAGCAGATGTGGAAGGCCGTCCAGTCCGCCCTCAGCGGCTCCAAGTCACCCAAGGACGCGCTGTCCGAGGCGCAGTCCGCCGCCAAGTAGCCGGACCACAAGGGTCGTTGATGAACCACACGACACAGCTGCCGGACCACCGGTCCGAGCGCGTCCGCAGCGGGGCGGCGCACACCGCCGCCCCGCCCCGGGCCCGCCGCGGGAAGCGCCGCCGGCCCACCTCCACCCAGTGGGCCGCCTGGGGATTCCTCGCCCCGGTGACCGTCTACCTCGCCCTCTTCTACGCCTATCCGCTCTACCGCAACCTCGACCTCAGCCTGCGCAACTACACCGTCCGCTCCTTCGTCCAGGGCGACGCCCCGTTCAACGGCCTGGCGAACTACCGCACCGTCTTCGACAACCCGACCTTCGCCCCGGCCCTGCTGCACACCGCCGTCTTCACCGCCGTCTGCCTGCTCTTCCAGTACGCCATCGGGCTCGCCCTCGCGGTCTTCTTCAACCAGCACTTCCGGCTCTCGGCCACCCTGCGCGCCCTGTTCCTCGTGCCGTGGCTGCTGCCGCTGATCGTGTCGGCCTCCACCTGGTCGTGGATGCTCAACAGCGATTCCGGGATCGTCAACGCCGCCCTGCACGCCCTCGGCATCGGGCCGGTGAACTGGCTGACCTCACCGTCCTGGTCGCTGACCTCAGTGATCATCGCGAACATCTGGATCGGCGTCCCGTTCAACCTGGTCGTGCTCTACAGCGGACTTCAATCCATCCCTGCGGCCCTGTACGAGGCCGCCGCCCTCGACGGGGCCGGAGCCTGGCGGCGCTTTTGGAGCATCACCTTCCCGCTGCTGCGGCCGGTCTCCGCGATCACCCTGCTCCTCGGGCTGGTCTACACGCTCAAGGTCTTCGACATCATCTGGATCATGACCAAGGGCGGTCCGGCGGACTCCTCGACCACCTTCGCCACCTGGTCCTACCAGCTCGGCTTCGGCAACCTGCTGCCCGCCTTCGGGCCGGGCGCGGCCGTCGGAAACCTGCTCGTGGTCGCCGCTCTGGCCTTCGGCCTGATCTACGTCCGGGTGCAGAGAAAGCAGGCCCTGTCTTGAGCCGCACACGCAGGCGTACATGGGTGAAGACCACGATCGGCCTCGTGCTGACCGGGATCATGCTCTTCCCGGTCTACTGGATGGTCAACGTCTCCTTCACCCGCGACCAGGACATGCGCAAGAGCCCGCCTGACCCTCTGCCCCTGCACGGCACTCTGACCGGCTACCGCACCGTCCTCGACGAGCAACTGCCCTACCTCGGCACCAGCCTCGTCATCGGCCTGGGCACCGTCGTGCTGACCGTCGCCCTCTCCGCCCCTGCCGGCTACGCGCTGGCCAAGCTGCGTCCGCGCGGTGGCGGCATCCTGAGCTTCGTCCTGCTGGCCGCCCAGATGATTCCCGGCATCATCATGGCGATGGGCTTCTACGCCATCTACCTCCAGCTCGGCCTGCTCCAGTCCGTCCCCGGCCTGATCGTCGCCGACTCCACCCTGGCCGTCCCCTTCGCGGTGCTGATCTTCACCGCGTTCATGTCCGGCATCCCGGGCGAACTCCTCCAGGCCGCACAGATGGACGGGGCGCAGGCCCTGCGCACCTTCTGGTCGGTCGTGCTGCCCATGAGCCGCAACGCCGTGGTCACCGTGTCCCTGTTCGCCTTCCTGTGGTCCTGGTCCGACTTCGTCTTCGCCAGCACCCTCGTCAACGGCGGCGCTCACGAGCCGATCACCCTCGGCATCTACCACTACATCGGCAACAACAACCAGCAGTGGAACGCCATCATGGCCACTGCCGTCGTCGCCTCGCTGCCCGCCGCGGTGATCCTCGTCCTGGCCCAGCGCTACGTCGCCGCGGGCGTCACCGCCGGCGCCGTCAAGGACTGAGCCCCCAACCCCCACCACGACTGGCCGGTTGGCCAGTCGGCTGCTGCCCCCCTGCTCCAGAAACGAGTCACGCCACCATGACCGCCGCCCCATCCGGCCCGGCCTTCTCCGTCCATGACATCCCGTTCAGCATCTACGGGTCCTGGTTCGACATCTCGCCCGTGGTGGCGGAGAAGACGTACGCCGAGGACCTCCACCTCGTCTCGCACCAGAACGGCATGCACGCCGTCCTGCGCCTGATCCCTTTGAGCACGGCGAAGGGCGACCGCGCGGAGACCCGCGTCGAGGCGACACCGGGCCTGCTCAGTTGGACCGGCGAGCGTGGCCGCGTCGAGCTCGCCTTCGAGTCGCCGGACACCGTTCGCCTGCGGGGGAGGGGCCTGGGTTTCGGCGTCCTCGCCGCCGCACACCGCCTCACCCCGTTCAGCGGAACGTACTTCTTCCACGACCCGGCGGCGGACGCGCACGTGTTCACGTCGTACGAGACAGGACGCCGTTACCGCGTCACCGTGCTGTCCGGCGCGCTCGCCGGCGCGACCGGATCCCAGGCCCTGGGCGGCGTCGACCGCGGACTCACCATGACCGGGGGAGCCGACGGCACCTGGGAGATCGCGATCGAGGAACTCGACACCTCCCGCCCGCCCTACGCGTCGTCGGCGGCCTTCGGCGAGATCGTGGAGTCCGCGCGGCGCTCGTTCGCCGCCTTCGTCGACGCGGTGGCCCCCTGGCGTTCGCCCGCCACTCCGGCCGCCGAACTCGCCGCCTACGTCGTCTGGTCGGCGACCGTACGGCCGGCCGGCCTGGTCACCCGGCCCGCTGTGCTGATGTCCAAGCACTGGATGGACAAGGTGTGGAGCTGGGACCACTGCTTCAACGCCCTTGCCCTGGCGTCCGGTTGCCCCGAACTGGCCATGGACCAGTTCGCCCTGCCCTTCGACCACCAGGACGCCGGCGGAGCCCTGCCCGACTCGGTCACCCACTCCGAGGTCCTGTACAACTTCGTCAAACCCCCCATCCACGGCTGGGCCTTCGCCCATCTGCGCCGACGACTGCCCGCGCCACTCAGCGGGGAGCAACTGGCGCAGACGTATGACAGGTTGCGGCGCTGGACCGACTTCTGGCTGACCGCCAGACGCAGCCCCGGCGCCCGACTTCCCCACTACCAGCACGGCAATGACAGCGGCTGGGACAACGCCACCTCCTTCGACCCCGAGCGCGTGGTCGTCACTGCCGACCTGTCCGCCTTCCTCGTGCTCCAGCTGCGCGAACTCGCCGGACTCGCCGGGGAGTTGGGCAGGCCGGACGAGGCACGCCGCTGGGCTGACCTGGCCGAGGAGACACAGACCGCGCTGCTCGACCAGCTCTGGACCGGCGACAGATTCGTCACGCGATCGGCCGCCACCGCAGACACCTGGACCAGTGCCAGCCTCCTCGACCTGATGCCCATCGTGCTGGGCGAGCACCTGCCCGGTGAGATCAGCAGCACGCTGGCCGACCACATCAAAGCCCACCTCACTCCGTACGGCCTGGCCACCGAACTGCCCACCTCGCCGCACTACCTCGCCGACGGCTACTGGCGCGGCCCGATCTGGGCCCCCGCCACCGTCCTCGTCGAGGACGGCCTGCGCCGCGCCGGCCACCACCGGCTGGCGGACGACATCAGCGCCCGCTTCCGCGCCCTGTGCGAGACCCACGGCTTCGCCGAGAACTTCGACGCCCTCACCGGAACGGGCTTGCGCGACCGCGCCTACACCTGGACCGCCAGCAGCTACCTCCTCCTCGCGGCGGCGCACGCGCACCGAGACGGCCACTGACGGCCGCCTCCCACACAGCTCCGGGGCCGGACGGGCCCCGGTCCCCGCCCTCCCCTCCCCAGGAGCCGCACAGTGAAGCCGTTCACCGCACTTCCCGCGACCACAGCCCGCACCAGACGCCGGGCGGCCTCCACGGTCGCCGTCCTCATGGCCGCCCTGGCCTCGACCCTGGTACCCGCCGCCCCCTCTCAAGCCGCGGACACCAGCGTCACCGTCGACTTCGCCACCGCGGGCGGCGCCCCCACCTACCACGCCTCCGGAATGATCTACGGCATGACGCCGGACGGCTCGCTCCCGCAGGACCACTTCTTCAAGGACATCAAGTGGCACTTCATGCGGGCCGGTGGCGCACAGCTCAACAGCGGCGGCTACGCCACCAGCCTCGCCGACTACCAGACCCGCTGGAACTCGACCCTGGCCCAGTACAAGCGCACGGTCGCCCTCGGCGGCACCTTCGTCCTGCTCCCGCACGACCTGTGGGGCGCGGACAGCACCACGACCCAGGGCTGGCCCGGCGACAACGGTAATTGGACGCAGTTCGACAACTTCGTCAATCAGCTCATCAGCGACGTCAAGGCCAACAACATGACGGTCGAATGGGACCTGTGGAACGAGCCGGACAACAAGCCGTTCTGGGGTGCCACACAGACCCAGTACCTGCAGATGTGGTCGCGCTTCTACGCCGCGGTGCGGGCCAACTTCCCCAGCCAGCTCATAGTCGGGCCCAGCATGGCGAGCCAGCCGAACTCCTCCAACGGCTGGTGGACGACCTACCTGAACTACGTCAAGGCCAACAACGTCGCCCCCGACATTTACAGCTGGCACGACGAACCCGGTGACCCGGCCGTCGACGTCGGCCGCGCCAACTCAACGCTCTCCGCGGCCGGGCTGACCAACACCCGCGCGTACCAGATCAACGAGTACGCCACCCTGTCCATGCAGTCACCTGGCGGCGGCGCCTGGTTCATTGGCCGGCTGGAGCGCGCCGGGGCGGACGGCCTGCGCGGCAACTGGGCCTCCGGCACGGCTCTGCACGACGACGAGGCCAACCTGCTCACCAAGAACAGCGCCGGTCAGTACCTGCCGTTGGGCGAGTGGTTCATGTACCGCTACTACGGCTCGCAGTCCGGCAACATCGTCAACTACGTCCCCGGCTCCGGCATCGACGGCCTGGCGACCAAGGACAACACCGTCAAGAACGCCAAGATCCTGCTCGGCAGCAGCGGCAACACCGGCAATGTCACCGTCAACCTCACCGGCCTGAACACCACCTCGGTCGTGGAGAACGGCCAGGTCCGGGCCATCGTCCAGCGCGTTCCCTACAACAACGGCGCCGCCGTCGCCGGCCCGGTCACCGTCTCCGACACCACCCTGACCATCAGCAACAACGCCGCCTCGGTGAGCGTCCCGTTCAGCAACGCCAAGGACGGTTACACCGTCACCCTGCTCCCGCCGTCCAACACCACCATCTCCACGGTCGCCGTCAGCGAGAACAGCGGCCAGTGCCTGGACGACACCAATCTGAGCACCGCCGACGGCACCCAGTACCAGCAGTACTACTGCGAGGGCGGCTACCAGCAGATGCTCGACCTCAAGCCGGTGGCCGGGCGGACGAATACCTACACCGTGGTCAACGAGCTCAGCGGCCAGTGCCTCGACGTCTCCGGGGCCTCCACCGCCGACGGCGCCGCCGTCGAACAGTGGACCTGCAACGGCCAGACCAACCAGATGTTCACCCTCAACCCCGTCACCGCCCTCGGCAACAGCCAGGACTACCAGCTGGTCGCCGTCCACAGCGGCAAGTGCGTCGACGTCAGCAACGTCTCCACCCAGCCGCGGGCCCTCGTCCACCAGTGGACCTGCGACCCGGCGAGCGCCCTGAGCACGAAGAAGAACCAGATCTGGAGGCTCGACGGCAAGAGCTGAGAGCCCTGCGCAGGCGCGTGGCCGTCCGGTACCGGCAGCGGACGGCCACATCTGTGAATTGGACGTCGGTTACCGGCCGCACCCACCTGCTGGGCCTGCTCACCGCGCCGGCGGTCCCCACCCAGGCACCTCGGGCGCTCGGCGTCGAGGAGTTCGCGTTCCGCAAGGGACGACGCTCCGGCGCCGTCCTGGTCGACGTCGAGGACATCCGGGTCATGGACGTCTTCTCGGACCGTGAGGCGGCCACCTTCATCACGATCCGTGAGGCGGCCCCCGCCGCCCAGGAGCTCGCGCCGATCGTCGGCACATGCTCCACCGTGACTCCGACGCGGTCGAGAAGAGCGGCTATTCACAAACGTCGCCGTGTCTGCCTCCCATGACATGCAGTGCCGTATGAAGAGGGACGACGCCGACGCCGGTGACAACGATGGCCAAGGCGACGGCGAGTCAGGTAGCCACATCCCCGCCGGTCCGAACACTGGCAGACACGTTGGACGGCTCGGCTCGTTGCGAGCATCTCAACGAGCGCCCACGCGACCGTCTTGTCATACCCCCTCGGCGGCCGGTTTCGACAGGTGCACTTCACGACCCGCCCGGTACACTGCCGTCACGTCCCGTATCGAGGCTTTGTCGCGCACCGGGTCATCGCAGACGGCGAGCAGGTGGGCGTCATATCCGAGTGCGAGCCGCCCCTTGCGGTGCCCCAACCCGCGGGAGTCGGTCGCCAGCGAGGTCACGGAGACGAGCGCCAGGGTGTCCGTGGAGACCTGTGAGGTGATGTATTCCAGGCCCCTGGCCGCGTGCGTGCATGGCCGCCATGTTCTCCCACACGGATGCGAGGATCGTCAGCATCCCGTCCATCGGCTCAAGTACGGTGCAGCTGACGGCCGTGACCGCGTCGGCGATTCCGGACGCGGCGTGACACGCAGGCCGCGTTCGTGCTGGGGCGCCAGCCGAGCCGCTTTCTGCTCTGCGTGCATCTCGACGAGGGCATGGTGGTCAGGCTGGTCGACGCCACGCTCGGGGCCCTGGTTCCCGAAGCCATGACCGCCCGCCGGTGCGGCTGTCTGCGCAGGCCCGGAGCAGTGATGTGACCTGGACATCCATGGTGTGAATGACCCGAATACGGAATTCGGATCGCTCGAGGTATGGCAGCGGGGCCGTGCACGGCACATAGTCATGCCGACCCGCTCGCCGCCGTCCGACCGACGGCCGACGTGGGGCCATCTCACCATGCCGTGCGCTGCCGGCGCGCCCCCACAGGCATGTCCGCTTCCATACTCGTCCCTGGAGTCGCCATGCCCGGTTCCGTCCAGTCGTCCGCCACCGCGGTCGACGACGTCGCGTCGTCGCCCGTCGCCGTCTCGGGCCCGGCCCATCTGCTGCGCCTGACCCTGTTGATGGCGGGCAGCTGTATGCCGATTCTCGGGGCGGTGCTCATCGCACCGGTGCTGCCGAAGATGCAGGACTACTTCGAGTCGACCCCCGGTGCCAAAGCGTTGGTTCCTCTCGCGTTGACCGCGCCGGCGCTGGCGCTGGCGCTGCTGGCGCCGTTCGCCGGGGTGATCGTCGACCGGCTGGGCCGCAAGCGCCTGCTGATCGTGGCGACGCTCCTGTACGCCGTGTTCGGCACCGCCCCGCTCTATCTGGCGTCCCTGGGCGCCATCATCGCCAGCCGAGCACTGGTCGGTGTCGCCGAGGCCGCGATCATGACCTGCTGCACCACCCTGATCGGGGACTACTACTCCGGGTACCAGCGGGTGAAGTACCTCGCCCTGCAGACCATGTGCGGCTCGGCGTCGGCCACCGCCTTCTTCGTGATCGGTGGGGCCGCCGGGTCGGCGGGTTGGCGGGCGCCCTTCTGGGTGTATGCCGTGAGCCTGGTGCTCGCCCCGCTGATGGCCACCGTTCTGCCCAACCCCGCGCCCGGCGCGACCGTGGACGAGCATGGGACAGCGGTGGCCGACAACCGCCGCGCCTTCCCGTGGCGGCAGCTGCGGGGAATCTGCGCCCTCACCTTCTTCGGGGCGATGGTCTTCTACACCGTCCCGGTGGAGATGTCGTACCTGCTCGACGACCTCGGCGTGAAGAACTCCGGTGTGATCGGCCTGGCCACCGCCGTGTCGAGCGCCGCGACCGTGGGCGGAGCCATCGCCTTCAGCCGACTGAGGCGTTCGCCGGACGCGATGCTGCCCGCGGTCCTCGCGCTGTGTGCGGCGGGCTTCGGGGTGATGTTCCTGGCGGGCAACACCCCGCTGCTGGTAGCAGGGGCCGTGATCAACTGCGCGGGTACGGGCATGCTGCTGCCCGCCCTCCTCACGAGCGCCATGTCACGCCTGGCGTTCGAGGACCGCGGCCGGGGCACGGGGCTGTTCATGACGGCCTTCTTCGGCGGTGAGTTCGTCTGCCCGCTCGTCCTGCTGGCCGTGGAGTCCGCGGTCGGGAGTCTGGCCGGTGCGGTGGCCGTGCTGGGGCTGGCTGCCGCCCTCCTCGCGGGTGGTCTCTTCGCGGCGCGCCGTCGCGTCGGTGTGGTCGACTCCCGGCCGTTGCCGGAGCAGACGGCCTGACGGGCACACCCTTCGCCGGGGGCCGCCACGATGTGCTCCGGACGCGGCTTTGGAGCACATCGTGGACAGCCGTGTCAGCGGGACCCATCCTCGCCTCTGTCGATCTCACCTCTATCGATGACGTCGCCGTTGCCCGTCAGCGTCGCCCCCACCTCCGCCGCCTTCTGCCGCAGCCAGATGTGGGCCGCGTCCTGGGTGTGCACGGGGTGCCACCACATCGCCTCCCGCACCGGTACGGCCTCGAACGGGCAGGGCAGCACGCGTACCGCGGCGGACCGTACCGCTTTGCGGGCCAGGCGTTCCTGGATCATCGCGACCCGGTTCGTGCCCTCGACCATGTGGGGCAGCAGCTGGAAGGTCTGCACGGAGACTTCGACCCGGGGGCTGATGCCTATCATGCTGAGCTGGCGGGCGGCCGGCGCGTCGTAGGGGCGTTGGTAGACGGCCCAGGGCAGCCGGGCGAGATGGTCGAGGGTGAGCTCATTGCCGACCTCGGGGTGGTCATCGGCGACCAGGCAGAGCCAGCGGTCGCTGAAGAGGTCGACGGCCGGCAGACCGTCGATGACGCCGTGCGGCATCAGCAGGCCGTCGACGGTGCTGAGAACGGTCGCGGTGTTCTCCACGACGGAGGGCGCCGGGTGCTGGAAGGTGAGCCGGATTCCCGGCGCCTTCTGGTGCAGGGCGCGGGCGAGGACGGCCCCGAACACGGCCGCGCCGTAGTCCGAGGCGAGCAGGGTGAACTCGCGGGTCTCGGCCCCCGGATCGAAGTCAGCCTGGCTGGTGAAGACCCGCTCCAGCAGGTCGCAGGCGGTGGCGCTGCGCTCGCGCAGGGCGGCGCCGAGCGGCGTCAGTTCGTAGGTGTTGCCCGTCCGCGAGAGCAAGTCGTCGTCGAAGTGGCGCCGCAGCCGGGACAGCGCCGCGCTCATCGCGGGCTGGCTGAGCCCGATGCGCTCGCCGGCCCGGGTGACGTTGCGTTCCTCCAGCAGCGCGCGGAGGGCAACGACCAGGTTGAGGTCGAGTCGGGACAGGTTCACCGGGCACCACCTGGAAAGAGTCAGATATCCGTGCCGTGGATGGGCATCATCCACAGGATTCATTTCCGCGATCTGCGGTTCCAGGTCACAGTAGACCGCAACTCAGCGGGAGGAAATCTCATGGCAACACTCGCGCAACCAGCCGGCCCGTTCGCACTCGGCACGCTCTCCTTCCAGGACGGGAACCCGTTCCCCGCCCTGGTGGTCCGGGGCCGGGTGCTGGACCTGAGCCAGGCTCTGGCCTGGGAGCCGGCCGATGTGCGGTCCGTGCTGGAACGGTGGGAGGAGGCTCTCCCCGTTCTGCACGTCCTCGCGGGCGAGGAAAGCCTGGCGTGGCAGCCCCTGGACGGTCTGCGGGTGCACGCCCCGGTCGAGCCCCGGCAGATCTTCCAGTCCGGCGCCAACTACCGCCAGCACGTGATCGACCTGGAGGTCGCGCACCGCTCTGCCGACGACCCGCGCACGGTCGAGGAGGCGCGTGCCGAGATCGCGGCGGTGATGGACCGGCGGGCGGCCGAGGACCTGCCATACGTCTTCATCGGCCTGCCCAGCACCATCGCGGGGCCCTACGACGACGTCGTCCTCCCCGCCTGGGCCCAGCAGCCGGACTGGGAGCTGGAGCTGGCGGCCGTGATCGCCAAGCCTGCCTACCGGGTGTCCGTGGAGGAGGCGCTGGAGTACGTCGCCGGGTACACGATCGCCAACGACCTCACCGACCGGGCCACGGTCTTCCGCCGGGACATGAAGGCCATCGGCACCGACTGGCTGCGCAGCAAGAACGCGCCGGGCTTCACGCCGCTGGGCCCGTGGATCGTGCCCGCCGGATCGATCGCGGACCCCGGTGATCTGCGGGTCACGCTGAAGCTGAACGGCGACACCATGCAGGACGAGTCGACCAAGGACATGCTCTTCGGAGTCGCCCGCCTGGTGTCGTACATCTCCCAGGCGGCCCGACTCCTTCCCGGCGACCTGGTGCTGACCGGGTCTCCGGCCGGCAACGGCATCCACTGGGGGCGGCTGCTGCGGGACGGCGACGTCATGGAGGGCTCGATCACGGGGCTGGGCGTCCAGCGCACCCGCTGTGTCGCCGAGGAGGCCGGCGCATGATCGACCGTACGGATCCCGAGGGCGCGATCATCGAAGCCGCCAAGAGGTACTCCAACTGGGGGCGTTGGGGTGAGGACGACGTCCTCGGTACCCTCAACCACCTCACCGAGGCCAAGCGGCGCGAGGGCGCGGCACTCGTGCGCCGGGGCGTGAGCTTCTCGCTGTCCCAGCGGTTCGACATGAACGGTCCGCAGAAGGGCTGGCGTCGGCGCACCAACCCCGTGCACACCATGCTCGACACCGGCACCGACGCGGCCCTCGGCAACCAGGGCTTCCCGCACGGGATCGGAGGTGCCGACGACGTCATCGCGATGCCGTTGCAGTGCTCCACCCAGTGGGACGGGCTCGGCCACATCTTCGACCACGGCAAGGCGTGGAACGGGCGGCCGGCGGAGAAGGTCGTCACCTCCGACGGCGACCTCGTCACCGGCATCGAGCACATGGCCCCGTACGTCGCCGGGCGCGGGGTACTGTTGGACGTGGGCCAGGTCATCGGCACCGACGGTGAGTTGTCGGACGCGTTCGCCATCACCGAGGAGCACCTGACCGCGACCGCGGAAGCCCACGGCGTGAGCGTGGGACGCGGCGACATCGTCCTCGTACGGACTGGTCAGCTCACCCGCGCCAGGCGCCACGGCTGGGGCGACTACGCCGGCGGACCGGCGCCCGGCCTCTCCTTCACCACGGCCGGCTGGCTGCACCGCACAGAGATCGCCGCGATCGCCACCGACACCTGGGGCTTCGAGGTACGGCCCAACGAGTTCGACCACGCTTTCCAGCCCCTGCACCAGGTCGTCATCCCGAACATCGGCCTGCTGGTCGGTGAGATGTGGGACCTCGACGCCCTCGCGGCCGACTGCGCGGACGACGGCGTGTACGAGTTCTGGCTCACCGCCGCACCCCTGCCGATCACCGGAGCTGTCGGCTCACCGGTCAACCCCATCGCCGTCAAATAGCCCGCAGAACCGGCCGGATGCGTCCTCCCCGGACAGCAGCGGCGCATCCGGCCCCACCCGCTCCACCCCGCCGACGGGTGACTCATCAAAATCCATGGCCCCGCCCCCCCGTGGCGGGCGAGCCGCACCCCGCCGCCCGAAGCCGTGCGGCCCGACCTCGGGAGGATCCCGACATGGCACACAGCCCCACACGCAGAGTCCTGGTCATCGGCGGCGGCGCCGCCGGCAACGCCGTGACCATTCTGCTGCGCCGCGCCGGCATCACCGTCGACCTCGTCGAGGCCAAGCCCGACTGGAACGCCACCACCGGCTCCGGCATCACCCTTCAGGGCAACGCCCTGCGCGTGCTGCGCGAACTGGGGGTCTGGGACCGGGTGAGCGCCTCCGGCTTCCCGTTCACCACGCTGGGCATCACCACTCCGGACGGCACCGTGCTGCACGTCGCCGAGGACATCAAGACCGGTGGCGACGACCTTCCCGCCACCCTCGGCATGCAGCGCCCCCAGCTCCAGCAGATCCTCATCGACGCGGTCCGCGCCTCCGGTGCCACCGTCCGTCTCGGTACCACCGCCGAGGCCCTGCAGCAGGACACCGACGGCGTGTCCGTGCGCTTCAGCGACGGCACCGAAGGCCGCTACGACCTGGTGATCGGCGCCGACGGCCTCAACTCCGCCACCCGCGCCGCGATCGGCATCGCCGACAAACCCGAGCCGACCGGCATGGCCATCTGGCGCATCGCCGCCCCGCGCCCCGAGGGCGTCGAACGCAGCGACCTCGCCTACGGCGGCCCGGCCTACATCGCCGGCTACACCCCCACCAGCGAGAACACCATCTACGCGTTCGTCGTCGAAGGCTGCCGCGACCGCGCTTCCATCGACCCGGCCACCTATGCCGACGAGATGCGCCGCCTGGCGCAGGCCTACGGGGGAGCCTGGCCGGAGATCACCCGGCACATCACCGACCCCGGGAAGGTCAACTACACCTGGTTCGACCGGCTGCTGGTCGAGGGCTCCTGGCACCGTGGCCGGGTCGTGCTGATCGGCGACGCCGCCCACTGTTGCCCGCCCACCCTCGCCCAGGGCGCGGCCATGTCCCTGGAGGACGCCCTGGTGCTCGCCGAGTTGCTCACCAGCGGACGGGACTGGGACAGCGAGGTGCTCCAGAGCTACTACGAGCGCCGCATTCCCCGGGTGCGGAGGGTCGTCGAGGCGTCCGTGCAGATCGGGCAGTGGCAGCTGGACGGCGTACGCGACGCCGACGTGCCCGGGCTGATCGCTCGCACGATGAACTCCCTGAAGGAGCTGCCGTGACGGCGCGCACCGTGGACGTCCACGCACACGTCCTGCTGCCGGAGGTCGACGCACTGGTGGCGGACCTGCCGGGACTGGCTGAGGCACGGGCCCTCGACGCCCGCCGCAACGGCCGCGACGCCCTCGCCGTCAGCGGCCCCATGGTCCGCGAGCGGGCCCCGAGGATGATCGACGTCACCGCGCGGCTGGCCGCCATGGATGCGCAGGGCGTGGACGTGCAGCTGGTCAGTCCTTCCCCCTCGCACTACCACTACTGGGCGGACGAGGAGACGGCCGAGAAGGTCTTCCGGCTCGCCAACGAGGCGACGGCCGCCCACTGTGCCCAGGCGCCCGAACGGCTGCACGGTCTCGGCCTCGTCCCCCTGCAGCATCCCGAGCTGGCCGTGCTCGCCCTCGAACATGCTCTGGAACAAGGTCTGTTGGGGGTGGAGATCTCCAGCCACGCCCCCGGCCGCGAGCTGTCCGACCCGGCGTACGAACCCTTCTGGACCCGCGCGGAGGAGACGGGCGCCGTCCTCTTCCTGCACCCCTTCGGCTGCACGCTCGACGAGCGCCTGGACCGCTGGTACCTGTCCAATGTCGTGGGCCAGCCGGTGGAGAACGCGGTCGCGCTGTCGCACCTGATCTTCTCCGGCGTGCTGGACCGGCACCCGGGGCTGAAGCTGATCGCAGCCCATGGCGGCGGCTACCTGCCCACCCACATCGGCCGCTCCGACCACGCGTGGTCGGCCCGTCCGGACGCGGGGGCAGGCTGCGCCCATCTGCCCAGCAGTTACGTCAAGCGGATGTACTTCGACTCCCTCGTCCACGACCCGCACGTGCTGCGGGAGCTGGTGCGGGTGGCGGGCGCGGACCGAGTGTTGCTCGGCTCCGACTACGCCTTCGACATGGGCACCGACGACCCGGTCGCCGCCCTGCGCGCCGCCCGGCTGCCCGACCCCGACTTCCACGCCATCCGCGGCACAAACGCCGCCGCACTTCTCAACCTCGCCTGAGGAGGCCCCCCACATGTCCAACCGCCTGCTCACCCACCTGCGGCACGTCGACCTCGCCGTGCCCGACTACGACAAGCAACTCGACTTCTACTCCGGCGTCTGGGGCCTGACCAAGGTCGCCGAGGACTCCGGCATCTCCTTCCTCGCCGCCGAAGGCAGCCCCGAACAGTACGTCGTCCGGCTGCGCAAGGCCGACGAGAAGCGCCTCGACCTCGTCTCCTACGGTGCCGCGAGCGCAACCGACGTGGACACCCTCGCCGAACAACTCCTTGCGGGCGGCGTGCAGTTGATCTCCCAGCCGGGCAAGGTCGACACCCCTGGAGGAGGGTACGGCTTCCGCTTCTTCGACGTCGACGGGCGCACGATCGAGGTCTCCGCCGACGTCGAGGCACGGCAGCACCGCAGGATCGAGGAGAAGGAGTCGATCCCGGTCAAGCTGTCGCACGTCGTGCTGAACTCCCCGGACCTGGACAAGACCAAGGCCTGGTACGAGGAGCACCTCGGTTTCCGGCTGTCCGACACCCTCGGCCATCCGCACATCGGCGACGTCATGCACTTCATGCGCATCAGCAACCAGCACCACTCCATGGCCATCGCCAAGGGCCCGCACACCTCGCTGCACCACATCTCCTTCGAGATGCGCGGCATCGACGAGTACATGCGCGGCTCGGGCCGGGTGATCCGCGCCGGCTTCAAGAAGATCTGGGGGCCGGGCCGGCACATGGCGGGCGACAACACCTTCACCTACTTCCTCGACCCGCACGGCAACACCGTCGAGTACACGACGGAGCTGGAACTGCTGGACGAGGACACCTGGCATCCCCACGTCTACGACTTCTCCCAGCCCGAGGTCACCGACCAGTGGGGCACCGCCAACCCCATGAACGAACTGGTCACCAAGGAATCCTTCAACGATGTCGACCGCGGCGTGTTCGTCGCCCCGCCGCTCTGATCGGCGAAGCTCTCAGTCCCCGGGGGCGCGGTGGCCCTGTCAACTGCCCTGACTCCCAGGCCGCGCCCCCGGCCTTCGCGCCCACCCCGCACGCCGACAGCCGACAGGAAACCTCCATGCGTTTCGCCGCGTACGAGTACCGCAACCGACGCCACGTGGCCGTCGTCGAAGAGGACGGCACGCTCCACCCTCTCCCCGGTGCCGGCTCCCTGACCGGCGTGCTCGCCCAGGGCGGCGGCCTGCCCGAGCTGCTGGAGGCCGGCTCCGCCACCCTGGACATCCCGGCCGGTCCCCATGTCTCCGAGGTACGGCTGCTGCCACCGCTCCAGCCGCCCACCGTGCGGGACTTCGTCACCTTCGAGGAGCACGTCGAAGGCGTACGGCGGTCCGTGGACGGCACCGCCGGAGTGCCGGAGCAGTGGTACGCCGCGCCGACCTTCTACTTCACCAACCCCTACGCCGTGTACGGCCCGCACGACGACATTCCGATGCCCCCCGGCTCCAACGTGCTCGACTTCGAGCTCGAGGTCGCCGCCGTGATCGGCACCGAGGGCCGCGACCTCACCCCCGAGCAGGCGCGCGACCACATCGTCGGCTACACGATCTTCAACGACTGGTCCGCCCGCGATCTGCAGTCCGCCGAGATGAAGGTGGGCCTGGGCCCCTGCAAGGGCAAGGACACCGCCACCACCCTCGGCCCGTACCTGGTCACCGCCGACGAACTGGAGAAGTACCGCGACGCGGACGGCTTCCTACGCCTCGCGCTTACCGCCTCGGTCAACGACGAGGTCGTCGGCGAGGACCTGCTGTCCAACATGAGCTGGACCTTCGAGGAGATGGTCGCCTACGCCTCGCGCGGCACCGTCGTCCGCCCCGGCGACGTCCTGGGCTCCGGCACCTGCGGCAACGGCGGCTGCCTCGCCGAGCTGTGGGGTGTACGCGGCAGCCAGGACCCGCCCCCGCTGAAGCCCGGTGACACGGTGACGCTGAGCGTCGAGGGCATCGGCAGCGTCTCCAACACGCTCGTCGCCGGGGCCACCCCGGTCCCGCTGCCGACCGGCCGACGCCGCTCCCGGGAGCGGCCATGACCGACCTCCACCCCAAGAGACTTCTCGGCAAGGTCGTCGTGGTCACCGGCGCCGCCCGCGGCCAGGGCGCCGCCGAGGCCGCGGCGCTCACCCGCGAAGGCGCCCGGGTCATCGCCACCGATGTGACCGAGACACCTGGCTGCCGCCTACTCGACGTCACCAGCGAGAAGGACTGGGCCGAACTCGCCGCCGAACTGGGAGAGGCGTACGGCCAGGTGCACGGCCTGGTCAACAACGCCGGCATCACCTGGCGCGCCCGCCTCGACGCCGTACGCCCCGAGGACATGGCCCGCGTCCACGCGGTCAACGTCACCGGGCCGCTCCTGGGCATCCAGCACCTGGCACCGCTGATGCGCCCCGGGGCGTCGATCGTGAACGTCGGCTCCTCGGCGGCACTCACCGCCCACTACCCGGTCGCCTACACCGCCAGCAAGTGGGCACTGCGCGGCCTGTCGGCCACCGCCGCCATGGAACTGGGGCCACGCGGCATCCGCGTGAACACCATCCACCCCGGTTACATCGAGACCGAGATGACAGCCTCCGCCGCGCCCGCTTTCCGCGAGGCCAACCTCGCCGGCACGCCCCTCGGGCGCACCGGGATCGCCGCCGACGTCACCCCGCTCGTCACCTTCCTCCTCTCCGAGGAGTCGTCCTTCATCACCGGAGCTGAGATCCCGGTCGACGGCGGTCTCACCGCGCACGGCGGCGCGAAGCCGATCTCGGACGCCGTACGGCACTAGCAGCAGAAAGGCCCTCTCACCCATGGACAAGGTCTGTTCGAGCGCCGCGGAGGCGGTCGCCGACATCCCCGACGGGGCGTCCCTCGCCGTCGGCGGATTCGGCCTCAGCGGCATCCCCGAGGTGCTCATCCACGCCCTCCACACCCAGGGCGCCACCGGCCTGGAGGTCGTCTCGAACAACTGCGGCGTGGACGGGCGCGGACTGGGCGTCCTGCTCGCGGCCGGCCGGATCGCCCGCGTCACGGGCAGCTACGTGGGCGAGAACAAGGAGTTCGCCCGCCAGTACCTCTCCGGCGAGCTGGAGGTGGAACTGGTGCCCCAGGGCACCCTGGCCGAACGGCTGCGCGCCGGGGGAGCGGGCATCCCCGCCTTCTACACCCCCGCGGGCGTGGGCACCCAGGTGGCCAACGGCGGCCTGCCCTGGCGCTACGCCCCCGAAGGCACCGTCGCCCTCGCCTCCCCGCCCAAGGAGGCCCGCATCTTCCACGGCCGCCCGCACGTCCTGGAGCATGGCATCACCACCGACTTCGCCCTCGTACGCGCCTGGCGCGGCGACCGCCACGGCAACCTGGTCTTCCGCAGGGCCGCCGCCAACTTCAACCCCCTGTCCGCCATGGCCGGCCGCATCACCCTCGCCGAGGTCGAAGAACTCGTCGAGCCGGGAGAGTTGAGCCCCGACGCCGTGCACCTGCCGGGAGTCTTCATCCAGCGGATCGTCGAACTGACCCCGGCCCAGGCGGCCGACAAGCACATCGAACACCTTTCGATTTCCGCGTCTTCGACACGAGGGACAGCCCGCGCATGAGCCACGATGTCCGTACCGCGCCGGGCTGGAGCCGCGAGCAGATGGCCGCGCGCGCCGCCGCCGAACTCACCGACGGCTCCTACGTCAACCTCGGCATCGGCCTGCCCACCCTCATCCCCGGCCACCTCCCACCCGGCATCCACGTGGTGCTGCACTCAGAGAACGGCATCCTCGGCACCGGCCCCTACCCCACCGCGGACGAGGTGGACCCCGACCTGATCAACGCGGGCAAGGAGACCGTCACCGTCCTGCCCGGGGCGAGCTTCTTCGACTCGGCCCTGTCCTTCGGCATGATCCGCGGCGGCCACATCGACACCGCCGTCCTCGGCGCCATGCAGGTCTCCGCAGCCGGCGACCTGGCCAACTGGATGATCCCCGGCAAGATGGTCAAGGGCATGGGCGGCGCCATGGACCTCGTCCACGGCGCCCGCCGCGTCATCGTCCTGATGGAACACACCGCCAAGGACGGCTCGCCGAAGATCCTCAGCGAATGCACCCTGCCACTCACCGGCGAATGCTGCGTCCACCGCATCATCACCGACCTCGGCGTCCTCGACGTCACCCCGGACGGCCTCGCGCTCGTCGAGACGGCACCCGGGGTCACCGTCGAAGCCATCGCCGCCCGCACCGGGGCACCCCTGCGCACCGACTCCATCACAGCCGCCTGCTGATCTTCCCCGGCCCCCGGCTCTTCGGTGCCGTCACCTACGGCGACGGAGCCGGGTTCGCAGTCGCCCGTCTGCTTCCATACTGGATATACGCCCAGGTGTGGGATCACCGAGCGGGAGGAGCGAGATGCGCGGATACACCTCTGGCGCAGAAGGGAGAGAGACCGCGCTCGCCGGGGTCGCGACGGCCGTGCTCGACGCTGAGGGCACGGTGCTCGACTGGTCCCAGACAGCCGCCGAGCTGCTGGACCGTCGCGCCGAGGATGTCTGTGGCCGCCCGCTCCGGGGATGTCTGTGGTCGCCCGCTCCGGTTCCTGCTCGCCGACCCGTCCGATGACACACGTGGGACCACGGCACGGCAGTCCGCCATCCCGGCCGCGGGTCGAGCCCTCTTGCGGCACCGGACCGGCGACGCGGTGGAAATCGCCCTTCGCGTGCTGCCGTCGGCCTCCGGGCGGTCCCTGCTGCTCTTCGCCCCCGCTCGGCAAGCGAAGTACTGGGAGCAGGGCGCGAGTCTGCTGCGTGCCCTGCTCACCCGGGACCGCGTCGGGATCGTCGTCCACGACGCGGACCTGACCGTCACCTGCACCAACATCACGCCCTGGATGTTCGACGGTCTCACCGTCCCCCCGGCCGGCCGCCGGCTGCGTTCTCCCGGCAGAACGCCGAGACCACCGACGCCGCGCTGCGCCAGGTACTTCGCACCGGTGTGCCGCTGACCGGCAGAGAGCTGCACATCCCAGCTCACCCAGCAGAAGCTCGCCGACATGAGCGTGTCTCTGGGCAGCGCCGCGCTCGTCGCCCTGCATCTGGGCCGACTGAAGGACCAAGGACGCATCCGCCCCGAGCAGATCAGCGTCGGCAAGCTCAACAACGTCCGCGAGGCGCTCGCCATCGCCCGCGAGTGCCGTACGGTCCTCGGGGCCAACGGCATCTCCTTGGAGTACGCGCCGCTGCGTCACGCCAACACTCTGGAGTCGGTGCTGACCTACGAGGGCACCAGAGATCCACACCCTGGTCATCGGCCAGGCGCTCACCGGCCAGGCGGCCTACCGCTGACCGGTCCCCCGTGGCCCGGTTCCGGACGGGGCGAGCGGCCTCGCCCCGTCCGGAACCGGACACAGCCGGACGCAACCGCGCCCGCGTCGGCCAGGTCGCTCGCGATGGCACCGCCGGCCTCACCCAGCCCGAGGGCGGCTATGCACCGGGCGTTGGCCGACGGTGGATCCCATGGGCATACGCCTCTTCCCTTGCCTGTCACCTTGCGACCCGCAACAGGGTGAACATCGGCGCAAGTTGACCAGGATGGTGGTGCCACCTTTGCTGGAGGGCTCACTGTTCCGTGTGGTCGAGACTCAGCAGGACGGCGGTGTTGACGCGGGGTAGGGACGTGGTGAGGGTTCCGTCGATCGCGTCCCAGGTCGCCGTGGCGCCCGCGCCGGTCGGATAGAGCACCTGCGGGTCCAGACGATTGCCCCGCAAGTGGGGGATGCGGATACCTCGGACGCCGGAGCTGGGCTTCTGCGCAGCAGTCTCGTCGTTGACAACGTCGCGTCGCCACAGCGCGAGATACGTAGTGGCCTCCCCGTGCAGTCCGTGGGCGAGCCAGGAGTCCTCCCACCCGGGGAGCCCGAGCGGCCAGAACGGGCGGGCGCTGCCGATCGCCGGGCGGATGCGTTTGTAGAGATCGATGCCGGAGCGCACGAGGGCGAGCTGCTCCTCGTCCATACGGTCCAGGAAGCCGGAGAGGTGCACACGGCCCAGCAGGGCGGTGGTCATCGTGAAGGCGATCTCGTCGAGGTCGAAGTGGGGTTGCGGGTAGGCCCACACGGCGGCCTGTTCGGGTGCCACGGCAGTGGCGGCCGCCGCCGCGATGGGCGGGTAACGCAACGGGTCCTGCTGGTCGCTGGTGGACTGCAACTGGGTCACGGCCAGCTGTGCGTAGTCCATGCGCAGCCCGCCCGAACCGCAGTTCTCCAGGACCAGGCCGGAATATCTGTCCAGGAGCGAGGTGAGCCAGTCGAGGTGGGCGCGGTGGTGCCCCAGCAGGCCGGCGCCGGCGCTCTCCGAGCCGTTCTCGGTGCCGGGGCCGGCGTTGATGTTGTAGTCGAGTTTGAGGTAACCCACGCCCCATTCGCCGACGATGCGGTCGATGACCCGGTCGAGGTGGGCCCGGGCGGCCGGGTGGCGCAGGTCGAGGTGGTGGCGGCCGTGCTCGGTCAGCCGGACCCCGCCCCGCCGGAAGAACGCCTCGTCGGGCAGGGTCAGGGCCAACCGGCTGCGTACGCCGACGACTTCGGGCTCCAGCCACAGGCCGGGCGTCATGCCGTGGCGTCGGATGGCGTCGAGGACTTCCTGGATGCCGCCGGGGAAGCGCCGCCCGGCGGGTTCCCAGGCGCCCACCGCGTCCCACCAGCCTTGGGCGTCGTCGTCGTACCAGCCGGCGTCGATGACGAAGACCTCGGCGCCGGCGGCCCCGGCTGCCTCGATGAGCGGCAGGAGCTTGTCGGTGGTGGGGTCACCCATCAGGGTGTTCATGTAGTCGTTGTAGATCACGGGAAGCGCCGTATGATCCGGGTGGGTGCGGCGGATGTGGCGGCGGTAGGCGGTGAGTTCACCGAAGGCCGCGTCGAGGCCGCCGCTCTCGGTGTGGACGAGCACGGCGGGCACGGTGGTGAACTCGGCTCCTTGGGCCAGCGTCTGCCGCCACTGGTGGTGGGCGTCGTCCGGTCCGAACAGGGCGAGGTAGGCGGCTCCCTCGCGTTCCCCGGTCTCGTAGCGCCAGCCGGCGCTGGACTCGATCTGCCAGAGCCAGGCGCCTCCGGCGCCGCCAGTGAGGGCGCCGAGGGGAAGGTGCCGGCCGGTGGACCAGCTGCCCTGGGAGGAGCGCTCGAAGCAGCCGCGGCCCTCATGGCCGTGGGCGGTCCTGCTCAGCGGGACGACCTGGTCCCGGAACGTGGCCTGGCGCCAGCGGCATTCGGCGAGCCAGTCGTTGTCCGCCCAGTGCAGGGTCAGGCCGTCGAGGCCCTTTTCCCCGTCGGTGATGCCGCCGAGCGTGAGGATGGATATGCCCTCCAGGTGCAGGGGGGCGTCGCCCTCGTTGACCAGGCGGACCTGCGAGCGCACGAAGCCCTCTCCCGGAACGGTGCTGAGGGTGACGTCGGCGGCGAGACCGGTGTCCGGGTCGGTGAGGCTGATCGTGGTGCGCCGCCACTGCCGGTCCTGGACCGTCTTGTGGCCGCGCAGGACCAGTCGGCTGCCGACGGTCGTGTCGATGAAGCGTTCTCCCGACCAGGTTCGTCCGTGCCCGGTGAGGATGACCTCGACGAGGGGGACGAGGCAGTCCCACGGGCGGCCGTCGCCGGTGAGTCTGACCGACCCCGAAGGGTCCGCCACGACGTGCAACCCGAGGGTTTCATCGCTCCACAGCAAGGACTCCTGGGCGATCTCGGCAGAAGCTGTCAACGCGCTTTCCCTTCCGGACAACCGAACTTCTCCGTGGTTCACATGGGTCGTTTCACAGGAATTGCTCAGCTTGAGGTGGTTTTTGGATTTCTGCGCATTACGGGGCGATGGGCCGTTTCTGCGGCGGATTGGTAGCGCCGTGGTTGCAGTCTCTTGACGACCGTGTTGTGACCGCTCACAATCCTCGCATGGCTGTGACCGGTCACACCAGCTCCGGCGGCCCTGCTGATCCGCAGGGGAGCCGGCGGAAGCCCGCCAGTATCCGTGATGTCGCCCAGGCGACCGGCGTCTCCTACCAGACCGTTTCGAGGGTCATCAACGACCACCCGAACGTGAAGGAGGAGACCCGCCGCCGGGTCGAGGAGGCCATCGAGGCCCTCGGCTTTCGGCGCAACGCCACCGCGTTCGCGCTCGCCAGCGGCGTCACGAAGACGGTCACGGTCCTGACGTCCAACACCGTCCTCTACGGTTACGCAGCCACCCTGCAGGGCCTGGAGGAGGCCGCCCGCGCCGCGGGCTACTCGGTCGGCGTCCGGGTCCTGACCCCGCAGGACGACCTGGACCGTACGATCACCACCGCGGCCTCGACCGGTGGCGGGCTCGTGGTGATCGGATTCGATCGGCTCGGCGCGGCGGCCCTGGACCGGGTCCCGTCCAACGTGCCCTGCGCCGCGGCTGTCGAAGCCCCGCCGCCGGGCCGTACACCTCCGCGTCCGGCGGTGTGGGTCGACGACCGTACGGCGTCCCGCGCCGCCACCGAGTACCTGCTTGACCTCGGTCACGAAACCGTCCACTATGTGGCGATTCCCGCGTCCACCGGCTCGCGGCGCTCGGCGGCACCCCGCGCCGAGGGCTGGCGGCAGGCCCTGGTGGCCGCAGGTGTCACTCCTCCGCCTCCCACGGGCAAGGGCTGGGACGCCCAGGCCGGTTACGACGCCGGCCGCAAGCTCGCCCGTGATCCTGGCGTCACCGCGATCCTGTGCGGAAACGACGACCTGGCCCTGGGCGTCCTGCGCGCCCTGCACCACGCCGGCCGGTCCGTCCCGGGGGACGTCAGCGTCATCGGCTTCGACGACGCCCCCCACTCGCAGTTCATCACACCCGCGCTCACCACGGTGCGCCTGGACTTCCAGGGGCTGGGCCGGTCCGCCTTCGGGCTCCTGCGCGGCCAGCTGGAATCCGACTTCCAGGCGCCAGAGCCCACGCTCGCCGGCCCCGAACTGGTCCGGCGCGAAAGCACCGGGAGCCGGGGCGCATGATCCGGGCCCGTTTACCCCTCCGCTCCGCCTCCGCCACCACCCTTCACAACACCGCGCCGCCAACCCTCGCTTGCCTATGGCGTCATCTCATGTGGTGGTGATCCAGAACCCGAGTTCTGCCGACGCCGACAGCCGCGGGCTCGTCGGGCGGCTGCGTGGGCGCACAGCGTTCCTGCGGACCTGTTCGATGCGGTGTGGGGCGGCCAGGTATGTCCGGGTCTCTCGGTCGCGCGGCGCAGTGGTGCTTTCCGCCGGCTGGTCTCCGTCGTGATCGGAGGCTGCAGGTGTCAACGATGGGCCGGGTGTAGACCAAAAGTGCAGGACGTAAGCCATTTGCCCTTATATGTACTTGTCGTTGCTCTATGTAGCGTTTAGCGTTCGTTGCGTGGATAAAGGCTACGGAATCCAACTTCCGTGGTCACCGGCCCGAAGGCGAGGTGTGGAGCGCGTGGACGCGAGGCCCGGCTTGCGGCCCCTTCCGGCCCGGAGGCGCCCGTGGGGGAGGATGCGACGGCTGCGGATGCTCGCCGTGCTGCCCCTGCTGGCGTCGACGCTCGCCGCGTGCGGCAGCGGGGAGGGGTCTGGCCGGCCCACCTTGAACTGGTACAACTTCCCCGACGACTCCGGCGCGCTCCAGAAGGCAGCCGATCGGTGCAGCCAGGCATCCCGCGGCCGCTACAAGATCAGCTACAACAAGCTCCCCCGTGGCGCCGACGGCCAGCGCCAGCAACTCGTCCGCCGGCTCGCGGCCCACGACAACACCCTGGACATCCTGGGCCTGGACGTCACCTGGGCGGCGGAGTTCGCCGAGGCGCGCTGGATCCGCGAGTGGACCGGCGCGGCGAAGCAGCAGGCCACCCAGGGCACCCTGCGGGTACCGCTGCAGACCTCGACCTGGAAGAACAAGCTGTACGCCGTCCCGTACAACACCAACACCCAACTCCTGTGGTACCGCAAGGACCTGGTGCCGACCCCGCCCAAGACCTGGGCCGAGATGCTGAGCATGGCCCGCAACCTCGCCCGCCAGGGCAAGCCGCACTATGTGGAGATCCAGGGTGCTCAGTACGAGGGACTGACCGTCTGGTTCAACACGTTGATCAACAGCGCGGGCGGCTCCATCCTCAACCCGACGGCGACAAAGCCCTCCCTGGGTGCGCCCGCCGTGCGGGCCGCCACGATCATGCGCAACCTGGCGCGCTCCGTGGCCGCGGACCCCTCCCTGTCCAACCAGATGGAGGACCAGAACCGCCTCGCCATGGAGTCCGGGAGTGCCGCATTCGAACTCAACTATCCGTTCGTCTATCCGTCGATGAAGGCCAACAATCCGGCACTGTTCAAGAACTTCCGCTGGGCGCTGTACCCCCGGGTCGACGCGAGCCGCCCGGCACGTCCGACCATCGGCGGAATCAATCTCGCGGTGAGCGCTTACACGCGCCACCCGCAACTGGCCTTCGAAGCCGCCCTGTGCCTGCGCAACAGGGAGAACCAGCTCACCGCCGCGCTCATGGGCGGTCTGCCGCCCACCCTGCGCGGCCTGTACGACGAGCCGCCGTTCATCAAGGCGTATCCATTCGCCAAGGACGTGCTGACTTCCCTGCAGTCGGCGAGCGTGCGCCCGCTCACCCCCGCCTACCAGAACGTGTCGATCGCCGTCTCCCACACCCTGTCCCCGCCCTCCGCCATCAAGCCCGTGAGTTCGGTCCGCACCATCAGGGACCAGATCGACGCTGCTCTGCAATCCAAGGGAGTGATCCCGTGAACCACCACCCCCTTGACCGACGCGCCCACGCGCCGGCCTCACCCTGCGGCGGTCCCCGATGAGCATGCAGGCCGAACCGGCCGGAGCCCCGCCGCCCCCCGATGCCAAACAGGCCAGGCAGGACCGGGCGGCACTGTCGGCCGGCGCCAGGCAGGAGCGGCGGCTCGGCTGGCTGCTGTGCGCGCCGGCCGTGATCGTCATGCTCGCCGTGACCGCGTACCCGATCGGATACGCCGTCTACCTCTCACTGCAGCGCTACGACCTGCGCTTCCCGGCACAGGCGAAGTTCGTGGGTCTGAGCAACTACGGTTCGGTGCTGTCCTCCACGTTCTGGTGGCAGGCCTTCTGGGTCACGCTGTTCATCACCGTCGTGTCCGTGGCCATCGAACTGGTCCTCGGCATGGGGCTTGCCCTGGTGATGCACCGCACGATCTTCGGTCGCGGCTCCGTACGTACCGCGGTCCTCATCCCCTACGGCATCGTCACCGTCGTCGCCGCCTTCTCCTGGCAGTACGCCTGGACGCCGCAACTCGGTTACCTCGCAAGCCTGTTGCCCAGCGGATCGGCCCCGTTGACCCATCAGTGGTCAGCCCTGTGGCTGATCATCCTCGCCGAGGTGTGGAAGACGACCCCGTTCATGGCCCTCCTGCTGCTGGCGGGCCTCGCGCTGGTCCCCGAGGAAACACTCAAGGCGGCCATGGTGGACGGCGCCACCGCCCGGCAGCGGTTCTTCAAGGTCGTGCTGCCACTGATGAAACCGGCCATTCTGGTGGCGCTGCTCTTCCGCACGCTGGACGCGTTCCGGATCTTCGACAACATCTACATCCTGACTTCCGGCGCCCACGAGACAGGCTCCGTGTCCATCCTCGGTTACGACAATCTGTTCACCGCGCTGAACCTGGGCATCGGTTCGACGATCTCGGTCCTGATCTTCATCGCCGTCGGGATCATCGCCTTCACGTTTGTCAAGCTCTTCGGCGCGGCCGCACCTGGCGCGGAGGTGAAACGCTGATGGCCGAAGTGGGGAAAACGCACGCCACGCGCTGGGGTGTCATCAACGTGGTGGTGGTGCTGTATGCCCTGTTCCCGGTGTGGTGGATCGCCGCGCTGTCGTTCAAGGCGCCCAGCACGCTCACCGACGGCAACTACATCCCGCGGCAGTGGACCTGGGAGAACTACCGGGGCATCTTCAAGACCTCCGAGTTCACCCGCGCACTGATCAACTCGATCGGCATCGCCCTGATCTCCACGATCATCGCAGTGGTGCTGGGCACCATGGCCGCCTACGCGGTGGCCAGGCTCCGGTTCCCCGGCAAGCGGGTCCTCATCGGCATGTCGCTGCTCATCGCCATGTTCCCCCCGATCTCCCTGGTCTCCCCGCTGTTCAACATCGAACGCATCGTGGGGATCTTCGACACCTGGGTGGGGCTGATCATCCCGTACATGACCTTCTCCCTGCCGCTGGCGATCTATACCCTGTCGGCGTTCTTCCGGGAGATCCCCTGGGACCTGGAGAAGGCCGCCAAGGTGGACGGGGCCACGCCCGCGCAGGCCTTCCGGCTGGTCATCGCTCCGCTGGCCGCGCCGGGCGTGTTCACCACAGCCATCCTCGTCTTCATCTTCTGCTGGAACGACTTCCTGTTCGCCATCTCGCTGACCTCCACGCAGGCGGCGCGCACGGTGCCCGCGGCGATCGCGTTCTTCACCGGAAGTTCGCAGTTCCAGCAGCCCACCGGGTCGATCGCCGCCGCGGCCGTCGTGATCACCATTCCGATCATCATTTTCGTTCTGCTCTTCCAGCGGCGGATCGTCGCCGGACTGACCTCCGGGGCGGTCAAGGGGTGACCGGGCCGGCCGTGGCAGGCAGTCCGCCGCTACGGGACCCCTACCCCCACACCCGGACCCGGAAGGCATGAAGGCAAGGAGGAGGCACCATGGCCGCGATCACCCTCGAACGAGTCACCAAGCGTTTTCCCGACGGATCCCTTGCCGTAAAGGATGTGGATCTCGACATCGCCGACGGCGAGTTCGTGATCCTGGTCGGTCCTTCCGGTTGCGGCAAATCCACCACCCTGAACATGATCGCCGGACTCGAGGACATCACCGAAGGCACCCTGCGCATCGGTGACCAGGTCGTCAACCAACTCGCTCCCAAGGAGCGCGACGTTGCCATGGTGTTCCAGAGCTACGCCCTGTACCCGCACATGAGCGTGCGCGAGAACATGGGCTTCCCGCTGCGGCTGGCGAAGGTGGACAAGGCCACCGTCAACTCCAAGGTCGAGGAGGCAGCCCGGATCCTCGACCTCACCGAGCACCTGGACCGCAAACCCGCGAACCTCTCCGGTGGCCAGCGTCAGCGGGTGGCCATGGGCAGGGCGATCGTCCGCGATCCCAAGGCGTTCCTGATGGACGAGCCACTGTCCAACCTGGACGCAAAACTCCGGGTGCAGATGCGCACCCAGATCTCCCGCCTGCAACGACGCCTCGGCACCACCACGGTGTACGTCACCCACGACCAGACCGAGGCGATGACCCTCGGCGACCGGGTCGTCGTGATGCGGCAGGGCCTCGTCCAGCAGATCGGCACGCCCGCACAGCTCTACGACCTGCCGCGCAACCTCTTCGTCGCGGGCTTCATCGGCTCACCGGCGATGAACTTCCTCAACGCCACCCTGGAGGGCGGCATGCTGCGCTCGCCCTTGGGCGATCTGCCGCTGGAAGACCGTACGCGGCAGGCTCTGGAACGGCAGAACGCGCCTCGCGAGGTCATCGTCGGCCTGCGGCCGGAGGCCTTCGAGGACGCGGCCCTGTCGTCCCAACCAACCCGGGGCGGCCCCGTCTTCACCGCCAACGTGGACGTACTGGAGTCGCTGGGCTCCGACGCATACGTGTACTTCACCGCGGAGGGCGGTTCCGCTACGACCGCGGAACTGGAGGAACTGGCGGCTGACTCGGGTCTGCGCGACACCGGCGCGGAGGTCCAGCAGATCGTGGCCCGCCTGGACGCCGCCACACGCGCCCGGGAGGGCGCACCGGTGGAGTTGCTCGTCGACATGGCCAAGGCGCACGTGTTCGATCCGGCGACCGGAGCGAACCTCACCCATCCCGAGAGTGAAGCCTGACGATGCCGCGCGGCCGGACGACGACATAGCCCGCCGCGAGATGGAGGCTCCGTGGTCCTTGCGGCTGACGAAGTGGGGGACAGGTGGGTGCCGGTGGTGTTGACGGCTCGTCACTTGATGGCGGTGACACCGGCTTGTGAGCTGTGGGTGGCGTAGCGGGGTGTGAGGGCCAGGTTGAGCAGTGGGGGCTCGTGGCGGCGATGGCGACGCGGGCGAAGCCCACAAGGGCGCCGACATCTGCCGCTGGGCGAAGAAGACAAGGTCGAGGTGTGCTTCACCCCGGCCTACGCCCCATGGGCGAACCCATCGAGTTCCACTTCGGACCGCTGCGGCAGTTCGATGTCGCCAACTCCGACCATGCCCACCACACCATGCAGATCTGGGCCCTGCACGCCTGCCTCCGCTGGCGCAACGCCAACGCCCGCCACCGCGACGTCCTGGCCGCCGAACGCAAGGAACGCGCCCGCATCCGCAGCGAAAGAGGCATCCGCTGAGAGTCGCCCCCCTCGTCGCCGCAGCTTGAGCGACCCGGCGAACCTATGCGGTCAGAGCACTCGGAGCCAGTGGCGCAGAAGCAGGGCAGGGATGTGGCGGGTGAGTCAGGCGCTGGCCGGGCCGACGGCTGCGCCGGCGGTGGCGTCGCTGGGGTAGTGGGTACCCGGTTGCACGCGGTCGGGGGCCACCATGGCGGCCGGCATCGCACCAGTGCGCCGCAGTCTGCGGCCAGGTGGGTGACGACGGCGGTGAGGTCGACCGTGGCCGCGGTGTGTCCACAGGGTCGAGGATGAGGCGGGGCGGGTTGTGGACCTCGTCGCGGTGGATCCGCTTCTTGGGCGGCCGGGGGCGGTCGGTGAGCTGCTTGCACAGGCCGTTCGACGCCGGGTGTGCCATCACCAGGGTCCCTCGGCCCGGCGCGAGCGCCTCGACCTGGACACCGGAAGCACCCCGTGGGGGGACGTGCTGAACGCCAGAATGCGGTGATGCTTGCCGTTTCGGCGGGAAGAAGGGGCGTAACCAGGGAGGCGGATGTGCTGCGTGATCGGTTCGGGCTGTCGGATGTGCTGGCGGCGGCGGAGGACGCCGCACCGGTGGAGTCGCTGGATGTGGTGGCGCGCAACCTGCGCGAGCGTTTCGGCGCACGGTACGTGTCGTTCCTGTTCGTCGACGTCGTCGGCCGGCGCCTGCTGCGGGTCAGCGACAACACCGCTTCACCACGGCATCGTCAGGCCGAACACGTCTCGCTGGCCGGCAGCGGCGTCTACGACCAGGTTCTGCGCACCCAGAAGCTGGTCCAGGCGCCGCACGACGGGCCGGATCCCGGGCAGCGGGTGCTCGCTCCCGTCACCAACCGCGGCGACGCCATCGGTGTGCTGGAGCTGTTCCTCACCGACACCACCAAGGACGTACTGGAGCAGGTCGAGGAGGCCGCGCACGCGCTGGCCTACATCATCGTCACCGACCGCCGCTTCACCGACCTCTACCACTGGGGCAACCGCACCACCACGGTGAGCCTGGCCGCGGAGATCCAGCGCCAGCTGCTGCCCTCGGCCTCTTCCTGCGAGGCGCCCGAGTTCGACCTCGCCGGCGCGCTGGTCCCAGCCTCCGACATCGCCGGCGACACCTACGACTACTCTCTCGACCAGGACACCCTGCACCTGTCCGTCACCGACGCCATGGGCCACGACGTGAACGCCTCGCTGATGGCCACCCTCCTGGTCAACGCCTCCCGCGGCGCCCGCCGTGCGGGGGCGGACCTGGCCGAACAGGCTCGCCAGACTCACCAGGCCCTCCTCGAGCACGGCCGGCGCACCTTCGCCACGGGACAGCTGGTGCGCGTCGCCCTGGACGGCAGCGGCGCCCAGCTCGTCAACGCGGGCCATCCCTGGCCGTTGCGGCTGCGTGAGGGCAAGGTCGAGGAACTGCGCCTGGCGGTGAACCTGCCGTTCGGCGTCGCCTGGGAGGGCGCCTACCAGGTGCAGGACCTCGACCTGCGACCCGGCGACCGCCTCGTTCTCTACACCGACGGCATGCAGGAACGCGAAGCGCGTGCCGTCGACCTGCCCGGTCTCCTGCGTGAGACCGTCGCCGACCATCCCCGCGAGGTCGTGCGCACGCTGGTCGGGGCGGTCTCCGATGCCTACGGCGGCCGGCAGCCGCGAGATGACGCCACCGTCCTGTGCCTGGACTGGCGCGGCCTCCACGCGGCAACCCCGGGCCATCGCACGTGACTCAGGGGCATTCGGCGGGAGAGAACGGGCGGAGAGAGCTCGTATGTGATCGACGACGACGCGATGGCCGACCGGGGCACCAGCGTGTTCATCGCGGTCCACGGTATGGCGCTCACCGCGGGATTCCAGGTGTTGTGCGAAGTCGCCCTGCACACCGGCACCACGCTGCAATGCGGGGCGGGAGCCGTGACGGGCCGTCAGCGACGTCGGCTGGGCCGTCGGGCGTGTCGTCTGTCAGGCTGAGGTCTTTGACTGCGGCTCGCGGCCTTGGGTGCGCAGTTCCTCGTTGATGCGCCGGGCTTCTTCGAGTTGGTCTTCGAGGATGACGATGCGGCAGGCGGCCTCGATCGGGGTGCCCTGGTCGACGAGTTCACGGGCCCGGGCGGCGATGCGTAGCTGGTAGCGGGAGTAGCGGCGGTGTCCGCCCTCGGAGCGCAGCGGGGTGATCAGGCGGTGTTCGCCGAGGGTGCGGAGGAAGGCGGGGGTGGTGCCGAGCATTTCGGCGGCCCGGCCCATGGTGTAGGCGGGGTAGTCGTCGTCGTCGAGATTGTCGACGGGACGGGAGTCGGCAGGGGGCATAGACCTCTTCTTTCGGCGGACGCGTCGGGGGGGCCGTGGCGGGGAGCGACGCCCCCCCGACCCCGCACAATACAAAAAAACCACCCAAAAAAAGGCGCCCCGAATATTCCGCGAAGAGGGAGCCGC
>NZ_JBEXXQ010000052.1:0-78311 GCF_040630525.1 Streptomyces sp. NPDC005799
CCCCGATCTTCGACCTGGTCGACTACGGCGTGGTCGGCGACCTCTTCGACGTCGTCCCCCAGCTCACCGAGGAGATCAACACCCGCAAGGGCTGAGTGATGCTGGGCCCGTGCGCACGCCCTGGACCGCGTGCAGTTCGGGCGTCCGCTGGCCGCCCTCCAAGCCGTACGGCACCGGCTCGCGGACAGGCGGCCCTCACGGCGGCCCGGCACTGCCAGCAGGTGCTGGGCGGCATCGGCTTCACCGCGGAGCACCCACTGCACCGGCATGTGCGCCGGGCCGTCGTCCCGGACGGACTCTTCGGCAGCGCACGGGAGTTGACCCGAGAGGCCGGGGCGCATGTGCGCGCGAGGCGGGCGGCACCCCGGCTGGTTCAGCTGTGAGTCACCAGGGCAGGCGCCCGTTGACGTCGTAGTAGCCGCCGGTCGGGCCGTCGGGGCCGATCTGCGCCATCCGCACGATGATCTCGGCGCCCTCCTCGACGGTCTGCGTGCCCGTGTTGCCGTTCAGGTCCGTCTTGGTGAAGCCCGGTTCCACGGAGTTGATCCGCATCGTCGGGTATGCCTTCGCGAACTGCACGGTGAGCATGTTGACCGCGGTCTTGGAGGTCGGATAGGCGATGCCGGGGTAGAAGTGGGCGGGGTGTTCCGGGTCGGAGAGATAGGTCAGCGACGCCAGTCCGCTGCTGACGTTGACCACGACCGGCGCGGCCGAGCGTTCCAGCAGTGGCAGGAAGGCGTGCAGGACGCGGACCACGCCGAAGACGTTGGTCTCGAACGTGGTGCGCATGTGGTCGGCGGTGACGGTCGACGCGACCGGCACGCTGTTGTCCTCGGTCCGGGTCTCCATCCCGGCGTTGTTGATCAGCACGTCGAGTCCGCCGTCGGCCTCGATCGTCTTGGCGGCGGCGTCCACGGAGGCGTCGTCGGTGACGTCGAGCCGGACGAACCGGGCGCCGAGCCGCTCGGCGGCCCGACGACCTCGCTCGGGGTCGCGGGCGCCGACGTACACGGTGTGGCCCGCGGCGACGAGCCGACGGGCGGTCTCGAAGCCGAGACCCTTGTTCGCTCCGGTGATGAGTGTTGTCGTCATGCCGTCCACCTTCCGCCGGCCCGGCGAGGTCAGCCAGAGGGCCCTCCTTCCTGGGACTGCCGGTACCAGGCACATGTGCGGCCGACGGTGTTCACTGGGTGGCATGACGGCGACGGAACTCGGACAGGCGCTCAGGCGCTGGCGCGACCGGGTCGCCCCGGACGCGGCCGGGCTGCCCACCGGCGGGCACCGGCGCGCGGCCGGGCTGCGGCGCGAGGAGCTGGCCCTGTTGGCCGGGATCTCGGCGGACTACATCACGCGCCTCGAACAGGGCCGTGCGACCAACCCCTCCGCGCAGGTCGTCGAGGCGCTGGCCCGGGCGCTGAGGCTGTCGGGGGACGAGCGGGCGTATCTGTTCCGGCTGGCGGAGCTGGTGCCGCCGGGTCCTGAGATGGTGCCGGCGTTCCTCACCCCGAGCGTGCAACGTCTGCTGGACCGGCTGGGGGACACCCCCGTCGGTGTCTCCGACGCGGCGATGAACCTGCTGGTGGCCAACCCGGTGTACGCGGCACTGATGGGCGATCAGTCCGCCCTGCGCGGCTTCGAACGCAACGGCGTGTGGCGCACCTTCACCGGGATGCCGACCCGGGTGCGGCACACCCCGGAAGAACACCGCGCGTTCGAGGCCGGCTTGGTCGCCGAGTTGCGCGCGACCTCCGCGCGTTACCCGGCAGACCGTCAACTGCGGCAGATGATCGCCGAGTTGCGTGGCCGGAGCGAGCGGTTCGCCGAGCTGTGGGACGCGGGGGTGGTGGGTCGGCTGGACGCCTCCCACAAGACGATCGACCATCCTGAGGTGGGTCTGCTGACCCTGGACTGCGATCTGCTCAGGGTGGAGGCGAACGACCTCCACATCCTCGTCTACTCGGCCGAACCGGGCACCGAGGCGGCCGAGAAGCTGCGCCTGATCTCGGTCCTCGGCACCCAGAACCTGGTCGAGAGGCACTAGCCTCCGGCGGCGCGAGGACGCCCGGACGTCGATGCCTGGCGCAGCTTCTCCTTCATCTCGTCCAGCTTGGCCAGGATCGGGTAGCCGCTGACGCTGAGGGCGTTGCCGTGTCCGGTCTGGTGGATGTCGAAGACGGACTGGACGGCGGCGTGGAAGCCCTGCACGTCCTGGGTCTGATTGACGGCGCGCTTGGCCTGGCGCAGTCCGAAGGCGGGCATCCGGGCGATCTGCCCGGCGAGTTCGCGGGCCGCGCCGTCCAACTCCTCGCGGGGACGACCCGGTTGACCATGCCGACCTTCTCGGCCTCCTCGGCGGTGAGGGGGCGCCCGGTGAACACGATCTCCTTGGCCTTGCGGGGCCCCAACAAGAGGGCGCGGGCGTGTTCGACATGTCAGCCGCCTTGTGCTGGACCGCCTGGAAGGAGCCGATCGGCGCGTCGAACTGGTGGCCGCCGCGGACGTGGTCGAGGACCAGGTCGAGGGCGCATCGGCAGGCGCCGACGACGGTCAGGGCGAGGCCGGTGAGGGCGATGCGCCGGGCGGCCTCCGGATCGGCCCGGCCGTGGTCGCTCTCGGTGACCCGGACCTCGGGGAGGTGACCTCGGCGATGTGCAGCAGGGGGTCGAAGCCGGGGGTGCGTACGGTGCTCACCTCGGTGGCGGGTACGACGAACATGGCGGCGTCAATGACCACGGCCCGGTGGTCGGCACGGTCCCCGTCCAGGACGTGGCGGGCGGTGCCCTCGAAGAGCCGGCCGCCGTCGACGGGGTGCGCGGTGACGCCGGAAGGGACAGCGGCGCCGGACCGTCCGGGGGGCGGCCAACTCCGGTGCGAGCGGGGCGAACTGGGTCAGGGGCGCCAGGTACGGGGGCGAGTCGGTGGCCCGGCCCAGCTCCTCCAGGACGATGGCCAATTCGACCGCGTCGGCCGGATCCGTCACTCCGTCCAACCCAGGCTCCTACCTGCGCCACAGCGGGTCCGGGTCGGCGCCGTCGTCGGCGCGCACCAGCATCGGCGGGCACTCCATGAGGACCGCTTTGTGCACGGTGTCCTGCCACAGCCGCTGCTCGGCGCCGAACTCGAACAGCATCGGGACCCCCCCGAGCGATGAGAATTACATTTCCCGATATTGGAATCAGCAGTCTCCCTCAGGTCATCCGAGCTGTCCCGCCTGGCCGCAGGATGCTTGTCGGGAAACTGCAGTAATGTTCTCGCCATGGCACCCAAGGCGGACCGGCCCGTGAGCCCCCCGACCGAGGAACCGGCCTGGAAGCAGCGCGCGGTCGAGCGTTCCACGCAGGCGGCGAAACGTCGGGCCGAGCAGCGCGTGGAGCGATTCCTCGACGCGGCCCAGGCGATCATGGCCGAGAAGGGCACCACCGACTTCACGGTCCAGGAGGTCGTGGACCGCTCGAAGCAGTCGCTGCGCAGCTTCTACCAGCACTTCGACGGCAAGCACGAGCTGCTGCTCGCACTGTTCGAGGACGCGATGAGCAAGTCGGCCGACGAGCTGCGGGCGCTCGCGGCCCAGCAGTCCGATCCGCTGGACCGGGTCCGGGTCGTCGTACAGGAGTTGTTCGAGGTCTCCCGCCCCGACCCCTCCGCCCGGCAGCGGCCGCTGTTCAGCGCCTTCGCCATGCGCCTGCTCGTCACGCACCCGGCCGAGATGCGGGTCGCCAACGCACCGCTGCTCACGCTGTTCACCGAGCTGATGGAGGAACTGGAGGAGGCGGACCTGCTGCGCCCGGGCTTCACGGCGAGGCGGGTCGCGGCGCTGACCATGCAGACGGTCATGTTCAACGCCCGGTCCAGCGACCAGGAGGGCGCGCACCCGATCACCGCGGAGGAGATCTGGGACTACTGCGCGAACGGTTTCACGACGGACACGTACTCTTCTTGAGAATTGCATTCTCATAACCGAAAACATTGCTTAAGGCTGCCGCTTGCCTCAAGTGACCTCTGGGACGACCAGCTAGGCTGCCTCGATCTTGCCGCTGGTCCTGACGTCGATCGCGCGGCGGGTGGACTCCCACTCCCTGACCGGTGCCGGTGCTGCGGATCGAAGCCCCCGCCTTCGCAGGCGGCCTCCGCCCGTTTGCGGACGACGGCATCCATGCTCCCGGGATGGTGGGACCCGCCTCGCGTGGTCACGAGGGACCGCTGAGGATCTCCGTGGACACCCACGGCGGTCCGGCGAGCGGGGCCGGCTGGTCGGCCGGGACGGTGAGCAGCCGGACCTCGCCGGGTTCCGGCGGACGATCGATATCTATCTGACCGGCGTGTTCAACGTGATGCGGCTGACGGCCGCGGCGATGGCCCGGCAGGAACCGGAGGACGGGGACGGCGGCCGGGGTGTGATCGTCAACACCGCGTCCATCGCCGCGTACGAGGGCCAGATCGGTCAGCTTCCCCACGCCGCCGCGAAGGGCGGGGTCGTCGGCATGCCCCTGGTGGCCGCGCGCGACCTGTCGCCGCTCGGCATCCGGGTCGTCACCATCGCGCCCGGCACCTTCCTGACCCCCGCCTACGGGACGGCGGGCGACCAGCTGGAGGCGTACTGGGGGCCGCGGGTACCGCATCCCCGGCGGATGGGCCGCTCCCCCGGGTACGCGGCGCTGGTCCAGCACATCTGCGAGAACGACTGTCTCAACGGCGAGGTGATCCGCCTGGACGGGGCGCTGCGGTTCCCGCCCAAGTGAGTCCCCGGAAAAGGCGGAGGCCGGGTCGGTGACGACCCGGCCTCCCCTGCTTCCCGGCTCAGTCCGTGCCGGACTCCATGGCCGCGCGGTCCAGCAGCGCGTCCTCCTCCGAGACCGCACCGCGGGAGGCGATGGCCTCGGCGCCGCCCTCGGGCAGCTCGGGCATGGTGCCGATGAGCCCGGTCGCGGCGGCCTGGGAGGCGCCGATGGTGGGGCTGCCGGTGCCGATCAGGCCGAGGCCGACGTACTGCTCCAGCTTGGCGCGCGAGTCGGCGATGTCGAGGTTGCGCATGGTCAGCTGGCCGATCCGGTCGACCGGGCCGAACGCGGAGTCCTCGGTGCGCTCCATCGACAGCTTGTCGGGGTGGTAGCTGAACGCCGGGCCCGTGGTGTCGAGGATCGAGTAGTCCTCGCCGCGCCGCAGCCGCAGGGTGACCTCGCCGGTGATCGCCGAGCCGACCCAGCGCTGCAGCGACTCACGGATCATCAGCGCCTGCGGGTCCAGCCAGCGGCCCTCGTACATCAGCCGGCCGAGGCGACGGCCCTCGTTGTGGTACTGGGCGAGGGTGTCCTCGTTGTGGATGGCGTTGACCAGGCGCTCATAGGCGGCGTGCAGCAGGGCCATGCCGGGGGCCTCGTAGATGCCGCGGCTCTTGGCCTCGATGATGCGGTTCTCGATCTGGTCGGACATGCCCAGGCCGTGGCGGCCGCCGATGGCGTTGGCCTCCATCACCAGGTCGACGGCGGTGGCGAACTCCTTGCCGTTGATCGTCACCGGACGGCCCTGGTCGAAGCCGATCGTCACGTCCTCGGTGGCGATCTCGACGGCGGGGTCCCAGAACCGGACGCCCATGATGGGCTCGACGGTCTCGACGCCGGTGTCCAGGTGCTCCAGGGTCTTGGCCTCGTGGGTGGCGCCCCAGATGTTGGCGTCGGTGGAGTAGGCCTTCTCGGTGCTCGCCCGGTAGGGCAGCTCATGGGCGAGCAGCCACTCCGACATCTCCTTGCGGCCGCCGAGCTCGGTCACGAAGTCCGCGTCGAGCCATGGCTTGTAGATCCGCAGGTTCGGGTTGGCGAGCAGGCCGTAGCGGTAGAACCGCTCGATGTCGTTGCCCTTGTAGGTCGAGCCGTCGCCCCAGATCTGGACGTTGTCCTCGAGCATCGCCCGCACCAGCAGCGTGCCGGTGACGGCGCGGCCGAGCGGCGTGGTGTTGAAGTAGGCGCGCCCGCCGGAGCGGATGTGGAACGCGCCGCAGGTCAGCGCGGCCAGGCCCTCCTCGACCAGCGCGGCGCGGCAGTCGACCAGGCGCGCGATCTCGGCACCGTAGGTCTTCGCACGCCCGGGCACCGAGGCGATGTCGGGTTCGTCGTACTGACCGATGTCGGCGGTGTAGGTGCAGGGGACGGCGCCCTTGTCGCGCATCCACGCGACCGCGACCGAGGTGTCGAGGCCGCCGGAGAAGGCGATGCCGACGCGCTCGCCGGCGGGAAGGGAGGTGAGGACCTTGGACATAGCAAGAGTATGCATCAACTCGCATGGTCATGCAAAGCCCGCGTCCCCGACCTCACCGAAGTGCGGTTTCTGGGGGTGCAGACGTAATACCTGTCCGGGGGCCGGCGGTGCGGCATAGCCAGCACGTCAGCACCCGCAGAAACCGCGCGCCACCTCCCGCAGAAGTCCCATCACCCCCGCCGAGACCTCACGCGAAGTCCCGCGGGAGCCTCACGTGGACTCCCGCACGACCAGCCGGCACGGCACCGTGTGCACGCCCGGCACCGGCCCCGAGTCGATGGCCTCCAGCAGCTTCAGCGCGGCGATCCGGCCGATCTCCGTGAGGTTCATGTCGATCGTGGAGAGCGGCGGGCGGCAGGCCAGCGCCATGGTGTCCCAGTTGTCGTAGCCGACGACGGCGATCCGCCCGGGCACCTCGATGCCGCGCTCGCGCAGCGCGTCCGCCACCCCGCGCGCGATCTGGTCGTTGCCGCAGAAGAAGGCGTCGGTGTCCGGTGCCGTACGCAGGACCGCGTCGGCGGCGCGGCGCCCCCACGCCTCGCTCCACTCGCCGAAGTGGACACGTCCGCCGGCGAGCTCCAGCGAGGAGTGGGCGAGCAGGTCGAGGGCGTGACGGGCGCGGTCGCGGGCGGCGGCATGGTGCTCCGGGCCGGTGACATGGGCGATACGGGTGCGCCCGGTGGCTGTCAGGTGCTCGACGGCGAGACGGGCGCCGCCCCGGTCGTCGGAGGCGACGGAGGTGTCGGCAGGGTCGGTGGACGGGGAGAGCGCGTAGACGATCGGGATGCCGTCGACGCCCCGCAGGGACGGCCGCGGGTCGGTGCGGCGGCCGGTGACGATGATGCCGTCCACCCGCCGGTCCATGAGATTGCGCAGATGGTGCTGTTCCCGGATGCTGTCGCCTCGGGTGTCGCACAGCAGCACGGAGATCTTCCCGGCGCCGAGCGCGTCCTCGGCACCCAGCAGCACGGGCGTGCTGAAGCGCCCGATGCCGTCCGTCGTCATCAGGCCGACCGTCCAGCTGCGCCCGGTGTGCAGGCTCTGAGCGTGCTGGTTGGGCCGGAAGCCGAGCTCCTCCACGGCGTCGAGCACCCGCTGCCGGGTCTCCGGGCGCATCCGGCCGCTGCCGCTGAGCGCCTTGGAGGCCGTGCCGACGCTGACGCCGGCGAGCGCGGCGACGTCGGCGAGCTTGGCCCGTCCGGCAGAGGGGGAACGCGGAGCGGCTTCGGTCACGAGCAATCCTTTTCTCAATCGTCGTCCCTCTCGGGTCCGGCGCCGTCCATGGTGTCAGGCGGCCCACTGGAGTGCCAACCCTTGAGCAACCGGAGAAACACGGCGCAGACCTCTTGACCGCGATCCCCCGACTGCCCTCTACTCATCGGCGAGGAAAACGGTTGCGCACACCGTTACCCAGTCCCGGTCGCTCCCCCGCCTTCGACCTCTCGGAGAGCCATGCCCCGCACCAACTCCGCCCAGCCCTCCCCCACCGGCCCGGTCCGTCTCGGCCCCGGCTCCCATTCGGCCCTGCGCCCCGTCGCGGTCGACGTGACCGACGGCTTCTGGCACGCCCGCCGCGAGGTCAACGCCCGCACCTCGATCCCCCAGGGCCCCGGCCTGCTGGAGTCCGCGGGCAACCTGCACAACCTCCGGCTGGCGGCCGGCGCGGCCGACGGCGAGTTCCAGGGCGCCTACCCGTTCGTGGACACGGACGTCTACAAGTGGCTGGAGGCCGCCGCCTGGCAGTTGGCCCAGGGACCGTCGGCACAACTGGAGTCGGACGTCGACCGGATCGTCGCACTCGTCGCCGCCGCCCAGCAGTCCGACGGGTACCTGAACACCTGGTTCCAGCTGGTCAAGGGCGGCGAGCGCTACCAGGACCTGCGCTGGGGCCACGAGTTGTACTGCGCCGGCCATCTCATCCAGGCCGCCGTGGCCCACCACCGGGCCACCGGCCGCACCGAACTCCTCGATGTGGCACGCAAATTCGCCGACCACCTCGACACGGTCTTCGGTCCGCCCGGCAGCGGCAAGGAGATCGACGGCATCGACGGCCACCCCGAGGTGGAGACCGCCCTGGTGGAGCTGTACCGGGAGACCGGGGAGCGCCGCTACCTCGACCTCGCCGGCTACTTCGTCGACCGGCACGGCCACGGCCTGCTCGGCGGGGAGGCCTACTGCCAGGACCGGGTGCCGGTGCGCGAGGCGACGAACGTCGAGGGCCACGCCGTACGGCAGTTGTATCTGCTGGCCGCGGTCGCCGACCTGGCCACCGAGACCGGGGAGGCCGAACTCCGGTCCGCCGCGGAGAGGTTGTGGCAGGCCATGACCACCACCAAGACCCATCTCACCGGCGGGCTCGGCGCTCACCACGAGTGGGAGGACTTCGGCGACCCGTACGAACTGCCCAACGAGCGCGCCTACTGCGAGACCTGCGCCGCCATCGCCTCCGTGCAGTGGAGCTGGCGCATGGCCCTGCTCACCGGCGAGGCCCGCTACTCCGACCTGATCGAACGCACCCTGTTCAACGGCTTCCTGGCCGGCGTCTCCCTCGACGGCGAGTCCTGGCTGTACGTCAACCCGCTCCAGGTCCGCGACGGCCACACCGACCCCGGCGGCGACCAGTCGGCGCGCCGCACCCGCTGGTTCCGCTGCGCCTGCTGCCCGCCGAACGCGATGCGGCTGCTGGCCGCCCTGGAGCACTGCCTCGCCACGAGCGACGACGACGGCCTGCAGATCCACCAGTACGTCACCGGCCGCTACACCGCCGGCCCGATCGCCGTACGCGCCGAGACCGACTACCCCTGGCACGGCACGATCGCCCTCACCGTCGAGGACACCCCGGCCGACCGGCCCTGGACGCTGTCCCTGCGCATCCCGCGGTGGTGCCGCGACGTCCGGGTGCGATGCGGGGAGGAGACGTACGACTCCCCCGCGCGGGACGGCTGGCTGCGGCTGGAGCGGACCTGGGCGCCCGGGGACCGGGTCGTCCTTGAGCTGGTCATGGAACCCCGGCTCACCACGGCCGATCCGCGCGTGGACGCCGTGCGCGGCTGCGTGGCCATCGAACGCGGGCCGCTCGTCCACTGCCTGGAACAGGTCGACCACCCCGGGGGCGGCCTGGACGACATCGTCATCGACACCACACGCCCGCTCGCCGTGAAACACCGCCCCGACCTGCTGGGCGGCGTCACCACGGTCGTGGCGGCCGGCCGGCGCCGGCACATCCCGGACGCCGGCTGGTGGCCGTACACCACCGCCGACGAACCCGCGCGGCAGGACGGCGACCCCGTCGAGCTCACCGCGATCCCCTACTACGCCTGGGCCAACCGCCAGGACGGCGCGATGCGCGTCTGGCTGCCCACCTCCTGAGCCCCTTCTCCACGACAACGAGGTCACCCGTGATATCCACCCGCCGCACTGTCCTGGCCGCCGTCGCCGCCGTCGGCACGCTCGTCTCCCTCACCGCCTGCGGAGGAAACTCCGGTTCCTCCGGCTCCTCCGGCTCGACCGGCGGGACGTACACCTTCTGGGACCCCTACCCGCAGTTCGACGCCTCCTCGGCCTGGGGCAGGCTCGTGACCTCGTGCGGCACCAAGGCCGGGGTGAAGCTCAAGCGGACCGCGTACGACACCACGGACCTGGGCAACAAGGCGCTGCTGGCCGCGCAGCAGGGCAACGCACCCGACGTCATGCTCGTCGACAACCCGGTCGTCTCCACGCTGGTGGAGGCGGGGATCCTCAACAAGACGAGCGACCTGGGCCTGAACACGTCGTCCATCCAGAAGAACATCATCGGCGCGGGCACCATCGACGGCGCCTCCTACGGGGTGCCGATCGGCGCCAACACCCTCGCCCTCTACTACAACAAGAAGATCCTCACCGCGGCCGGCGTCGATCCGGCGTCCGTCAAGGACTGGAACTCCCTCACCGCCGCGCTGACGAAGGTCAAGGCGGCCGGGAAGAAGGGCATCACCTTCTCCGCGATCAACACGGAGGAGGGCAGCTTCCAGTTCCTGCCCTGGTTCTGGGGCGCGGGCGGCGATCTGACAAAGCTCGACTCCGACAAGGGTGTTGCCGCCCTCACGCTGTGGAAGCAGTGGGTGGACGCCGGCTACGCGCCCAAGGACGTCCTGCAGAACACCCAGACCACCAGCTGGCAGGAGTTCGCCACCGGCGACTACGCGTTCAGCGAGAACGGCACCTGGCAGCTGGGCAACGCGGACAAGGCCGGCTTCGACTACGGCATCATCAACATCCCCGCGCAGAACGGCGGTTCGGCGCCCGTGCCGACGGGCGGCGAGTTCGTGACGGTGCCCGTGCAGAAGGACACCGGGCGCTACGCCGCCAGCAAGAAGATCGTCACGTGTCTGACCAGCGACGCGAACCTGTTGCCCACCGACACCACACTGATGTACGTCGCCCCCACGGCCTCGGTCCAGGCGGCACAGGTCAAGCAGAACCCGAAGCTCAAGCCGTGGGTGGACGCGGTCGCGGCCGCCCGTGGCCGCACCAGCGGCGGTCTGGGCACGAAGTACCCGACCATCTCGCAGCCGATGTGGACCGCGGTCCAGGCGGCGCTGTCGGGCAGCAAGAGCCCCAAGGACGCGCTGGAGGCCGCGCAGGCCGCGGCGGGGAAGGGCTGACCGGTGGCCGTGAGTCTGCGGGTCCGTGGGGGCCCGCCGCGCCCCGCGACCAAGCCGCGCATCGGCCCGGCGCGGCGCCCCGTTGGGGGCGCCGCACAGCGCAGGGCCCGTATGTCCCCTGCCCTTCGGCGTCGGCTGACCGCGTTCGCCTACGTCCTTCCCCTGCTCGCCTACCTCGGCGCCTTCTACCTCTATCCGCTCTACCGCAACCTCGATCTGAGCCTGCGCGACTACACCGTCCGTTCCTTCGTGGCCGGGGACGCACCGTTCTCCGGCTGGGCCAACTTCCGGAAGGTGCTGGACGATCCGACGTTCGGCCCGGCGATTCGGCACACGATGGTCTTCACCTTCGTGTCCATCGCCTTCCAGTACGTCATCGGGCTCGCCCTCGCGGTCTTCTTCAACCGGCACTTCCGTCTCGCGCCCACCCTGCGTGCCCTGTTCCTCATCCCGTGGCTGCTGCCGCTGATCGTGTCGGCGTCGACCTGGTCGTGGATGTTCAACAGCGAGTCGGGAGTGGTGAACTACTTCCTGCACTTCCTCGGGGTCGGCCCGGTCGGCTGGCTGACCTCGCCGGACTGGGCGCTGACGTCGGTGATCGTCGCCAACATCTGGATCGGCATCCCGTTCAACCTGGTGATCCTCTACAGCGGTCTGCAGAACATCCCGGCCGAGCTGTACGAGGCGGCGGCCCTGGACGGGGCGTGCGCCTGGCAGCAGTTCCGGCGGATCACCTTCCCGCTGCTGCGGCCGGTGTCCGCGATCACCCTGCTCCTCGGTCTCGTCTACACCCTCAAGGTGTTCGACCTGATCTGGATCATGACCAAGGGCGGTCCGGGTGATTCCTCCTCGACCCTGGCGACCTGGTCGTACCAGCTGGGCTTCGGCACGCTGCTGCCCAAGTTCGGCCCCGGTGCCGCTGTCGGCAACATCCTCATCCTCATCGCGCTCGTCTTCGGGCTGCTGTACATCCGCGTCCAGAGGAGGCAGGAAGCGTGAAGTCCCGCTCCAGGGGCCGCCGTCACACCGTCGTCGGTCTCGTCCTCACCGCGTTGATGCTGTTTCCGGTGTACTGGATGCTCAACGTGTCGCTCACCCCGCAGCAGGACATGCGCAAGGACCCGCCCGACCTGTTCCCGCTGCACCCCACCTTCGAGGGCTACCGGGCCGTCCTGGACGACCAGTTGCCCTACCTCGGCACCAGCCTGGTCATCGGTCTCGGCACCGTCGCGCTGACGCTGCTGCTCGCCGCCCCCGCCGGCTACTCGCTGGCGAAGCTCCGCCCGCGCGGGGGCGGCGCGCTCGGACTCGTTCTGCTGGTCGCGCAGATGATCCCCGGGATCGTCATGGCGATGGGCTTCTACGGCATCTTCCTCGACCTCGGTCTGCTCAACTCCTGGTGGGGACTGATCATCGCGGACTCCACCATCGCCGTGCCGTTCGGCGTCATGATCTTCACCGCGTTCATGTCCGGCATCCCCGGCGAGCTCATCGCCGCCTCCCGGATCGACGGTGCCGGCACCTTCCGCACCTTCTGGTCGGTGGTGCTGCCGGTGAGCCGCAACGCCCTGGTCACCGTCTCGCTGTTCACCTTCCTGTGGGCCTGGTCCGACTTCGTCTTCGCCAACACCCTGGACGGCGGCGGCGATCTGAGGCCGATCACCCTCGGCATCTACAAGTACATCGGCAACAACAACCAGGAGTGGAACGCGATCATGGCCACCGCCGTCGTCGCGTCCGTCCCCGCAGCGGTCCTGCTGGTCCTCGCCCAGCGCTATGTGGCCGCGGGTGTCACCGCGGGCGCCGTGAAGGACTGACACCACCCGCGATTCCCCTCTCTCCCTTCCTCCCTGAGGAGACCTCTGTCATGAGCCGCACAAGACCCCCCGTTCCCGCGCGCCTGGCGGCCGTCCTCGGCGCCGCCCTCATCGCGGCCGCCCTCGCCAACGCCGCACCGGCCCAGGCCGCCCCCACGTCCTCGACCACCCTGGTCGTCAACGCCGACCAGACCCTGCGCTCCGTCACCCATGTGGCGACCGGCAGCCTCTACGGCCTCGCCGACGCGAGCACCCCGGCCGACAGCCTGGTCACCCCGCTCAAGCCGAGCACCTTCGTCCAGATGGCCCCGGGCGGCTCCCAGCTGCCCAACGGAGAGCCCAGGCCGGCGGGTGACGCCCTGGTGGTGGCCGCCAAGGCGGCGAACGCCGGCGCCAAGGTCGTCGTACGCATGCCGGACTGGTACCCGAACTTCCCGTACAAGTGGGTGAGCTGGAGCGACTGGTTGTCGGCCGTGGACAAGCAGGTCGCGTCCGTGCAGTCCTCCGGCGCCACGAACATCGCCGCGTACGAACTGTGGAACGAGCCCGACTGGACCTGGGACACCACCCACGCGGGCGGCTTCGACGCGGGGTGGGCGCGCACCTACCAGGAGGTCCGGGCGAGGGACACCAGGACGCCGGTCCAGGGCCCGAGTTACTCGGCCTGGAACCAGTCCTGGATGAGCACGTTCCTCACCGACGCCAAGGCCAGCGGCACCGTGCCGGACATCATCTCCTGGCACGAGCTGCAGGGTTCGCAGAACATCGCCGCGCATGTCTCCGCGTATCGCGCGCTGGAGAGCAGCCTGGGCATCAGCCCGCGCCCCATCGCCATCGAGGAGTACGGCACCACGAGCGAGGTCGGCGTGCCAGGACCGCTCGTCGGCTATGTCGCCAAGTTCGAGCGGACCGGTGTGCACGACGCCGAGCTGGCGTTCTGGAACCACTACGGCACCCTCGGCGACACCCTGACCGACACCGGCGGCTCACCGAACGGCGCGTACTGGCTCTACAAGTGGTACGGCGACATGTCCGGGAACATGGTCGTCACCACTCCTCCGGCGCAGACCGGCATCGACGGCTTCGCCGCCCGGAACGGGGCCGGCAACCAGATCAGCGTCGTCGCCGGCGGCTGCACCGGCTCCTGCGCCGTCAGCGTCACCGGCCTGTCCTCGCTGTCGGCCTTCGGCAGCACGGTGCACGTCAAGCTGGAGTACACCCCCTCCAAGGGCCGTACGACGGCGGTCTCCGGGCCGGTCACCGTCTCGGACACCGACTACCCGGTCAGCAACGGCTCCATCACCGTGCCCGTCACGATGAACGCCTCCGACGGCTACCACCTGGTCATCACCCCCAGCGGCACCAGCACCTCACTGGCCGGGCGCTACCAGATCACCAACAAGAACAGCGGCCTCGCCCTCGACACCAGCGGCGCGGGCACCGCCCAGGGCACCTCGGCCGTCCAGGCCACGTCCACCACGGGCACCGACCAGAACTGGACGCTCGTGGCCGCCGGGAGGGGCCTGTACAAGATCCAGCAGCAGGCGAGCGGGCTGCTGCTCGGCATCAACGCCATGAGCACCAGCGACGGCGGCACCGCCCTGATCTGGGGCGACAACGGAACCGCCGACCACCTCTGGCAGCTCATCCCGGACGGCGGCGGCTACTACAAGATCGCCAACTACAACAGCGGACTGCTGCTCGGCGTGAACAACATGAGCACGTCCTCCGGCGCCCAGGTCCTGCAGTGGGACGACAACGGCACGGCGGACCATCTGTGGAAGCTCACTTCCCGGTGAGCCGGGCCGGCGTGTCGCGGAAGTCGTCGGTCTGGAAGGACTGTTCCTCGGCGCTCGTGGCGTAGTCGAGGGTGGCGAGCACAGCGCGTTCCAGATGCGTGTTGAGGACGCGTTTGGTGCTCTCCGCCGCCTGCCTCGGCAGCCCGGCGATCCGTTTCGCGCAGGCCGTCGCCTCGGCCAGCGGGTCGGCCGCCACATGGTTGGCCGGCCCCAGGGCGACGGCCTTCTCGGCCGGGATACGGGCGTCGGTGAGGGCGTACTCCTTGGCCGGCAGCAGGCTGGTGTGCAGGGGCCAGGTCGATGTCGCTGAGGGCCACGAGGCTGCACCCGAGGCCCACGGCCGGGCCGTTGACGGCGGTGACCACGGGGGCGCGGCAGCGGACCATGCCCAGGACGATGTCACGGCCGTGGGCGATGGTCCTCGAACGCAGCTCGGGGTCCTGCCTGATCTCGTCCAGGACCGGTTCGGACTTGTCGGATCCCTCGACGAGGCGCTGCGGACACTGGGCCCGGGTTCCAAGCGGCCGAGCGGGGCGTGTAGCGGGCGCTGCGGCGCCTATCGGTTCTCGTTCCGGCCGAACCGCAGATAGGCGATGAGCCCGAAGAGGTTGCCGAACGCGCAGATGGCGAGCCAGGCCTGAGGGGTCAGGTTCCGGGTGTTCGGGTGCCGGGCGACGTCGATCATGCAGAGGATCGCGGGGACGAGCGCGATCAGCGGCCCGATCGCGACCCAGGGCGGGGGCTGCGAGGACGCGAGGAGGTCGGTCGGCATGGCGGGCCTCGGCTACGGGGTCTCGGGCGCGAGGATGAAGATTCCGGCGGCCTTCTCGTCCGTGTCGAACGCGACCCGGGCCTTCATGTCGCCGGCCTCGTAGCGCAGCGGGATGTCGACGACCGTGTGGTCGCCGATGCGCCGGACGAAGGGATCGTCCTCCCCGAAGCCCTCGAACGCGCCGACCAGACCGGCGACGGTGGCGAGGCCGTCGCCCCGCACCTCGTCGGTGAAGGCCGCCAGCACCTGGTCGTTGAACGAGCGTCGGGCCGCGTCCATCCGGCCCTCCAGGACGTCCTCGACGATGCCGCGGGCACGCTCCGCGGCGTCCGTCATGGTCACCGTCTTGTCCATGGGTTCTCCCGTCCGGGGATCGATGGGCTTGCCGAACCGCTGGAAGGCGGCCTGGCGGGTGACACCGAGCAGGTCCCCGATCTCCTGCCAGGTGTGGCCGGCGTCCCGCGCCTGCCGGACGCACAACTGGAGCACCTGTTGCGCGAGTTCGTCGACGCCCTGGGAGCGCCGGACCATTTCTAGGTAGTCCGGCGCCGTCAGCGGGCTGCCCACCGCCTTGGCGAGAACGGCCGACTGCTCGGCCAGCAGAGCGCTCAGGTCGGTGAGACGCAGGGAGGAATCGGCCACGTGTAAAGGATTCCTTTACAGCCCATCGCTTGTCAAGGAATCCTTTACAGCAGCCGGACGACTGACTCGGACCGGTACCGCGCTCACTCCTCGAGCACCTTCACGTCCCAGGGCCCCAGTGGCACACCGTCGTCGTACACGGTGTCCGTCACCACGTCCCGCAGGGACCCGGGTACGGGCACGGACACCGGCTCCCACGACCAGTTGTGCAGGAAGCGGACCCGGCGGCCGTCCGCGGCGGTGGCCGTGGTCGAGGTGACGCTCGGATGGGCGGGGCGCCAGGAGTCGGCCGGGGCGGTCCAGTCGAACAGGGCCTGGGCGAAGTCCGGGTCAGGGACCGTGCCGACGTGGGTGACACGGCCCTTGCCGTGCGGGTGCGTGGTGACCGCGGGCCACCGGCCGAAGTGCGGGTGGACGTACCCGGCCAGTTCCTCGGCACCCTGCGGGCGCAGACCGTCCGCCCAGTACAGGGCGCGGGCCTCCGGCGGGAGGGCGAGGGTGGCGGTGCCGCTGACCGGCAGGGGTCCGTCGAGGTTGCTGAACTCGTCGTACGTCACCCCGGCCGCCTCCGCCAGACGCGCGGGCTGGGCGTCGGTGCGGGCCCGGGCCTCGTGATCGGCGTAGGCGGTACGCGGACCGAGGACGAGGTGGCCGCCCCGCTCGGCGTAGGCCTTGAGCCGGTCGAGGACCGCGTCGTCGGCCGCGTAGTAGGCGGGGACCACCAGGACGGGTGGCAGGTCGGCGTCGGCGAGTTGGCCCGGGTGCAGGATGCGGGACTGCAGGCCCGCGTCGAAGGCGCCCCGGTAGAAGGCGTCGAAGATCCTCTCGTACGAGCGCGCGTCCGGGCCGCCGTCCGCGTCGGCGAGGGGCGGCTGCCCCTGCAACGCCCACTTGCTGGGGCCGTCGTAGAGGAACGCCACGTCGGCGTCCGGGGTCAGCTGGGCCGCCAGCTCCCCGGCCTTCTCCAACTCGGCCCCGAGAGCGGCTAGTTCGCGGTAGACGCGACCGGGCCGGCCGTTGTGCGGGAGGATGCCGCCCCAGTAGGTCTCGGCGCCGAAGTGCAGGGTGTGCCAGTGCCAGTACTCGATCATCGAGGCACCGCGCGAGATCAGCGCCCAGGCGGCCTGGCGCCACTGGCCGTCGTAGGCAGGGCGGTTGTTCCAGGAGAAACCGATCGCCTGCGCGTTGGTCTCCGTCACCAGGAACGGCTCCTGACGGGAGGAGTACATGCGGTCGGCGCTGCGGTACAGGGCCCAGGTGCCGTTGGTCGTCCAGTCCTGGCCGGAGCTGCCCCGGTCGGGCAGGGCGAGGGCGTCCTGCATCGTGTAGTAGGGGTTGCCCGCCGTGACGTCGAGGCGCTCGGTGAGCCGGTCGTCCTCCACGCCCGGACGGTCGTAGGAGATGCAGGTGGTGACGAACTGGCCGGGGCCGGCGTACTCGCGCACGATGTCGGCCTGCCAGGCGATGAACTCCGTGACCAGACGGGCCTGGAAGCGGCGCCAGGCGAGGTCGTACTGCGGCTGGGCGTTGCCGTCCGGCCGCCACAGGTCGGCCCAGGTGGACAGCCGGTGCGACCAGTAGACCAGCCCCCACTCCCTGTTGAGGGTCTCCACATCGCCGTACCGCGCGCGGAGTTCATCGGTGAAGCGCTGGAACACGCCATGGTTGTGCAGGAGATGCAGGCCCGGTTCGTTGTCGATCTGGAAGCCGATCACGGCCGGGTGGTCGGCGTACCGAGCGACGACCTTGCGGATGATCCGCTCGGCGTGGAAGCGGAACGCCGGGTGGGTGATGTCGACCTCCTGGCGGGCACCCCAGCCGATGCGCTCACCCGTGCGGGCCTCCCCGGTGATCTCCGGGTACTGGCGGGCCAGCCACGGCGGCACGGCGTACGTCGGCGTGCCCAGTATCACCGAGATGCCCCGCTCGTGCGCGCCGTCGAGCACCGGCTGGAGCCAGTCCAGGTCGAACCGTCCGCTCTCCGGCTCCCAGGTCGACCACACCGATTCGCCGACCCGGATGACCGTGAAGCGCGCCTCGGCCATCAGGTCGAGGTCGTCCTTCAGCCGCTCGTGGGGCTGGTACTCGTGGTAGTAGGCGGCGCCGAACAGAACGCGGCGAGGAAGCGGGAACATCGTTCTCCAAACGGTGATTGACGCACCGTCAGCCCTCAACGGCCCGTGGACAGTCCTTCGAGGAGCTGTTTGCGCAGGACGACGAAGAGGGCGACGGGCGGCGCGGGCGGGCAGGGCTGTCCGGGCCCGCGGCGGGGGTGCCGGGGCCGTTCGGCCGGGGGGTCAGCGGCGGGGCGGGGCGGGTCCGCGGGCCGGTCCGGTGGAGGCCCGTAGGGTCAACTCGACGGCGGGGGCGATGGGTTCGGTGGGAGTGGGCCGTCCTTCGATCATGGCGACGAGCACGTCGATCGCTCGCTCGGCGATGACGGTGAAGTCCTGGCGGACGGTGGTCAGGGGCGGTGAGAGGTAGGCGGCGGCGGGGATGTCGTCGAAGCCGACGACGCTCACGCCGTCCGGGACGGACACTCGCGCGTCGGCGAACGCCCGCAGCGCACCGATGGCCATGTCGTCGTTGGCGGCGAACACGGCGGTGATGTCCGGGAGTTGGGCGAGCCGTCGTCCTGTGGCGTAGCCGGAGGCCGGGGTCCAGTCGCCGGCCTCCGGCAGGGGCGGTTCGGGTGCGCCGGCGGCGGCGAGGGCCTCGCGCCAGCCCCGCACACGGTCACGGGCGGCCCACCAGTCCTGCGGACCGGGGATGTGCCAGACGGTGCGGTGGCCCAGGGAGAGCAGGTGCTCGGTGGCGATCCGGGCGGCGAGGGCGCCGTCGGCGCCGACCACCGCGCTGACGCCGCCGGTCTGTTCCAGCCCCTCGGCGAGGCTGACGACGGGTACGTCCGCGCTGATTCTGAGCGGGGTGCCGTCGTCGATGGGCTCGGACAGGATGATGCCGTCGACGCCCTGTTCCAGCAGCGCCTCCACGGCGACCGGGACGCGCTGTCCTTCCAGGGTGCTGGCCACGGCGAAGGAGTAGCCCGCCCGCTGCATCGCCCGTTCCAGCGCGATGAGCAGGGTCGAGGGGCCGTACAGGGCGGTGCCCAGGGAGACGACGCCGATGCGCCGGTAGCGGCCCAGGAGCAGGGCGCGCGCCGCGTTGTTCGGGCGGTAGTCCAGCTCCTCGATGACCCTCAGCACGCGGTCGCGCACCTCGGGGCTGACGTGCGGTTCCCCGTTGACCACCCGCGACACGGTCTTCTGTGAGACGCCGGCCGCGCGGGCGACCTCGGTCATGCCGGGGCCGCGACGGCGACGCCCGGAACCGTCCGGGGTCCCCGCGGTTCTGCTCGTGGCCATGCGCTCTCCCGCGGATTCCCTGTCGTGACTACGTAGTCAATCGAGCCCGGCCGTGGGGTCGGCCGCTTTGACTACGTAGTCAGGCCAGTGTCGGGAAGAACGATGGCCGCGTCAATGGGTCTGTACGGCCAACGGGTCTGTACGGACAACGGGTCTGTACGGACAACGGGTCTGTACGGAGACGAAGCCGCCGACGTCGGTTGCGGGTCATCGCGCGAGCGCCGCCCGGGTCACCGCGAGGGCCTGCTCGGCGTAGGAGCGGCCGAACAGCACGGCGTGGACCAGCAGGGGAAAGAGCTGGTGCAGCCCGACGCGGTCCCGCCAGCCGTCCGCCAGCGGCGCGGCCTGCCGGTAGCCGTCCAGGACATGGTCCAGGTGCGGACAGCCGAAGAGGTGGAGCATCGCGAGGTCGGTCTCCCGGTGGCCGCCGTGCGCTGCCGGGTCGATCAGCCAGGCGTGGCCGTCGGCACCCCAGAGCACATTGCCGTTCCACAGGTCGCCGTGCAGCCGGGCGGGGGGCTCGGCGGGACCCGCCAGGCCGGGCAGCCGCTCGCAGAGGCGCTCGACGGCGGACGTCTCGGCGCGGCGGATCACGCCCCCGTCGACCGCGGCACGCAGATACGGCAGCACCCGGTGCTCGGCGTACCAGCGAGGCCAGTCGGCGCCGGGGACGTTCCGCATCGGAGCGAGCCCGATGTACGCGTCGACGGGTCCCTCGGGCGGCGGCGCCCCGAACGCGGGTGCGCCGGCCGCGTGCAGTGCGGCCACATCGCGCCCGAACTCCTCCGCCGTCCGTGCCGTCGCCTGGCCCTGCGGTACGAGGTCGGTGACCAGCCAACTCCCCTCGCACCCGAGGACGTTCGGAACGCGAACCGTGCCCGCGTCCGCCAGCCAGCGCAGTCCCGCCGCCTCGGCCCGTACGGCGTCGGGCTCGTCGGCCCGCTTCACCAGCACCGTTCCACCGCCGTCGAGGGCGACTTCGGTGACCGCACCGGACAGCGGGCGCTCACCGCGCACCGCACGTCCGGTCAGCCGCGCAGCCGCCGCAGCGGGCCCGTCACCGGCCGGCGCCCGTCCGCTCATGCGGTGCGCCGCCGGACGGTCACCGGAGCCGCGGGGCTCACCGTCGAGGACCCGGGCCGACTCATGCGGGCGGAGCCTCCATCACCCGGCGGGCCTGCGTGACCGCGGCCGCCACCTGCTGCCGGACCTCCTCGGGCAGCGGCATCCCCCGTACCGTGCCCACCAGGTCCTGCGCCAGCACGTGCAGCTTGGTGTTGGTGTTCTGCGACGCCGTGACGAGCACGGTCCATGCGGCCTCCGGACTCAGGTTGAACGTGGCCATCAGGATGCCCCGGGCCAGATCGATGCCGGGCCGGGTCCGCATCGCACGCCGTAACTCGGTGACCTCCCTGCGCAGTTCGCCGTCGACGTCCACGCGCGGAAACCGCTCGTCCGGGGCGGCCCCGGCGCTCTGAGAGGCGGGCCCGGCCTGCGGGAACAGCTCCCGGGCGCCGGTCAGTTCCAGAAGCCGGTCGACCGAGGGACAGCTCACGCGCAGGGTCACCGTCTTGCCGTGGTCCATGGCCCGCCGCCGCAGATCGAGCAGCAGATTGAGCCCTGCGCAGTCGCAGAACCCGACCTCACCCAGGTCCAGGTCGACGCCTCCGGCCGAGTCGTCGAGCGCCTCCTCCAGACGGTCCCACAGCTGCCGGCTGCCGAAGTCGAGCTCGCCGTCGATCCGGATGTCCGTGCGCTCGCCGACCGGCAGCACATGGATCGTCGCGAGGCACGGCGGCACGGACGACGTGGCGACGCCGACCGCCATGTCGTCGGCGTCCCGCGTCGTACGGGGCCGCGCCGCGTGCGCAGGCTCCGCCATGGCGTCTCTCCCTCCCGTGCTCGCCCGCCTTCGACTCCAAGGTTCCCCGCTTCGGCCCACATACGTCAACCAATACCGGAAACGCAGTACGTGTTTTTGAATGCGTGAACACCGGGTCGCTAGAGTGGGGGCATGGATGGAGTGCCCGAGCCACACACCGGATGGACGTTCATCACGAATCACGCGCGGGTGCTGGCCGCCATCGCGGACAACCCCAGCGCCCGAATCCGCGACATCGCCGCCCACTGCCGCCTCACCGAACGCGCCGTCCAGAAGATCATCGCCGACCTGGAGCAGGCCGGATACCTCTCCCACACCAGGGAGGGACGCTCCAACACGTACCGGATCGACCCCAGCAAGGTGCTACGGCACCCGGCCGAGGCCGGCCTCACGGTGGCGTCGCTGCTCTCGCTGCTCATCCAGGCCGAGGCGGACCGCACGACCACCGCTCAGCCGGACTCCCGCCCGCGCGCCTCGGCCTGAGCGAACGGCGGTCGCGACCGGCCCGGGTGGCCGCGCGGGTCAGTGGTCGGCGGTCTCGCCGAGGGCCGTCAGGACGTCCTCGTCCGTCAGCTGCTCGAACTCCTCGTAGCACAGGCCGACCGCCATGAAGTCGTCCGGCCGCTGCAGACAGATCACCGCGTCCGCCTCCGCGCGCAACAGGTCCGCTGCCTGCGGCGAGCAGACCGGGGCGGCCAGCACGACCCGCTCGGGTGCCTGTCGGCGTACGGAGCGCAGGGCGGCGCGAGCCGTGACGCCGGTGGCGAGCCCGTCGTCCACCACGATCACGGTGCGGTCCGCCAGGTCGGGGGCGGGGCGGTCCTGCCGGTAGCGGCGCAGGCGGCGCCGGAGCTCCTCGCGTTCCCGCTCGACGACGGGTGCCAGTTCGGCCTCGGTCAGGCCCAGCTGGTCCAGGGTGTCGTCGTCGAAGAGCGGCTCGTCGTCCCCGGCGATCGCGCCCACGCCGAGCTCCTCCTGGAAGGGGGCGCCGATCTTCCGTACGACCAGCACGTCGAGCGGGGCGTCCAGGGCCCGCGCCACCTCACGAGCGACGGCGACACCGCCTCTCGGCAGGGCCAGGACCAGGGGGTGGGGCAGCACGCCCTTCTCCTGCTCGATCCGCAGCCGGCCGGCCAGTTCCCGCCCGGCGTGCCCGCGGTCATGGAACTGCATCGCGGTCGTCACCCCTTCCCGCACGACGTCCACGCTCTGTTGCCCGCCTACCCCGCGCGCCCCGGCCGATGCACCGCTCCCGGTCGGGCGTGCGGGTCATGGGCCGCCGGGGCGGGGGTACCCGTGCTGGTGAACGACCTCGTGTGAGGATGTTGAGGAGATGACTCGGATGCTGTTCCTCGGACTGCTCCTCCTCGGCGCGACGGGCGCCTTCACCGCCCTGGCGATCGCCGGCAACCTGTCCGGCGGCCCCGAGTACTCGGTGTCGGTGCTGGACCACCACATCGCCACCATGAACACGCTGGCGATCTTCAGCTCCGGCCTCGCGCTGGCGCTCCTGTTCTGCCTGGGTCTGGCCATGGTGAGCGGGGGCGCGCACCGCCGCCACCGCACCCCGCGGTCGTACGACACGGGCGCGAACAGTCACCTCGACGAGATGATGGGCCCGGACACCCGCGCCTGACGCGGCACGGCAGTCCCTCTCACCGGTCCCGCAGTTGTACGAGGTGGTGGAGCACCGGCATCGCGGCCGTGCGGTTCTCCCGCAGGGTGGGCCCGAGGAAGCGGTAGAAGCTGGGCTTGGTGAACTGGCGCAGGGCGACGGCGGCCAGGCCCGCGTCCCAGCGGGCGTGGGCGACGAAGCTGTAGTCCGACGCGCTCTCGTCCAGCGGCTGGAGCAGCACGGAGTTGTCCAGGCCCGTCTCGGCTGCGTACCAGCCGGCGAGGTGCTCCCAGAGTTCGGCGGTGCGCCGCGCGTCCTCCGCCACGAAGTAGGTGAACTGGAACAGGCCCTGGTGTCCGCGGTCCACGTCCGCCAGGCACTTGGCGCAGCGGGCGCTCATCTCGTGGACGTCCCGGGCCGCGTGTTCCAGCCGACGGCGCAGACGGCGATAGGCGACGCTGTCCCGTACCGGGGCGATGTCGCGTGGTGTCCGGGTCTCCACGAGCAGGACGACGTCGTAGCGGGCGCGGTGCAGTCCCTCGGGCGGGTCCCAGCCCACGGCTGGCGCGAGGGCCGCGGCCCGGTACACACTCGCCCGCTTCACCTCGGTCAGGCTGGCCAGGTCCTCCGCCTCGGCCCGCAGCAGGTCGAGCAGGTGGGACTTGCCCCGGCTGTGTCCCGGCCTGCCGACTCCGCCCGGGGGCGGCTCCACGGCGGCGGCGAGATGCAGATAGCCGGTCGGCGGCGGTTCGGTGAGCCGTGCCCGGGCGAACTTGGGGCGCGGATGAACGAGTGTGACGCTCATGGGAGTCTCCCGCCGGACGATGCGGTCCCTGACCGTGCGCCTACCCGTGCGGGCACGCCCTCACGCGGGGTGCGCTCAATGGTTCGGAGCGGCCCTGCTGATGTCCGCGAGAGCCGCACAGGGATCCTCGGTGGTGGCGAGATCGCCGATGCTGACCATGCCGACCGGGCAGCCGCCGCGCTCGACGACCGGCAGGCGACGGACGGCGTACCGGCCCATCAGCTCGATGGCGCGGTCGGTGGTGTCGTCCGGCGACAGGGTCGCCACCGGTGGCGGGGTGCAGACGGACCCGACGGTGGTGTGCTCCGGGTCGAGTCCCGCGGCCAGGGCCCGGATCACGATGTCGCGGTCCGTGAGCACGCCGAACAGGTCGCAGTCGTAGGCGACGAGCACGTCGCCCACGTCGCGCTCCCGCATCACGCGGGCGGCGCGTGCCAGGGTGGTCATGGGTTCGAGGGCTGCCGCGCCGGGCGACATCACGTCTCGTATCTTCCGGGTCATGAGGACCTCCCGGGTGCCGGAGGGAGCACAGGTGGCATGCCAGCCGCGTAGCCCGCACCGGCCCGGGTAAACCGCGCCTCCCCGGCAAGATCCACCCGGCACACTTCCCGGCCGCGCGCCCGCCTGCCCAGCCTTCGCCCCATGGACGTCGCCCACCCCTTGTGGCTGTGCACGCGCCAGATCGGCACGCGCGGCGACGGCTACCGCACGGCCGACATCAGGGCCTGGGCCGAGCGGCAGCTGACGGCCGCCCTCTCCCGCCGGCAGGACGGCAAGGGCTTCGGCGCGGGCGGCCCGGGCCCGAACCGGGCCTGCAGGGTACGGAGATGTGGCTCGCCATCGTCTGGTACCTCGCCGACCTGCTGGGCCGCTCCGACGAGCTCGGCTATCGCCCCCGCGCAGTCCACCGACCGGAACCGGCGCGCACGGGCCTGGGCCGTCACATCGGTCAACGGTGTCATGCGCAGGGTGCCTCGCGGAGACGAGCGCCGAGTCAGCGGTGGTAACCGCAGGCGCTCACCTGCGCCGCCACGGCAGCACCGTCGGGTCGTCCGCCCCGTCCACGCGGTGCAGGGCCTCGCTGATCGCCTCGCCGATCTCCGCGAACTGCCGTACCTGCTCGGGTGTGAGGGCGTCGAAGACCGCGTGGCGGACGGCCTCCACATGGCCCGGGGCCGCTCGTTCCAGCAAGGCGTGGCCCTCATCGGTGAGGACGGCGAGCTGGCCGCGGCCGTCGGCGGGATCCTCGCGCCGGTCCACGAGGCCCGCCTCGCACAGCCGGTTCACCGCGTGGGTGAGCCGGCTGCGGGTGATCTTCAGCCGCTGGGCCAGTTCGGACATACCGAGGACGCCGTCGGGCGCTGAGGAGAGGTGGGCGAGCAGGCTGTAGTCGGCGTGCGTCATGCCGGCGTCCCGCCGCAGCTGCCGGTTCAGATGGTCGGCGAGCAGGGTGGAGAAGTCGATGTAGGCCAGCCAGGCCCGTCGCTCCTCGGCGTTGAGCCAGCGTGGCGTCGTGGACATGGGCACACCCTACGGACTCGCCGTCAGGCCGCCTCCTCCAAGGCGCCCGGGGTCTCGGCGGGCCGTCGCGGTACGGAACCCTGTCCGCCCGGGGCCCGGTGGAGCAGGACCAGGGCCGCGCCCAGGACGAGACCCACGGCGGCCGGGACGGGGACGCGTCCGTCCTCGGCGAAGCCCCGGGTGGCGAAGCGGATCAGGGCGAGGACGGTCGCGGCGAGACCGGGCCACAGGAGCCAGGCGCGATACGGGCCGGTGTCCGGGCGGATGTGCTCGTACCGTGCCACCAGGGCACCCTCCGAAGGGCGCAGCGCCGACACGAGGAAAGTGAGGAGCGCGCCGAGCACCAGCAGCCAGGGCAGGCGCAGGGCCCACCAGGACGCGGAGTTCAGGGCGGGTTCGGGGGCGAGGCCGGTCAGGTAGAAGGCGGCCGCGGCGATCAGCACCGGCAGCATGTGCCACAGATACAGGGTCATGCTGACACCGCCCAGCGGGCGCACGACCCGCCACACCCGCTCGCGTTCGAGGAGGCGCCGGAGGGCGGGTGCGGCGAGCAGACAGGCGCCCACCTGGGCCACCGCCCAGGCCAGCATCGCCACCGACGGCGGATTGGTGTTGCTCGGGGTCTGTCCGGTCACCAGGATCAGGCTGACCGGGAAGGGGCCGAGGCAGACCAGCGCCGCGAAGACCAGCCCGCCGCCGACGGCCATCGCGGCGGGCAGCAGGCGCCCGGTCAGCAGTCCGTCATGCCAGCAGAAGCCCAGCTGGTAGGCGACGCCCCAGACGAGGACGTAGTTGAGCAGGCCCACGAAGGGCGCGTGGACGGCGAGCACGAGCGTGTCGGCGACCACCGCGACCGCGCCCAGGACCACGGGGACGGCTCGCCCCCAGCGCCGGTGGGCGGCGTGCAGCACCGGCGTCAGCGCGCTGACCAGCAGATACACCGGCAGGAACCAGAACTGCATCGCCATGGCCCAGCCGACCAGCGCGAGGGTGCCCCGATCCACGCCGACGGCTTCGCAGATCCCGACGGCGAGCAGCACCAGCCCGCTGTAGAGCCCGGTCGGCAGCAGCAGTCGTACGGCCCGCCGCCCCACCCATCCCGTGGTCGAACCGCCCGCCGTACGCGTCCGCGCCCAGGATCCGGCCGCCGCGTGTCCGCCGGCCAGGAAGAAGAGCGGCATGATCTGGAACAGCAGGGTCAGCCATTGGGTCCAGGGCACCGCGGCCAGCAACTCCGGCGCGCCCAGCGCACCGTCCGGCCCGTGCACCAGGGCCGTGATCAACCAGTGGCCGAGCACCACCAGAACGATCGCCCACGCCCGCAGAAAGTCGACGTACCGATCTCTCCCCATGCCTCGTCATGCTGCCGGAGCCCCCGGCGAAGCCGCTCCGCGAATCCCCGGCCGCAACCAATCCGTGCCCACGACGAGATCGGGAACGCCGTGTTCGGCCATTCTGGCCGCGTGCGGGCATATGCCAGACAGTTCGGCAGGACGCCGGCGTACCGCCCCCCGCCTGCCGAACGGGTATGCGTCCATCGCCCGACATACCGCCCGAACTGCTGTTTTCGTCTCATACGGCGGCCGTCGGGAACCGTGTGGCGCCTCAACGCCCGCCTGGCACCCCCCGCGTTACCGGTGGTCCCGAGGTGGCCGGAATCAGTCGGGTGTCGGGTCGGCGGTGACATTGACCTGTCACTGTGCGCTCTCCAGTGGGGAGGCTTTCGGTGTTGACAGGGGAGGGATGCTTTGTGCTGAGACGAGAGGCCTTCCGGGTGCCCCGGCACCCGGCTTCCGTGGGCTTCGCCCGGCATCGGGTACGACGTCATCTGGCCACGTGGGGACATGGCAAGGATGACGCGATCACGGAGAACGTCGTACTGCTGGCCTCCGAGCTGGCGGCCAACGTCGTCCGCCACGGACCGATCCTCGAGCGGGAGTTCGAGATATCGGTGACCGCGCGGGCCGACGGCTCCTGCTTCATAGCGGTGTCCGACCAGAGCCCGGCCCCGCCCGTGCTGCGGGACGCGCCGAGCCCGGACGACGAGCGCGGCCGCGGACTGCATCTGGTGGACCAGCTGGCCCGGACCTGGGGGGTACGGGACCGGGGACGCAACGGCAAGACCGTGTGGGCCCTGGTCGGCGCGTCCGGATAGCCCCCGCTACACAGCCAACTGCGGGTAGAGCGCCGACAGTTCGCCGGCCAGTCCCGCCTTGACCTGCCGTGAGATGTCGTCGGCCAGTACCTCGTGCGCCCCGGACTCCATGCCGTCGAGCGCGAGCGCGGCGACATCGCGGGCGGCGGACTTGGGGGCGTCGACGCGCGCGGTCAGGTCGGTGTCCACGTATCCGACGTGCAGGCCCGTGACCGCGATGCCCCGGGGCTGCAGTTCGAGGCGCAGGGAGTTGGTCTGCTGCCACAGGGCCGCCTTGGAGGCGCTGTAGGAGCCGGCGTTGCCCAGCCAGGACAGCACGGAGTGGACGTTGAGGATGTGTCCGCCGCCGTTGCGCTCGAGGACGGGCACGAAGGCGCGGGTCACCAGCAGCGGTCCGTAGAAGTTGATCTCGAACTCGCGGCGCACGTCGTCGACCGGGGTGTCGAGGAAGGGGCCGCCGACGGAGACGCCCGCGTTGTTGATCAGGACGGTGACGTCCTGCGCCCGCGCCGCCGCTGCCGCCACCGAGTCGGGGTCGGTGACCTCCAGAGCCAGCGGTACCGCATCCGGGTGCGTCACCGTGCGCGGGTCGCGGGCGGTGGCGTACACCTTGCTGGCGCCACGCGCGTACAGCTCTTCCACCAGGGCCTTGCCGATCCCACGGCTGCCGCCGGTGACGAGGACGACGGCGTCTTTGATCGCGGTCATGACCACTCCTTGAGAACGAGGATGCGCAGAACAGATACGGAAACCGATCGGTTTCATCTCACTGTAAACCGATCGGTTTCCGGACTCAAGGCCGGCCGTCTATCGAGTTTGGAAAACGAACCCCCTGGGTCAGTGCGCGGCCGCGCGCTGGTCGAGCCGCCTCAGGGCCGCCTCGCCCCACTGCACGTTCGCCCGCTCCAGCGCCAGGCCGCCCAGCAGGGTGAGGTAGGGGCCGATGCGCTCGGCATGGGTGAAGTACTCGTCCTCGCTGCGGCCGTCCAACAGCCGCTCCCTCAGCCGCTCGTAGCGGGCGAGCTTGGCGGTGGCCCGCTCGACCCGCTCGGCGACCGCGGCCCGTACGGCGTCGAGGTCGCCGATGTCGACGCACTGCACCTTGACCATCAGCTCGTCCCGGATGGCCAGCGGCTTGGCCGGGGTCGCCAGGATGTAGTCGCGCAGGACCTCCAGGCCCGCCTCGGTGAGGGAGAAGAGCCGCTTGTTGGGGCGGCGCTCCTGCTGCACGACCCGCGCCGAGACCAGCCCCTCGCCCTCCATGCGCTCCAGCTCCCGGTAGAGCTGCTGCGGGGTGGCCATCCAGAAGTTCGCCACCGAGGCCTCGAACCCCTTGGCGAGGTCGTAGCCGGACGCCTCGCCCTCCAGCAGTGCGGCCATCACCGCGTTGCGCAATGCCATTGCCCCAAATTAACACCGCGTTGATTAATCAAAGAGGTGACCAAGGCCCCCCAAGGGGCGCGGGGCTGTACCGACATGCGGCCCCGCAGCAGGGGCGCGACCAGCCACGACGGCCCGCAGACGGCAGACGGCAGACGGCACTCCCGGCGGAGCTCTCAGATGCCCTCGGCCGGCGCGGTCACCGGAAGCAGGGCGGGGCGCTTGGGCCGGCGTCCGTCGCCGGAGGAGCGGCCGCGTGCGCGGCGGACGATCCAGGGTCCGAGGAAGGTTCCGGCCCAGCGCAGTTCGGCGCCGACGGCCCGCAGGCCCGAGCGGGGCGCCGTGCCGGGCGGCAGGGGCCGGGTCCAGCCGTCGTCGCTGTCCGGCAGGGCGAGGGCATGGGCGACCGCGGCGGCGATCAGCGCGTGACCCTGGGGGCTGGCGTTCAGCCGGTCGGCGCTCCACAGCCGCGGATCGGTCACCGCCGGGTGGGGCGAGGAGTCGGCCACCAGGACGCCGTGCCGCCGAGCGGCCTCACGGATGCGGGCGTTCAGGGCGAGGACCCGGGGCGCGAGCGGCCGGGCCAGCGGGGCGATGCGGCCGATGTCGGGGAAAGTGAGCGTGGCCACGCGGGCACCCCGTGCGGTGAGCGCGGCGAACATCGCCTCCAGATGGCCGGCCACCTCGTCCGCGTCGAACCGGGGCCGCAGCACGTCGTTGACCCCGGCGACGACCGTGGCGAGGTCGGGCTCGAGCGCCAGGGCGGGCGCCAGTTGCCCGTCCCGCACCTGCCCGGCGAGCCGGCCGCGGACGGCGAGGTTGGCGTACAGCAGGCCCGGGCTGTCCCGGGCGATGCGCTCGGCGAGCCGGTCGGCCCACCCTCGCAACCCCCCGAGTTCGTCCCCGTCGCCCACCCCCTCGGTCTGGCTGTCCCCCAGGGCGACGTACCGCAGATACCCGCTGCCGGCCATGAAGCCCCCAGTCGACGCGCCATCAGTCATGCGACTAGTCACCTATTCGCATTGTTGACTATAGCGTCGGCCGGTCCGCTCCGTCGGTCCGGGATTCCAGGGCGTGCAGCACGGCCACCATGTCCTCGCCGCCGTGCCCCTGCTCGACGGTTTCACCGAAGAGCGTGTGGCAGACGTCGAGAAGGGGCGAGGCCAGGCCGGCCCTGCGAGCGGCCTCGGCGATCAGCCGGTTGTTCTTCAGTACGTCCAAGGCGCCCGCCTGGACCGCGAAGTCCCGGGCCAGCAGCTTCGGCGCCTTCATCCGGGAGACCGCGCTGGCCATCGGGCCCGCGTCGAGGACGTCCAGGAACAGCCGCCGGTCAAGGCCGTGCCGGTCGGCGAAGTGGAAGGCCTCCGTCAGGCCGGTCACCAGGGTGATCAGGAACAGGTTCACCGACAGCTTCGTCAGCAGGGCGTCCGGTACGGCACCGCAGTCGAACGTCTCGCGGCACAGGGGCGCCAGCAGCGGCCGCACCTCCGCCACGGCGTCGCTGTCGCCGGCCAGCATCGCCACCAACTGCCCCTGTTCCGCCGGGACTCGGGAGCCGGACACCGGCGCCTCGACATAGCGCCCGCCCGCTGCCCGCACGGCGTCCCGCAGACCGCCCGAGTACTCCGGCGCGGTCGTCCCCATGTGGACGACGGTGCGTCCCGCGACCCGCGCGGTGAACTCCGGTGTGCCCCGGCCGAGGACGGCGTCGGTCGCTGCCTCGTCGGCGAGCATGAGGAAGACGACGCCCGCCCGGGCGAAGACCTCGTCGGGGTCGGCGGCGACCTCGGCTCCGGCCGCGCGCAGGGGCTCGCAGCGGTCCGGCGTGCGGTTCCAGACGAGGAGCGGTGTTCCCGCGCGGGCGAGGTTGAGCGCCATCGGGCGGCCCATCACCCCGAGGCCGACGAATCCCACGTAGTCCACGATGCACCGCCGTTTCCGAACCGCAGCTGCCCACTATGACCGTGGTCATAGTAGCCGTCTCCATGACCACGGTCATAGAGTGTCCGCGGGGACGTCGAGGGAGGTCGGGCATGGCGGAGTCCGGACGCGGGCCACGCGAGCGGATGGTCTTCAGCGCCGCCCAGCTCATCCGGCGCGAGGGCGTCGGAGCCACCGGGATGCGCGAGGTCGCCGCGCACGCCGAGGCCCCGCGCGGCTCCCTCCAGCACTACTTCCCGGGCGGCAAGGAGCAGTTGGTCAACGAGGCGGTGGGCTGGGCGGGCCGCTACGCCGGCAAGCGGGTCACCCGTTTCCTCGCCACGCTTGCGGAGCCGACGCCGAGCGGGCTGTTCGCCGAGATGGTGCGGCAGTGGACGGACGAGTACGAGACCGTGGGCTTCGCGGGCGGCTGCCCCGTCGCCGCCGCCACCGTGGACTGCGCCGAGTCCAGCACGTCCACCCGGGAAGCGGTGGCCACCGCGTTCGCCACCTGGACCGGGCCCGTGGCCGAGGCCCTGACGGACATGGGCGTACCGGGCGAACGGGCCGGTGCCCTCGCCACGCTCATGATCAGCGCGCTGGAGGGCGCCATCCTCATCGCCCGGGCCGAACAGGACACCCGTGCCCTGACGACCGTGACCCGGGAACTGGGCCCCCTCCTCGACGCCGCTACGCACACCACCGGTTGACCGCTGCTCTCAACTGACCCTTACGCCACAGTCGTTGACCGGACTTCGCTTCCGCCAGCAGAATGGGCCCGCACCGCCTGAGAGCGCTCTCAGGCGCGACCGTCACCTGCCCAGGGAGACCCATGACCGGCAGCCAAGGCCCCGGAATCAGCCGCCGTGCGCTCATCGGGACCGGAGTCGGCGCGGGCGCCGTGCTCCTCACCGCCGGGACCGGCACCGCCGAGGCGGCGAGCGGCCCCTCCGCCCCTCGCCGCGCCCTCTCCTTCCTCGCCGCGGCCATGGACGCCTACCCGGACCACGGCACCGTCCGACTGGCCCAGAGCTACACCGACCAGGCGGGCCTGTTCAGCACGGCGTTCACCTACGACAACGCCCTGGTGATCCTGGCGAACCTCGCCTCCGGCACGGCGGACGGCCGTACCCGCGCCACGGTCCTCGGGGACGCGCTGTTGTACGCGCAGGCCCATGACCCCGGCTACGACGACGGCAGGCTGCGTCAGGCCTACAACGTCGGCCCGTACACCTTCTACGACGGCTCGGCCCAGCCGGAGGGGTTCGTCCGGGCGGACGGTACGGCCAACGTCGGCACCCAGTTCGGCTTCACCGGCACCGCGGTGGGCGACATGGCGTGGGCCGGCATCGCGCTCGGCGCCCTCGCCGGGCGGACCGGAGAGCGCCGGTTCCTGACCGGCGCCGTGCGGATCGGGGAGTGGATCGAGCGCAACGCCCGCACCGACGGGCCGCTGGGCGGCTACACGTTCGGGGTGAACGGAGCGAACGAGAAGCAGCCGTTCGGCTCCACCGAGCACAACACCGACCTGGTCGCTCTGTTCGGCAGGCTCGCCCGGCTGACCGGGGACCGGGTGTGGCGGGAACGGCGGGCCTGGGCGAATGCCTTCGTCGAGCGGATGTGGGAGCCCACCGGGGGCTTCTTCTACACCGGCTCCAACGACGGCGTGACGATCAACACGTCGCCCGTCCCCGAGGACACCCAGACCTGGACCCGCCTCGCCCTCCCCTCCCCCGCCCACGCGCGCTCCGTGGACTGGGCGGCGACCCACCTCGCCGTGCTGGACACGGCCGACCGCCCCAACAGCACGGTTGCGGCAGGACAGTCGTATGAGGGCGTCACCTTCAGCTCGGCCGGCCTGGTGGCGAACGAGGACGCGCCGATCGCCAGTGGGCAGCCGAGGCCCGACCGCAACGGCGTGTGGTTCGAGGGCACGGCCCATCTCGCGCTCGCCCTGCGCGACCGCCGCGCTCCCGGCGACGAGGCGCGCGCCCGGGGGCTGATCGCATCCGTCGAGCGCGCCCAGGACCTGCTCGGCGGCGGCCAGACCCTCGGCTCGGCGGCGGTGGCCGAGCGGTCCGGTGTCGTCTCGGCCAGCAGCCCCCTCGACACCGGTTTCGGGTTCGGCTACTACCCGTACCGGCACACGGGCGCCACCGCCTGGTACCTGCTGGCCGTCGCACGCGCCAATCCGCTGCGGGCCTGAGTCAGTTCGCCGCCACGGTGCGCCCGGACCGCGAGCCCATCAGCGGCTGGATACGGGTGCCGAAGTTCTCGATGCCTTCGAGGAAGTCGTCGAAGACGAGCATGATGCCCTTGGTGCCGGGGACTTCGGCGATCTCGTCGAGCATCCGGGCGACGCTCTCGTACGACCCGACGAGCGTGCCCATGTTGAAGTTGACGGCGCCTTCGGGGGCCACGATGGTGCGGGCGGTGGAGGAGTCGTCGGCGGTCGTGTCCGTGGCCGACTCCCCCGCCATGTAGGCCAGGGCCGCGTGGTCGGCGTGGTCGTGGTAGTCCTGCCACGTGGCCCGGGCCGCCTCGTCCGTCTCGTCCGCGATGACCATGAACAGGGAGAGCGCTCCGACGTCCCGGCCGCTGTCGCGGGCCGCCTCCGCCAGGGCGGCCGTGGTGTCCGCGAAGGCGAGCGGAGTGTTGACGCCGCTGCCCAGGACGAAGTTGTAGTCGGCGTGCTCGGCGGCGAAGCGGATGCCGGTGCCGCTCTGCCCGGCGGCGACGATGTCGATGTGCCCGTCCGCCGGGCGCGGGGAGAGCACGCAGTCGTCCATCTCGTAGAACTCGCCCTTGAAGTTGCTGACGCCCTCGCGCCACAACTCCTTCAGCACGGTGACGTACTCGACTGCCCGGGCGTAGCGGTTGCCGAAGTGCTCGTCGCCGGGCCACAGGCCCATCTGGCCGTACTCGCCGGGCGCCCAGCCGGTGACGATGTTGACGCCGAAGCGGCCGGGGGCGATGGAGTCCACCGTCACGGCCATGCGGGCGACGATGGCCGGCGGCAGGGCGAGGATCGGTGTCGAGGCGTAGAGCCTGATGCGGTCCGTCACGGCGGCCAGGCCCGCCATCAGGGTGAACGATTCGAGACAGTGGTCCCAGAACTCCGTCTCGCCGCCGAAGCCCTTGAGTTTGATCATCGACAGGGCGAAGTCGAGGCCGTGTTCCTCGGCCTTGCTCACGACCGCCTTGTTCAGCTCGAACGTCGGCATGTACTGCGGTGAGCTCTTGGATATGAGCCAGCCGTTGTTGCCGATGGGGATGAAGACACCGATGTCCATGCCCGCTCCTCATGATCGGAAGCCTGCCCGTGCGAGGGCACGCTACACGGCCGAAATTTCAACAACTTGCCGTTTTCCGTTGGCGGTTGGGGAGGCAGAGCGGCGGCAGGCGGCCGGTCGGAATCCGTGAAGAAGGTTTCGATCGGAAACAGGAACGATAAGTTCCCACCATGAACGCGCGGCTCGCTCTTCTCGGCACGGTGTCTCCCGGTGTGACGGAGAGCGAGGTCTTCAGGCTGGCGCTCGGGCAGGCGGTGGGCGAGCTGAGCGGGCTCGGCGGCACCATGCACCTGCGCGGACCGATGTCGGCGCTGCGGCTGGTGTCCTCGGTGGGGCTGCCGCCCGCGCTCATCCGCTCCTGGGAGATCATCGACCAGGAGGGCCCCCTGGCCCCGGCCCGCGCCCTCCAGCAGGGCAAGGGCGTCTGGGTGCCGCACTCCGCCCCCGGCACCCCGCCCGAACCGGTGTGGCCCGGCACGGGGCTCGCCGCCCTGCCGGTGTTCAGCGGGCGGCGCAGCATCGGCGCGCTGACGGTCCTGGCGGGCGACCGGGGCGAACCCACCCCGCAGCACTGGGACTTCCTGCGGGACGTGGTCGCCTGGACCGAGGACCGTATGGCCCAGGCCCCGCCGCCGTCCGGACCCGCGCAGCCCGAGCTGAACAACGAGCGCCTGCGGCACGCCCTCAAGGAGGTCCAGGTCGGCTCCTGGGACTGGGACATCCGGGGCGGCGAGCTCATCTGGGACGAGGCGGCCCTGGAGCTCTACGGCACCCGGCCCGCCGACTTCACCGGGAAGATCGAGAACTGGATGCGGATCGTCCACCCCGACGACCTGGCCCCCACCCTGGCGGCGGCCCAGCGGGCGATCCTCGACCACAGCGTCTACGAGGCCGAGTACCGGGTCCGGCGACGGGACGGCACCTGGGGCTGGACCCAGGCGCGCGGCCGGGCCACGTACGACGAGAACGGCGAGCCGCTGCGGATGATCGGCGTGGGCTGGGAGAGCAACGAGTCGCGCACCGCCCGTGACGCGCTCGGCCGGGCACTTCGGCACATGAGCGACGGCTTCATCGCGGTGGACGACGAGTGGCGGATCACCTTCGCCAATCTGGAGGCGGAACGTTTTCTGGGCTTCTCCGAGGAGGAGTTGTTCGGCCGGCTGCTGTGGGACCTGCCGGCCGCCCGGGACATTCCGGGGCTGCGCAGCGGATGTCTGGAGGCGTCGGCCGAGGAGCGGCCCGCCGGCTTCGACGTCCTCGTCGACGACTGCGGGCGGCGGCTGCATCTGCGGCTGGTGCCCGGACCCGACGGACGCACCCTCTACTTCCAGGACGTCACCGAGAAGCGGCGACTGGCGGAGGAACAGCAGGCGGCCGAACGCGACGCGGCCGAACGCTCGGCCCGGCTGGCGGAGCTGACCGCGGAACTGGCCAAGGCGACGACCTCCCAGGACGTGGTGGACGTGGTCGCCCGGCGGGTGCTGCCGGCGTTCGCCGCCGCGGGTCTGCTGGTCCAGGTCATCGAGGGAGACCGGCTGCACCACGTCGGGGCGGTCGGTTTTCCCGACGGCTTCGTCGACAGGCTCGACACCCGCCCCCGGCCGGGACGCGGCGACCCGGCGTGGGACACGATCACCGCCGGGACACCACTGTTCCTGTCCTCGTCGTCGGAGTTCGCCGCGCGCTACCCCGAGACGGCGCACCTCGCGGCCGTCGGCGGCAAGCGGTCCTGGGCCTTTCTGCCGCTGACGGCGTCCGGGCACACCTTCGGTGTCTGCGTGGTCGCCTTCGACCGGCCTCGGCTGCTCACCTACCAGGAGCGCGACCTGCTGACCACCATCAGCGCCCTGGTCGCCCAGTCGCTGGAACGGGCCCGTCTCTACGACGCCGAGCACACCCGGTCCCGCGAGCTCCAGCGCAGTCTGCTCCCCCAGGCCCTGCCCGATCTGCCGGAGTGCACGGCCGCCGCCCGCTATCTTCCGGCCGGGCCGGGCACGGACGTGGGCGGCGACTGGTACGACATCATCCCGCTGTCCGGCGGACGGGTCGCCCTCGTCGTCGGCGACGTCATGGGGCACGGTCTGCCGGAGGCGGCCACCATGGGCCGGCTGCGCACCGCCGTGCACACGCTGGCCGACCTGGAACTGCCGCCCGACGAGATCATGGGCCACCTCAACGACATCGTCGACGGCATGGGCGAGACCTCGTACGTCACCTGCCTGTTCGCGGTGTACGACGCCACCACACGGGTCTGTTCCATCGCCCGCGCCGGGCATCCGCCGCCCGCCCTGGTCCGCCCCGACGGCACCGTGCACTTCTCCGACCACGAGGCCGATCCGCCGCTCGGCGCCGCTGAACCGCCTTTCGACACCGTGGAGTTGGAGGTGCCGGAGGGCAGTCTGCTGGTGCTGTACACGGACGGTCTGGTCGAGTCGGCGAAGCGGGAGATCGACGAAGGGACGGCGGAGCTGGCACGGCTGCTGGGCACGGCCCACGCGGACGGCACGGCACGGGATCTCGAGCGGCTGTGCGACACGCTGACGGCCGGCCTGCTGCCCGCCGGCCAGCAGGCCGCCGACGACGCCGCGTTCCTGGTCGCGCGGCTGCACGCGCTGCCCGCGGACCGGATGGCGTCCTGGTCGTTGCCCCATGACCCGAAGGCGGCGGGCCAGGCGCGCCGCCATGTGCGTGAGCAACTGACCGCCTGGGACCTGGACGGCCTGACCGCCACCACCGAGCTGCTGGCCAGCGAACTCGTCGGCAACGTGGTGCGTCACGCCAAGGGCCCGGTGCGGCTGCGGCTGCTGTACCGGGCGGGCCTGCTCTGCGAGGTCTTCGACGGCAGTCAGACCATGCCGCGGATCCGGCGGGCCACGGAGACGGACGAGGGCGGGCGGGGGTTGCAGCTGATCGCGGCCCTGTCGGCGCGCTGGGGAGCGCGCTACACACCGACGGGCAAGTGCATCTGGGCCGAACTTCCGCTGCCGGACGGCTCGGACGAGGAGCCGGCCGACGCGATGGAGCTGATGTTCCTCGGCGGGGGTGACCTCGAGGCGGACTGGGACGCGCTGCTGTGAACTCCCGTGCGGGATCCGGCCGATCCGAGCACCGGATGTCGCTGACGTCGTCTGTCTGGTGCGGGCGCTGGGCGAGGGAAGGGCGTACGTCGTCGGGCACGACTGGGGCGCGCCGGTGGCCTGACACACGGCGCTGCTGCGGCCCGACGTGGTGCGCGGCGTGGCCGGCCCGCGCGTGCCGCCGCCGCTCCGGGGCACACGGCCGGCGCCGGCCGTCGACGCGGCCCTGATCGACGTCCTCACCGAACGCCGGGAGGAGCAGGGCCACTCGTGGGCGGTGGAAACCGGCCGTCCACGAGACCGTTCCGGGCCGGCGCGGCACAATGGCCGTATGGTCGCCGAGGTCGTGGACGAGGCGGTACGGGTGCTACCGGCGCCGCCGCTCAGGGGACTGGTCGGCTGGTACTCCGGCTACCGGCAGCGCGGCGTCCCCGCCGCCACGCACCGCGGGCTGCCGTCGCCGTGGCTGACGCTGATCCTGACCCTGGACGAGCCGCTGAGCGTAGCCGCCCACCCCGACCCGGGCGCCGCGCCCGGCGACTACCCGACCCTGCTCGGCGGTTTGCACACCTCGCCCGCCCTCATCCGGATCCCCGGCCGTCAGTCCGGCATCCAGCTGGCGATAAGCCCGCTCGGCGCCCGCGTCCTGCTGGGGCTGCCCGCGGGCGAGCTGGCCGGGATCGACGTCCACGCCGACGACGCCCTGGGACCCGACGTGCGCGAGGTGCACGACAGACTGCGCGAGGCACCCGACTGGCCCGTCCGCTTCCGTGTCCTCGACGACTGGCTGCTGACCCGGCTGACACGCCACGACGGCGGTCGCACGGCCGCCGCGCCCCTCACGGAGGCCTGGCGGCGGCTGCTGGCCACCGGCGGCCGGGTGCGCGTCGAGGAGCTCGCCGCCGTGACCTGCTGCAGCGACCGCCATCTCCGCAACCGCTTCCGCGCGGAGATCGGCCTCACCCCCAAGGCGGCCGCCCGGGTCGTCCGCTTCGACCTGACCCGGCGCCGCCTCGCGCGGCGGCCCGGCCGGCCCGATCTCGCCGCTCTGGCCGCCGACTGCGGTTACGCGGACCAGTCCCACCTCGACCGCGAGTTCGCGGCGCTGGCCTCCTGCACGCCGAGCGCCTGGCTGGCGCAGGAGTTCCGAAACATCCAATCCGGGCACCATCCGCCCGCGTGACGCTGAAGGGGTACGGCCGAATCAGGGGTCCTTTCACCAGGCCCGTCCGGGTCGCGCGGCCTGGCACCACGCCTCGCCGCGCTGCCGAAACGCCCACGTGGCTCCGCCACGAGGGAGGGCGCTCCGGCGCCTTGCGATGCACGGCACCAGACCACGCCACCTGATCGGACGCTCATGGTGAAAGGACCCGCAGGCTCCCCGCACCGAAAGGCCCGCCGTCATGACCGACACCGCCGCGCAGCCACCCGCCCCGCAGGTCTGGCCCACCCTGCGCGCCCGCGACGCCCGGGCGCTGATCCGCTTCCTGGTCGACGCCTTCGGCTTCGAGGAGACCGTCGTCCACGGCGACGGCGATCTCGTCGAGCACGCCCAGCTCAGCTGGCCCGAGGGCGGCGGGGTGATGCTGGGCTCGGTACGCGAGAACCACGAGCCCGGCGAGGGCCCCACCCCGCCCGGCGCCTTCAGCGCCTACGTGGTCACCGACGACCCGGACGCCGTGCACGCCCGCGCCAAGGCGGCCGGCGCCGACATCACCACCGGCCTCCACGTCACCGACTACGGCTCCCGCGACTTCGCCGCCCGCGATCCCGAGGGCAACCGCTGGTACTTCGGCACCTACCGGGGCGAGCCGCGCTGAGTGCCGGTCTCAGGTCGCGGTGTAGCCGAGCTGGCGTCGCATGTACGGCGTCATCAGGGTCTTCGCCTTGGCCAGCACCGAGGTGCGGCCTCCCAGGACGGCGGTCTCGCCGCCCGGGATGGGAACCGCCGTGACGCCGTCGGCGGAGCCGAACGGGACGATCATCGGGGTGCGGTGGAAGGGCCGGTACAGGCGCAGGTCTCTGCGGTGGCGTCCGGCGCTGTTCAGGTAGGTGCGGATGTTCCACGCGGCGAGGTCGGCCTGGGTCAGCGCGGCCGGGGTGATCTTGAGCTCGGTGGCGTCGTTGACGTCGCCGACCGCGAAGACGTCCAGGTGTCCCCCGACGCGCAGTGTCCGGTCGACCTTGATGTGTCCGGCCTCGTTCAGCCAGTCGCCGTGGCCGCCCAGTCGCAGCCAGAGCGTGTTGGGCGTGGTGCCCGTCGCCCAGAAGGACAGGTCCGCGGCGATGACCTTGCCCCGGGCGTCGCGGTAGGTGCCGAAGTCGTTGCCGGGCGACATGAACGAGTCGAGGCGGACCTCGACGTCGTGCGACTCCAGCCAGGCACGGGCGCGCCGGCCGGCGCGTGCGATGCCCGTCGAGTGCAGCAGTTCGGTGCCGGAGTGGGCGAGGGTGACCCGGGCGTCCGGGCGGGCCAGGCGTATCTCGGCGCTCAGTTCGACCCCGGAGGGCCCGCCGCCGACGACCAGGACGTGCTCCGCGTCGGCCACCTTGTGCTGGTGGCCGGCGAAGGCCTCGACCGCCTCGTCGGCGGTGCTGCCGACGAAACGGGCCGGTTCGGGGTAGTCGGCGCCGGTGGCGATCACCACCACGTCGTACGGCAGCCGCTCCCCCGTGCCCAGCACCACCTGCCGCTCGGCGGTGTCGACACGGACCACCTTGCCCACGACGACCCGGCCCTGCTGCAGCAACCGGTCGTAGGGGATGAACGGCGTGACCGACCACTCCGGGCGGACTCCGGCCCGCAGGGAGGCGATCCGGTGGAAGAACACCTCCTTGCGGTCCACGAGCGTCACCCGTGCCGTCCCGTCGAGTCGTTTCGCCACGCGGACGCCCGCGTAGCCACCGCCTATCACCACTACGTCGCCGTGCAGCACGCCGGGTCTCCTGTGCAAGTGGGGGGTGGCGAGCGGCGCCCTCCGTCGGCTCCCCCGGCCACTCGAACTGACGAGCAGCCTAGCGCTTGAACTTTTAAGCAAATGGGGGGAGTTTGTGTGCGTCCTGTGAAGCGATGGGGCGGGCTCGCCGCCGAACTCAGCGTACGAGACAGGGGCGTTGGGCGTCGAAGGTCCAGCCGTCGATGAGATAGCGCATGCCGATCGCGTCGTCGCGCCCCGACAGCGCCTTCGCCCGGTACAACTCGTGGGCCGCCATGAGCCGTTCCCGGTCGAGGCGGACGCCGAGGCCGGGGGTGTCCGGCACGGCGACCTCGCCGCCGACGATCCTCGGCGGCTCGGCGGTGAGCCGCTCCTGTCCCTCCTGCCAGATCCAATGCGTGTCCAGCGCGTTGTACTCGCCCGGGGCCGCGGCTCCGCAGTGCGCCATCATCGCGAGCGAGATGTCGAAGTGGTTGTTGGAGTGGCAGCCCCAGGTCAGTCCCATCGCGTCGCACAACTGGGCCACGCGCACCGATCCCTGCAGGGTCCAGAAGTGCGGGTCGGCGAGCGGGATGGAGACGGACTGCAGCGCGAGCGCGTGGGTCAGCTGCCGCCAGTCGGTGGCGATCATGTTGGTGGCCGTCGGCAGCCCGGTGGCCCGGCGGAACTCCGCGAGGATCTCGCGGCCGGAGTAGCCGCCCTCGGCTCCGCAAGGGTCCTCGGCGTAGGCGAGGGTGCCGACGAGCGGCCGGCACAGCTCGACGGCCTCGCGCAGGGACCAGGCGCCGTTCGGGTCCAGCGTGACGCGCGCTTCGGGGAAGCGGTCCTTCAGCGCCCGTACGGCCTCGACCTCCTCGGCGCCGGGCAGGACACCGCCCTTGAGCTTGAAGTCCCGGAAGCCGTAGTGGTCGTAGGTGGCCTCGGCCTGGCGGACGATCGCCTCGGGGGTCAGCGCCTCCTCGTGGCGGACGCGGTACCACTCCACGTCGGCGTCCGGCGCGCGGTGGTAGTCGAGGTCGGTGCGGTCGGCGTCGCCGACATAGAAGAGGTAGCCGAGGACGCGTACGGCGTCGCGCTGCTTGCCGTCGCCGAGGAGGGCGGCGACCGGGACCTCCAGGTGCTGGCCGAGGAGGTCGAGGAGGGCCGACTCGATCGCGGTGACGGCGTGCACGGTGGTGCGCAGATCGAAGGTCTGGGCACCGCGGCCGCCCGCGTCACGGTCGGCGAACCGGGCCCGCACGGACCGGAGTACCCGTTTGTAGTCGCCGGTTCGCGCGCCCAGCACGAGGGGTTCGGCGTCGCGCAGGGTCTGGGTGATCCTCTCGCCGCCGGGCACCTCACCCAGTCCGGTGCGCCCTTCGGAGTCCTCGATGACGACGACGTTGCGGGTGAAGTAGGGGGCGTGGGCGCCGGAGAGGTTGAGCAGCATGGAGTCCCGGCCGGCGACCGGGTAGACGGAGAACGCCGTGACGACAGGCTGGGTCATGGACAAGTGCCCTTCTCGTGCGGGAGGTTGGCGGTGAGTGGTCACACGTTGAGGGCGTCGAGCACCTGTTCAAGGACGAGCACGCCGCCCAGGCCGAGTATCGCGAGCACCGTCGTGTAGGTCGTCCGTGCCTTGATCGCGTCGATGACGGACAGGTTGAAGTACTCCTTGAACATCCAGAAGCCGGGATCGTTCACATGGGAGAACGCGATCGAGCCGCAGGAGACGGCGAGCACCATGACCTCGGGGTGGACGCCGCTGCCGGCGAGCAGGGGCAGCGCCACGCCGGAGGCGGTGACGACGGCGACGGTCGCGGAACCGAGGGCGACGCGGAGGATGGCGGCGATCAGCCAGGCCAGGATGATCGGCGAGATGGACCAGTGCTCGGTGGAGTCCTTGATGTAGTCGGAGATGCCGCCCTCCACGAGCACCTGCTTGAAGGCCCCTCCCGCGCCGATGACCAGCAGGATCATCGCCATGGCCTGGGCGGCCTCCCGGCAGGAGGCGGCGACGTCCGCGAGGCTGCGCCCGATGCGCGGGCCGAGCGCCCAGATCGCCAGGAGCAGGGTGAGCAGCAGGGCGATCGGCGCGGAGCCGATGAACGCGACGAAGTGCAGCCACGGGCTCGATCCGGAGGTGGCGAGGTCGGTCACCGCGGCGCCCGCGATCAGCACGACGGGCAGCAACGCCACGGCCAACGACCAGCCGATGCCGGGCAGTTCCTGCTCCTCGAAGACGCGCTCGCTGACCAGCCCCTTGGGGACGGCCGGGTTCATCGCGCGCACGAACGGCAGCCGCGGCCAGACCAGGGCGATGAGGGCACCGGCCGGGACGGCGACGAACAGGCCGTAGAACAGGGTGAGTCCGACAGAGGCGTGGAAGGTGGCGGCGACCGCGGTCGGGCCCGGGTGGGGCGGCAGGAAGCTGTGCATGGTGGACAGGGCGATGGACATCGGCAGGCCCACCCACAGCAGGTTGGAGCGGGTGACACGGACCAGGGTGAAGGCGACCGGCACGATGATGACGAAGGCCACCTCGTAGAACATGGTCACGCCGATGAGCATGGCGGTCAGCACCATGGCGACCTGGACCCAGCGCGGGCCGCAGACGTCGAGGATCCTGGTGGCGATGCGCTGGGCCGCGCCGGAGTCCCCCATCACCCGGCCGACCATGGCGCCCAGCCCGATGGTGAGCATCGTGTCGCCGATCTGGCCGCCGATGCCCTCGGACAGGACGTCCGAGATCTTCTCCAGGGGGATGCCCCGGACCACGGCCACCCCCACCGCCACCAGGAGCAGCGCGGCGAAGCCGTTCAGCCTGAGCTTCGTCATCAGGAACAGGAGGATCAGCACGCTGACCCCGACCACCACGAGCGGCATCTGTCAGTTCTCCCTTGAACTGCCGTTCATTCCCTTGAACGAAGTCCTCTCATAAGGACACCGTCTACATATGAGGACGGAGGCTAGGTTGATCGACACGGCCGGGTCAATGGGTGCGCATCGGTCGGCTGGAGCTGACGCGTCGTCAGCCGGTCCGGTACCAGAGGGATACGGCCAGGCCGAGCCCCGCCAGCGCGATGGCGATCCGCAGCGGTTTCTCGGGCAGCCGTCGTACGACCACCGGCCCCACCCGGCTGCCGATCAGGCAGCCGAGGCCGAGCGCCGCCGCCGCCCTCCAGTCGACCGGCGCGAGGAAGGCGTAGGCGATCGCCGCGGTGACGTTGGCGGCTCCGGTGGCGACGTTCTTCACGGCGTTGGTCACCCGGAGCGGCTCGTCGGCGGCGAGGGACAGCACCGCGAGCATCAGGACGCCGGCCGCGGCCCCGAAATAGCCGCCGTAGAGCCCCACGAGAAGGACCGCGAGGATCAGCGGGAGCCGGCCGCGCAGGCCGTCCCGTGGCGGGCGTCGGTCGGCGAGCCGGCGCAGTGGTTCACGGACCAGAATCAGGGCCGAGCCCAGGGCGATCAGCCACGGCACGACGTGCTCGAAGGTCGACGACGGCGTGCCCAGCAGCAGTGCCGCGCCGACCGAGCCGCCGACCGCGGAGAGGAGCCCGAGCCGGGCCAGACGGCGGCGCTGCCCGCGCAGTTCCTCGCGTGAACCGGCCGCGGTTCCCAGGGTGTTGGTGAACAGTGCGACCGTGTTGGTGACATTGGCGGCCACTGGCGGCAGACCGGCGGCCAGCAGCGCGGGATAGCTGAAGAGCGAGGCCAGTCCCGCGATCGATCCGGCGAGCCCGGAGGCGACGCCGGCCACGGCGAGCAGGAACACGGAGCCGGCCGACACGGGGCCTCCCTCTCCAGTCGGTGAGCACGGAGGCCCCATCTTGCCCGGCGGACGTCCCGTATGTAAGACGGTGTCTACATAGGGAGACGCCCTTGGTGTCCCTTCCACATCCACGCCGGGGTCAGCGGGACGGGCCCGGGTCGCTCCACGGAGGTCGTCAGCGTGATGCGCCTGCCCTCGGCAGCGGAGCGCAGCAGCGCGGTCATCGTCTCCAGGACGTGCAGGGCGACGTCCCCGCCGGCGCGGGGCGGGCGCCGGTCGTCGGCCCTGAGGAAGTCGAGCAGGCCGATGCCGCGGGCAGCGTCGGCGTAACCCGCCGACGGAGCGAGGGTGCGCCAGTCGGTGCGGCCCAGCTCGAAGAGCCGTACCTCACCGTCGAACTGGTTGGGATCGGGGACGGCCAGGGTCCCCCTCTCACCCTGGACCTCGATCGGGGCGGCGGTCGTGGTGACACCGTCGAAGCTCGTGGTGAGGGTGGAGAGGGCGCCGCTGGTGTGTTCCAGGACGCCGGAGACATGGCTGTCCACCTCGACCGGGATCCGCTCCCCCTGACGCGGCCCGGAGCCGATGACCCGCTCACCGCGCAGCCGGCTGGAAGCGCCGGTCACCGTCCGCACCGGGCCCAGGAGTTGGACGAGCGCCGAGATGTAGTACGGCCCCATGTCCAGCAGCGGGCCGCCGCCCGGCGCGTAGTAGAAGTCGGGGTTGGGGTGCCAGCGTTCGTGGCCCGGGGTGACCATGACCGCCGACGCCGCGAACGGCCGCCCGATCAGCCCGGCGTCGACGGCCGCGCGGGCCGTCTGGGTACCGGTGCCCAGGACGGTGTCCGGCGCGCAGGCCACACCGACTCCCGCCGCCGCGGCGGCGTCGAGGACCGCTTTGCCGTCGTCGAAGGCACTGGCCAGCGGCTTCTCGGTGTAGACGTGCTTGCCGCGGCCGATCGCGTCGAGGGCGATTCCGGCGTGCGCGGCCGGGGTGGTGAGGTTGAGGACGGTGTGGAGGTCGGAGGTGGCAAGCAGGTCCTCGACGCTCAACGCCTCGGTGCCCGGCAGCTGTTGGGCGACCTCGGCCGCGCGGGCGGCGTCGAGGTCGGCGACCGCGGCGATCCGCACGTCGGGGTGCTCAGCGAGCGTGTCGAGATACGCCCGCGATATGACGCCGAGCCCTACGATGCCGATGCGGTGCGCGTCGCCCACAGCATGCCCCTCTCGATGACGGTACGGACGGCGGCGTGCTCCAGTACGTCGAGACTGTGTCCCGGCGTGGTGACGACGATGCGTCCCTCGCCCCACCGCCGGGTCCAGATCGCCGGCGAGGTCACCGGACGGTGCCAGGGCTGCCAGGGCCGTACCGGATGGGTGGTGGTGGCGAGGACGTCGATGAGGTCGTCGTGGAGCACCCAGTACTGCTCGGTCTCCAGCTCGAAGTCCTCCAGCCCCGCGGTCACGGGGTGTTCGCGGCCGAGCTCCGTGAAGTGCATGGTGTGCGGCAGGAAGTTGTCGTCGGCCTTCCCGCGCCGAAGACAGGGCTCCTTGCCGGGGTGGGTCGCGAACTGGCCGCCGACCAGGTGGAGATAGTCGGAGGAGGCGCGGAAGGAGTCGGCTATCCCGCCGTGCCATCCGGTGAGGCCGGTTCCCGCGGCGACCGCCGCGCCGAGTCCGGCCGCCTGCTCGTGTGTGATCTCCGCCATGGTCACGCATTGCACGATGAGATCGGTGGCCCCCAACTCCTCGGCGTCGCCGTACACTTCGGTCGACTCCTCGACGCGCACGGCATAGTCGTTGTCCTCGAGGAAGGGGATGAACAGCTCGGTCGCCTTGACCGGCTGGTGCCCCTCCCATCCTCCGCGCACCACCAGGGCCCTCTTCTGCGCCACGTGCCGCTCCCTCTCCGGTTGTTGGCTTCGACGCAATGGGGCCTGCCCAGCCTGAACCACGGATGAACCGAAGATAGACTCGGGCGGCATGACCGTCCCACACCCGTTCACCCGCTACGTCGCGATCGGCGACAGCCTGACCGAGGGCGTCGGTGATCCCGCCCCGACGGGCGGGCCCCGGGGCTGGGCCGACCGGCTGGCCGAGACCCTCGCGCGGACGCAGCCGGGTCTGACCTACGCCAATCTGGCCGTGCGTGGAAAGACCAGCACCCAGATCAGGGCCGACCAGCTGTCCCCGGCGCTGGCGCTGCGGCCCGACCTGGTGACGGTGACGGCGGGCATGAACGACGTCGTACGGCGGCGCTACGACCCCGAGGCGGTCGCCGCGAACATCGAGGAGACCTTCGCCCGGCTGACCGCGTCGGGTGCCCACGTCGTCACGATGACCTTCCCCGACCTCGGCACGGTCTCCCCGGTCGCGCGCCGGGTGCGACCGCGCATCATCGGTCTCAACGCCCGGGTGCGCGACATCGCGGGACGGTACGGCGTATCGGTCCTGGACGTCTTCCCGCACCCCTTCACCGCCGACCCCCGTCTGTGGAGCGACGACCGCCTGCACGCGAGCCCGGTCGGGCACGCCCGGATCGCCGCCGGCATGGCCCACACCCTGGGTCTGCCGGGCCACGAGAACTGGGCTGAGCCGCTTCCGGCCCTGACCCCCGTGTCGGTGTTCCGCGCCCTGGGAGCCGATGTCCGCTGGGCGTTGGACCATGTCGGCCCCTGGGCATGGCGGCGCCTGCGCGGCCATGTACCCGGCGACGGTTTCGTGGCCAAGCGTCCCGTACCGAGCCCGGTGCTCCCCCGGCACGCGGGCTGAACCGCCCGGCCGGCTTCAGCGGGACCCGGTTCCGTCGCGCCGGGGCCGGGCCGCCAGGACCGCCACGTCGTCCTCGGCGTGCCGCGCGCCCATGCCGGCGAGGACGGTGTTCAGGATGTCCTCCACGCCGGCGCCGGGCCGGAACCGGATCCGGGCGAGCCGTTCCAGGGACACGTCGATGTCCTCGCCCCGCCGCTCGACGAGCCCGTCGGTGAACATCAGCAGCGTCTGCGTCTCGTCCAGGGCGTAGGTGGTGGGTTCGTAGCCCCCGAGCCCGGTGCCGAGCGGCGGTCCGACCGGCACCGGCAGAGCGGCCGTCCCGCCTCGGCCGCCGATCACCGTGGGCGGCAGATGCCCGGCACCGGCCAGCGTCACCCTGCCCCGGGCCGGGTCGACCCGGGCGATCAGACAGGTGGCGGGTCTGCGGTCCGGTGCGGCTGCGGCGATGTCGTCGAGCTGGCGCAGGATGCGCTGCGGCGGCAGATCGGCCGCGGCCAGGGAGCGCAGGTCGGAACGGTAGGCGGCCATGTCGACGGCGGCCTCCACGCCGTGCCCCATGACGTCGCCGACCACCAGCAGCGTGCGCCCGAAGTTCAGCCGTACCGTCTCGCACCAGTCACCGCCGACCAGGGCGCGCCGGCCGGCGGGCAGATAGCGGGTGGCCACGTCGAGGTTGGGGTGCGGGCGTCCCGGTTCGGCGCGCAGGGCGCGCTGCAGGTCCCCGGCGGTCCGGCTGACACCGGCGTGGTCCCGGGCGTGCCGGAGATGGGAGGCGGCCCGCTCCGCGAGAAGGGCGAGCAGACGGGCCTCGGTCGGGGTGAAGGGGGCGTGCCCCCGGGCGCAGACGAGGATGCCGTAGCGCAACGCGCCGGTGGCCACGGGCACGCACAGCGCGGGACGTGACCGCCCCGGTGCCGTGGAATCCCCCGGCAACCCGGCCTGTGCTTCGGCCCACGAGTCCACCGTGCCCCGCGCGATCGCCGTGGCCCACCGGACGTCCGGCAAGGCGTCCGCGTCGCCGGCGATCGCCCCGTACCCCGAGACGGTCGCGCCCTCGACCCGGACGACCGCGGCCGAGCAGCCGAAGCGGTCGGCGACCGCCCGGGTCAGCTCGGCGCAGGTCGTCTCCTCGTCGAGGGTCGTGCCGATCCCGGCCACTGTGGCCCGCAACGTTTCCAACGCCTCGCCGACGGAGCCGCACGAGTCCGCCGCCGGGGACGCGTCCACCGGCGTGGCAGCGCGGAGCGACCGGATCAGCCGCACGACTCCGAACACCTTCAAATCGTGACAAACAGCGGCGCCACCCGCACCGTACTCGGCACCACCATCACCGCCGCCGCACGCTCCATTCGAAGCTCCCCCGGCACACCGGCGCCCCCGACGCGTCGGCGACCTCGACGTCGGTGGAGAGCCGGACCCGGTCCGCCTCACGCGTCCACAGCGGGCGCGGGGCGTCGCGGGCCGCGTCCGTCAGACGACAGGAGGCCAGGAGCCGTCCGCGCGCCGGGGCGAGGAACTCCACGGAGGCGGATCTGCCGAGCGGCACGACGCCTTCCATCCCACCGTCGTCGCCGGCGGCCGCGATGATCGCCGCCAGGCCGGTCGCGTCGATCAGCGCGACGAGTCCGCTCGAGTGCAGTGAGCCGATGACGTTGGCCAGCTCAGGAGGCGTCCGCACCGCCACCTCGGCCGCGGCGTCGGCGGCACGGACGACCTCGATACCGGCGGTGCGATGTGCGGGTATCGGCTCCAGCAGTGTGCGGGCCGGCACGGTCCTGTCCATGGCCGCAGCCTCGCACGGGCCACTGGCCGGAAGGTATCCACGAGGACAACAGCCCCGTCACCGCATCACGTGATCGACGCCACACCACGACAGATGTTCAAAATTTGAAGCACAGCGGCTATGGTCTAGCTATCCCATCCAAATTTGAACAAGCCATCGCCCTCGGGAGATGCCATGACCGCCCACGCCCCCGCCGCCTCCGTCCGCACCCGTGTCACCATCCCGCTGCGCTTCCCCGACGGCTACGAAGTCACCGCCGAGACCGTCACCTTCCACGGGCTCGTCGACGGCAGGGAACACGTGGCGCTGGTCCTCGGTGATCCCTCCGCGGCCCCGGCTCCGCTGATACGGATGCACTCGGAGTGCCTGACCGGGGACGTCTTCGGCTCCGCCCGCTGCGACTGCGGACCCCAGTTGCGCGAGGCCGTGGAGCGCATCGCCGAAACCGGCGGCGTCCTGCTCTACCTGCGTCAGGAAGGCCGCGGCATCGGCCTCTACAACAAGCTCGACGCCTACGCCCTTCAGGACGCGGGCCTGGACACCTACGAGGCCAACACCGCCCTGGGCCTGCCCGAGGACGGACGCGACTACACCGCCGCCGCCCAGATGCTCGGCGCGCTCGGCATCACCGGATTCGACCTGCTCACCAACAACCCCGACAAGGCGGGCCAGTTGCGGGCCCTCGGCGTCGACGTCCGCCTCGTGCGGCCCACCGGCGTCCACACCACCCCCAGCAACCTGCGCTACCTCCACGCCAAGGTCCACCGCACCCACCACACCCTCGACCTGCCCCTGGTCGCCGGCCTCGCCGGCTGACGCCCTCACCCCGGAGTCGCACCATGCCCACCTCCCACGGCCGCGCCACCACCGACGCCGCCCCGCGCTACGCCAAGCAACTCGCCTCGCACTTCGGCCGGAAGATCCCCACCGAGGAGCTGCCCGAAGGGCGCCACCGCCTCACCTTCCAGCAGACCGACGTCCTGCTGGAGCCCGCGGAGGACCACCTGCTGATCCGGGTGACCGCGCCCGACGCCTCCACGCTCACCACCATCCAGGACGTCGTGGCCAGCCACCTCGAACGCTTCGGCCGCCGCAACGAGTTGACGGTCGTCTGGGAGCAGTCATGAAGGCGGTCACGATCGACGGCTTCGGCGCCGAGCCGCGCCTCACCGACCTGCCCGCGCCGCAACCGGGCCCGGGAGAGCTGCTGGTACGCCTCCACGCGGCCGCGCTGAACCCCTTCGACTGGAAAGTGGCCGACGGCGCCCTCAGGGACGCGGTCGAGCACCGCTTCCCCCTCGTCCTGGGCTCCGACGGCGCCGGAGTGGTCGAGCGCATCGGTGAGGGCGTCAACCGCTTCCGCCTCGGCGACACCGTCTACGGCCAGTTCATGAACGTGGCCCGGGGACACGGCTCGTACGCGGAGTACGTCCTGGTCCCGGAAGACGGCAGACTCGCCCGCATACCCGAGGACCTGCCGTTCGGTGTCGCCGCGGCCCTGCCGACCGCAAGTGCCACCGCCTACCAGGCCATCGAGGCGGCCCGGCTGGACACGGGGCAGATCATCCTCGTCAACGGCGCCTCCGGCGGCGTCGGTCAGTCGGCGATCCAGTTCGCCGTCCACGAGGGCGCACGGGTGCTGGCCACCGCCGCCCCCGACATCGCCGGTCACCTCCGCGACCTCGGCGCCCACGAGACGCTCGACTTCACCGCGACACCCGTAGCCGAGCAGGTGCTGGCCGCGCACCCGGACGGCATCGACGCGGTCCTGGACCTGATCACCCACCCCGGCGGAGACATCGACGCCTTCGCCGCCCTGCTCAAGCCCGGCGGCCGGCTGATCAGCACCAACCACGCCACCGACCCCGAGGCCCTGGCCGCCCGTGAGATCCACGGCGTCAACCTCTCCAGCAGCCCGAGCCAGGCCGAACTCGCGGCCCTCGCCGACCTCGCGGCCGCCGGAAAGCTCCGCGTCACCGTCGACAGGGAGATCTCCCTGGCCGACGCCCCCGCCGCGGTGGCCCGCGCCCGCTCCGGCCACGCCCGCGGCAAGACGGTCATCCTGCTTTGAGCCGTACGGTGATCCCGCTGTGAGCCGTACGGTCATCCCGCTCTGAGCCGCACCGTCATCCGCGGCCCGGCTCCACGTACTCGCGGCCCTCGCACTCCCCCTCGACGGCATCCCGCCTGTGCCGCCGCTGCGGCACAGGAGTCGAGGTCCCGCGCGGGACGTAGACGTCTCCGCTCAGGCGGCGCAGCGGTGTCACCCGGCTGCGGATCCGTGACGTTCCACTGATGTTCATGGTCCCACCCTGCGTCGCGGGAGCCGACGCAACCAGGTCCCTCCCGCACGCAGGATCACCGGTCCCGGGAGCAACACCACCACCGTCAGCGGGAATACGCGGGCTCCCGGCGCACGACCCAGCCGCAGACGACCACCGAGCACAGGGCCGCGAACGCGCACCACGTCGAGACGAACTCCAGTCGCCACAGCGCCCAGCACACCAGCGCCCCCACCCCGGCCAGCAGACCGAGTCCGCGCACCCATCGGTCGGTGGCCAGCAGCAGCGCGCCCACGGTGGCCAGCAGATACCCCGCCACGAGCACACCCCCGTGCGTCAGCCCGAGCACGTAGCCGACGGTGTGGCCCCGGATCTCGGCGCGGACGGGGCGGGTGGTGATGGCGTACGACAGCGCGGCGGCGGTCGCGACCCCGCTCGCCACGGGAACGGCGAGCCGTACCCTGGCCTGTCGCGGAACCGCGCACAGCACCGCGAACGGCACCCACACCGCCAACAGCGGAAAGGCGATCACCGCCCAGGCGACGGTGGCCGGACCGGTACCGCCGCCGACATGCCAGACCCACGCCTCGACCAGCTGATGGCCGCCGAGCAGCAACGGCAGTGCGGCCAGCGGCAGTTCACGCACCCGACGTACCCGCGCCACGCAGACGGCGCCGACGCCGGCGATCCCGGCGCCGGCGACGAGATCGGCCGTCGCGCTCCAGCACATGGCTCCACCCTGACCTCGACCGCGCCGCGCCGCCACGGCGGCGGGACACCTGTGTGCGTACCGGTGCTCAGTCCGCCGGCGGCGGCCCGCTGGTCCCGCGTACCACCAGCTTCGGGTCCAACACGGCTTCCCGGGGATCAAGTTCGGGTTCCTCCAGCCGCTCCACCGCGAACCGCACCGCGTGTTCGGCCATCAGCACCGCGTCCTGCCGTACGGTCGTCAGGCCGATCGGCATCAGATGCGAGAGGTGGCTGTCGTCGTACCCCACGACGGACATGTCCCGGGGGACCTCGACACCGGCCCGGGTCAGGGGCATCAACAGGCCCATCGCACACCGGTCGTTGCCCGCGAGGACGGCGGTGGGCAGGGGCAGGCCCCGGTCGCGCTCCTCAAGCAGCAGACGTCCGGTCTCGATGCCGGACTCCTCTGTGTGGTCGCCGGGCAGGACCCGCGCCTCCTCCTCCAGCCCGTGCCGACGCATCGCCGCCCGGTAGGCCCGCCGCCGCTCGGCCGACCCCGGTCCCCGGCCGCCGTCGATGTGCAGGATCCGACGGTGGCCCAGTTCGACCAGATGGTCCATGGCCTGCCGGACGCCCTTGCCCTCGGCGGAGTGGACGAAGTCCACATGGGCGTGCGGGACCCGGCGGCTGACGGAGACGGCGACCGTGCGGCGGCCCAACTCGTCCAGGAAGGCGGGCTCGGCGAAGGAGCCGAGCAGGATCACCGCCTCGCAGCGGTGACTGAGCAGCGCCTCGACGGCCTTCTCCTCGCTGCGGCCCCGGGTGGCGCCGGAGAGCAGGACCTCGTAGCCGAGACGTTCGGCCTCGGGGTAGATGCCCTCGATCAGGTTGGTGTGGAAGGTCTGCTGGACGGTGAACATGACGCCGAGCGTGCGGCTCCGGCCACGCGCCAGCAGCCTGGCCGCGCTGTCGGGCCGGTAGCCGATCTCGTCGGCGACCCGCAGCACCCGCTCCCGGGTCTCCTCGCTCGCGCCCGGCTGGTTGCGGAACACGATCGAGACGAGCGCCCGCGAGACGCCGGCCTTCTCGGCGACGTCCGCCATCGTGGGCCGCTGCTTGCCCGATGCATCCACCTGTGACCACCCTCCGACGCCGCCCACCTTATTGGCATGACCTTGGGGCTGGGGACATCGTACCCGGCTAGCGCGCACCAATAGAGCGCGCGAGTGAAGCGTCGGACCGCTACCCGCGCAACGAAGGTGCGTCACCATCTTGACCGGTGACGCACCTCGTGCAAGTCTGAGTCCCACGACGGACCGCAGAACTCGATCCGCCAAGCGAACAGCGGAGGTTGACCGTGGAGATCCAGAGCACCCCGGACGGCGCTGCGGCCGCGCGCCACGCACGGTTCGGCACATTGCCCGAGCGTATCCGCTACGAGGACATGACCGAGGAGAAGGCGGCCACACCGCACGATCCGGCGCGGGAGGCCTACAGCCCCGAGGGCGCCTGGATGTCCTTCTCCTGCCTGGCAGCGGACCTCGGCCTGTGAGACGCCCGCGTCGACCGAGGATTCATCACCTGTCAGGACGGTGAGGTCGATACACCTAGTGCCAGTTGCTGATCCTGACGTCCCGAGGTGCCGGGTCGCCCTTTCCGGTCTCGACGAGCTTCTTGAGGCTCATCAGGAAGGTCGCCCACTTGGTGCTGCAGTGGTACATGAACTCCACCGGCTCCCGCCAGCCTTCGTGCCGGAAGAGGACGATCGTGAAGCCGTCCTCCTGCTTCAGGCCGAAGCGGATGTGGGTGCCGATCCATTCCTCGGGACCGTCGACCACCTCCCAGCGCACCAGCTCGCGGGGCCGGGCTTCCAACACCTTGATGTCGAACCCGCCGGGCTCGAAGCGGAACCGGACCACTCCCCCGGTCTCGGGGTCGCCGTCGGTGTCCTGGGTCCACCAGTTCGCCAGCCCGTCGACCGTGGTCAGGGCCGCGTAGACCTCGTCGGGAGACGAGGTGACGCCGATCCTGTGCAGGATGTCCACCATGTCGATATCTCCTTCTCCGATGTTTCTCGGGCGCCCGCCGCGCTCGCGCGCGGTCAGCGCTCCTGGTTACGGCGCTGGATCGCCTCAGCGATCCGCTTGATGCGTTGGAGCCGGGCGTCCCAGGCGGCGCCGACCGCTGACAACTGGGCGACGGCCCGGGCGAGCTGGGCCTCGTCGACCCGGTAGAGACGCTCACGTCCGGACGGGGTGACATGGACCAGTCCGACCCGGCCGAGCACGACGAGGTGCTTGGCCACGGCCTGCCGGGTGACCGGCAGTCGCTCGCTGAGCGTGGTCGCCGTACCGCTGCCGTCGGCCAGCAGCAGATCGAGCATCCGCCGGCGTACGGGGTCGCCCACCGCCGACCAGAGCTCGTCGTCGATGGCGGCGCTCACGGCGTCGACACCAGCCGGTCGAGGTAGGTGACGAGCCGCGGCAGGAAGTGGTCCCAGCCGGCGGCGTTCTGCCGGTAGCGCTCTTCGAGCACCGCGGCCTCCCAGCCGTTCTCCCGGAAGCCGCCCTCGCAGAACCGCAACATGGTGCCCGTGCCGGAGGGGACCAGGTCGAAGGTGACCAGCAGCGAGTTGTCGACCGACGCGACCTCGCCCTCCTCGTACGCCCACCTGAAGGAGAAGCGCCGGGGCGGGTCGGCCTCCAGCACGGTGAGCGGTACGACGTTCGCCTCCGGGGTCGTTCTGTCGCCGAACACGACGACCCCGGTGGCCCCGGGCTCCGGTTCGAGCTCCGCCTCGTCCGGCCACCACTCCCGGAGGTGTTCGGGCGTGCTGATCACCTCGTAGACAACCTCGGGTGCGGCCTCCACGTAGATCTCGCGCTCGATGCTGCCGTACTCCATCCGCCCTCACTCCATTCGCAACCTTTGGTTGCACATCACCGTACGCCCGAAACGACGAACGTGCAACCATTCATTGCGCGACGGCTCCGTCAGGACAGCGGGGGCGGCGGCAGCCGGAGGTGGCGTACATCCTCCGGGACAGGCCCGCTGGGGCGGAACAGGGGTGCCGACTCGCCGTCCGCGGCCGTGGCCGGCGCGTCGGTCAGGCGCATGCGGTCGCGCAGGCGGCCGTAGAAGTCGGCGGGGCTGAGCCTGACCAGGCGCAGCGGCTCCGGTGCCGCGATCACGCCGATCCAGTCCCCGGGTTCGAGGACGCCGCGCGGCTGGCCGTCGACGCTGACGGCGGCGCGCCCGGAGTGGGGCAGGACCCGCAGAGCGATCGGCTCGTCGGCGTTGGCGATCACCGTGCGGTTGAACGTCATGTGCGGGGCGACCGGCGTGAACACCACCGCCCGCATCCGGGGCGAGAGCACCGGCCCCCCGGCCGCGAAGCTGTAGGCGGTCGAGCCCGTGGGAGTGGCGACGATGAGACCGTCGGCGGAGTACGAGGCCAGTAGCCGGCCCGCGATGTAGACGCCGACGCTCACCTGGCGGTCCCGGGCCAGCTTCTCCACCACGATGTCGTTGAGCGCGGTGACGTCCAGCGCCACGCCCCACGAGTCGTCGGAACCGGATCGCGGCGGTGGCGGCGGCAGCGCGGGGCCCCGGCCGTAGCACAGGATCTGCTCCATGTCGGAGGGCATCTCGAGCGGCTTGGACGCCCGCATCGTGAGGGTCATCCGCTCCTCGCACTCCGAGCGCCCGGCGTGCACGGCGTCCAGCGCCCGTTCGACCTCGGTGACCGGGGTCTCGGTCAGGAAGCCGACCTTGCCGAGGTCGACGCCGAGCACCTGGATGCTCTTCTTGGCCGCGATACGGGCGCCGCGCAGGAAGGTGCCGTCCCCGCCCAGGGTGACGATCAGGTCGGGACTGCCCGCGGCCCGCATCTCCTCCCGGCCGCTTCGGCGGCTGCCCTGCCCCTGCCACACGTCGATGTCCACGCAGCCGATGTCGCGCCGCGCGCACCACTCGCGCACGGCCTGCGCTCCCGACACCGCCTCGGGACGTCCTTCGTGCACGACGAGTCCCAACCGGCTGATCGGCATGTCGTCTCCCGGGCTGCCGTGGTCTGTCTGCGGGCTCTGTGACATGGTCACAGCTTTCGCAGGCACCTGCCATGAGGCTGACGGACACGCGGTCCCCGAGACCCGCTGGGTCATCTGTATTTCAGATGACCGACATCTGGGATCATCGCCACGGGTGCGGAAGCTTCCTCCCGGCACCGGTGCTGTAGCCCTACGAGCGCCGACGCAGCCGCTCGCCGAAGCTTTCCGTTCCGAGACCGAGAAGGCGGCCATGTCCCCGGATACCGGCTCCAGTCGCTCAAACACAGCTCCAGCCCAGGAGGCCCTCGCGCCGGCGTCCGGCGTGCCCGGCAGGCTCGTCGCGCTGCTGGCCGTCGCCTCCGGGCTGACGGTCGCCAACCTCTACTACGCCCAGCCCCTGCTCTCGACGCTGCGCTCGGTCTTCCACACCGGTACGGCGACCGTCGGCCTGATCATCACCGTCACGCAGATCGGGTACGTCGCCGGGATGCTGCTGCTCGTCCCGCTCGGTGACCGCATCGAGAAGCGGCGCCTGGTGACCGTCCTGCTGGCCGTCACGACCCTGGCGCTCGTCGCCGCGGGTACGGCGACCGGGTTCGCCGTGCTGCTGGGCGCGTCCCTGATCGCCGGGGCCACCTCGGTGGTGGCGCAGATCCTGGTGCCGTTCGCCGCCGGGCTGGCCCCGGACCACGCGCGGGGCCGGATCGTCGGGCGGGTGATGAGCGGCCTGCTCACCGGGATCCTGCTCTCCCGGACCCTGAGCAGTCTGGTCTCCGACGCCGCGGGCTGGCGGGTGGTCTACCTCGGCTCCGCCGCGCTCATGGCGATCCTCGCCGTGACCCTGCATCTGACGCTGCCGGAGCACGCGCCGACCACCGGGGCGCCGTACCACCACGTCCTGCGCTCCACCGTCCGCCTGGTGCGCACGCACCCCGAGCTGCTGCGCCGCGGCCTCTACCAGGCGGCGATGTTCGGCGCGTTCAGCGCTTTCTGGACCACGGTGTCCTTCCTGCTCACCGGACCGGCGTACGGCTACTCCGCGATCGGCGTGGGGCTGTTCGCCCTGGTCGGTGCGGCGGGCGCGGCCGTCGCACCGCTGGCGGGCCGCTGGGCCGACCGGGGGCTGGCCCGACCGGTCACCGGGATCGCGTTCGGGGTCGGCGCTTTCGCCTTCGTGCTGGCCGGGCTCGGACAGCACGCGATCGTGCTCGTCGCGCTGGCCGCCGTCCTGCTCGACACGGCCGTGCAGACCACGCTCATCGTCGGGCAGCACACCATCTACCGGCTGGACCCGGCCGCCCGGGCCCGCCTCAACAGCGCCTTCATCGCTGTCTTCTTCGCGGGCGGCGCACTGGGCTCGCAGCTCGGCTCGGTCGCCTACCACGCGGCGGGCTGGAACGCGGTCACCGCGCTGGGCGCCGTCCTTCCCGTCCTGGCCCTGCTGTACTGGCTGACGGAGCGGCGCACCCGCTGAACCGTCAGGCGGGCTGCCAGAGTTCGATCCGGTTTCCGTCGGGATCGGTGACCCAGCCGAAGCGGCCGACGCCCTCCATGTCCTGGGTCTCCGGGTCCACGTCCGCTCCCTTGGCGCGCAGCTGCGCGAGCATGGCGTCCAGGTCGCGGACCCGGAAGTTCAGCATGGTCTGCTGGGCGCGGGAGCCGAAGTAGTCGGTCCCGGACTCGAAGGCCGCGAACACCGTGTCCCCGGGCTCCTGACGCCACAGGCCGTGCTCGTCGGTGTCCAGGCCCAGGCAGTCCCGGTACCACGCGCTCAGGGCCTGCGGGTCGGTCGCCCGCAGGAAGTATCCGCCGATTCCCAGCACACGTTCCATGCCGCCATCCTGCCAGGACCGGCCGTCTCCGGCCGGGCGAACTCCCGGTCCCGGCCGGTCAGGTGATGTGCCGCAGCAGCGCGCCGACCGCCGGCGGCACGGGGCCGGGCGGACGGGCCAGCAGGACGTCCCAGTGCGGGGCCTGCCGGGTGAAGCGGCGCAGGGTCAGATCCGGGAAGCGGGCGGCGATCGACTCCGGCATGACGCAGACGCCGAGGTCGTGCCGTACCAGCTCGGCCGCGGCCACGATGTCGTTGACCTCGAACACCGCGCCGCGCTCCACCCCGGCCGACCGGTAGGCCCGGTCCACTGCCTGGCGGACGGCCCATCCGGGGGCGAAGTCGACGAACGGCAGGCCGACGGTCTCGGCGAGGGTGACCTCGTCGGGGCGGGCGAAGGACCGGGCGGGTGCCGCCGCCAGCACCATCTCCTCACGGGCCAGCACCTTGGTGACCAGCCCCCGTTGCTGCTGCCGGTCGAAGGCCACGACGGCGAGGTCCACCGACCCCTCCCGCAGGGCCTGCCGGATGTCGACGACCGCGGCCTGCCGCAGCCGGACCACGACCCGGGGGTGCTCGGCGCGCAGCGCGGCCAGCGCCCGGTGCAGGTCCGCCCACACGCCCTGCATCGTGCCGACCGTGATCCGCCCGCGCAGTTCACCGCGTGCGGCGGCGGCCGCCTCGCGGGCCTGCTCGGCCGCCCGCAGCGCGGCACGTGCCGCCGGCACGAACTCCTCGCCCGCCGCGGTGAGCGTCACCCGGTGCGTGGTGCGGTCGAACAGCCGGATGCCGAGCTCCTTCTCCAGCTCGCGCACGGTGCCGGAGACCGCCGACTGCACCACGTGCAGCCGTCGGGCGGCCGCCGTGAAGCCGCTCTCCTCGGCGACCGCGACGACGACCTCCATCTGCCGAAGGTCCATTCCCTCTCCCCACGCATCGCTCCACGGCCACCGACGTGCACCCGATCATCGCACCCACGGCGGGGCCGCACCCCGTCCCGCCACCGCTGATACCCGCAGGGCATGACAGCGGCCGAAGAGGTCTTGGACGCCCCGCCGCGACCGCCCGCACGCTGAAGCCGACGTTTTCGACACCCCCTTGGCTGGTGCGCAGGAGGCGGACGCCGAGGCCGGGACGGCGGGCCGTCAGCGCGCGGACCTCGGCGGTCACGGTGATGCCGGGCATGAAGCCGATGGTGAGGGTCGGCACGCCGGTCGCGGCGTTGGCGTCCCTCCTGACCAGTGCCTCGGCGGAGGCGAGCAGTGGACGGGCGTCCTCCAGGAGCTGTTCGCCGGCGGCGGTGAGCTCGGTGCCACGGCGGTCCCCGCGGAGCAGCCCGGCGCGAGTTCGTCCTCCAGCCCGCGGATCTGCCGGGAGAGCACCGGCTGGGCGATGTGCAGCCGCTCCGCCGCGCGCCCGAAGTGCAGCTCCTCGGCCACGGCCACGAAGTGGCGCAGCTTGCGCAGGTCCACGTCCATGCGGCACCGCCCTTCCTAGGCCAGGATCTCCTGTTCGGCCACCGACGCGGCATGTCCTCGCACATGGTCGAGGAAGCGCCCGGAACTCGGCGGGAGCGTGCGGGAGGTCAGCCAGGCGATGCCGATGTCCCGGGCCGCCTCCACGTCGGTGACCTGGAGGTAGGACGGTCCGCCGGCGGGCGCGGCGGCGTGCGGGCGTGGGACGAGCGCGACGCCCAGGCTCGCGCCGACCAGGCCGCGCAGGGTGGCGACCTCGTCCCCCTCGAAGCCGACCCGGGGGCTGAAACCGGCCTCGCCGCACAGTGCTTCGGTCACCGAGCGCAGGCCCTGCTCGTGCCGCAGCAGGATGAAGGGCTCCTCGGCGACCTCGGCCAGCCGGGCCCGGCGGCGCTGGGCCAGCCGGTGCCCGGGAGGCACGGCCAGCCACAGCGGTTCGACCAGCAGACGGCGCCAGGTGATCAGGGGGTGGCCGGGGTCGCCGGCCGTGAGGAGCAGGTCGGCGGTGCCGTCCAGCAGGGAGGCGACGAGGACGGCCTCACTCCCCTGGCGCAGTTCGAACCGGGAGAGCGGAAACCTCTCCCGGAAGCCCGTGATCAGCGGGGGCAGTAGCCAGGTGCCCAGCGAGTGCAGGAAGGCCAGCGGGATCAGGCCCGCTTCGGGGGACACGGTCTCGTGGACCGCGCGCAGACCGCGGTCGAGGCGCTCCAGTGCCGCGTCCGCGTGTTCCTTGAAGGCACGTCCGGCCGGTGTCAGCCGCAGCACGCGCCCCACCTGCTGGAAGAGCTCGGCGCCGACCTCGTGCTCGAGGCGGCGCAGCGCCCGGGAGAGGGCCGGCTGGGTCATGTGCGCCTCCTCCGCGGCCTGGGTCACGGTCACACCGTCGGCGACCGCGACGAAGCAGCGCAGTACCTGCACGTCCATGGAATCAATGTTACCGGTGCATGGGTTTCCCCGTATCGAGTCATTGGACGCATGGAAGTTCGGGGGCCACTCTGGGGAGGGACAGGGCGACCGGCGGGTCGCGATCCGGACACGTCATGGAGCGACGATGAGTACCCAGTGGAAGCCGCAGGCCAACCAGTTCGAGACCTCGGCGCGCGGCCGGGCCGTCCTGGCCGATCCCCGTCTCAACCGCGGTACGGCGTTCACCGAGCGGGAGCGCCGGGACCTGGGTCTGGACGGACTGATCCCGCCCCGCGTGCTGACCCTGGACCAGCAGGCCGACCGGGCCTACGGCCAGTACTCGGCCCAGCCCAGCGACCTCGCCAAGCACGTCAACCTGGCGGCCCTGCACGACCGCAACGAGGTGCTGTTCTACCGTCTGCTCAGCGACCACCTCTCGGAGATGCTGCCGATCGTGTACACGCCGACGGTCGGCACGGCCATCGAGCGGTACAGCACCGAGTACCGGCGTCCGCGCGGCATCTACCTGTCGGTCGACGCACCCGAGGACATGGAACGCGCCCTGCGCGCCTCGGGGTTGGGCGCCGAGGACGTCGACCTGGTCGTGGCGACCGACGGCGAGGCCATCCTGGGCATCGGCGACTGGGGCGTGGGCGGCATCGACATCTCGGTCGGCAAGCTCGCCGTCTACACCGCGGCGGCCGGGATCGACCCCGCCCGCACCCTCGCCGTCGTCCTCGACGTCGGCACCAACCGCAAGCAGCTCCTCGACGATCCGCTCTACTTGGGCAACCGTCACCCGCGGGTGGACACGGAGACGTACGACGCCTTCATCGAGCGCTACGTCACCACCGCCGAACGTCTCTTCCCCGACGCGCTGCTGCACTTCGAGGACTTCGGACCGGCCAACGCGCGCCGCATCCTCGACCGTTACCGGGGCGGGCACTTCGTCTTCAACGACGACGTCCAGGGCACGGGCGCGGTCAACCTCGCGGCGGTGCTGTCCGGCGTACGGGCCAGCGGGATGCCGCTGCCCGAGCACCGGGTGGTGGTCTTCGGCGCCGGGACGGCGGGCATGGGCATCGCCGACCAATTGCGGGACGCCATGGTCGCGGAGGGGCTGCGCCGTGAGGAGGCCACCGCCCGCTTCTGGGCCGTGGACCGCTACGGGCTGATCACCCGCGACCAGGAGGGACTGCGCGACTTCCAGACCCCCTACGCCCGTTCCGCCGACGAGGTCGCCGACTGGCGGCGGGACGACAAGGTCCAGGGCATCTCGCTGGAGGAGGTCGTCCGGCGGGTACGGCCCACCGTGCTGATCGGCACCTCCGGCCAGGGGAGCGCCTTCACCGAGGGCATCGTGCGGGAGATGGCCGCGCGCACCGAGCGCCCGATCATCCTGCCGATGTCCAACCCGACCCGGCTCGCCGAGGCGGTGCCCTCCGAACTCCTGGACTGGACGGACGGGCGGGCGCTCGTCGCGACGGGCAGCCCGTTCGAGCCGGTGACCAGCGGCGGGGTGACCTACGAGATCGGCCAGGCCAACAACGCGCTGATCTTCCCCGGCCTCGGTCTCGGCGCCGTCGTCGCCCGCGCCACCCGCGTCACCGACTCCATGCTCTCCGCCGCCGCCCACGCCGTCGCCGAGCAGGTCGACTCCACGGACCGGGGTGCCTCCCTCCTCCCCCACACCCGGGACCTGCGGCGCACCTCCGCCGCCGTGGCGGTCGCCGTGGCGCGGGCGGCCGCCGAGGACGGTGTCGCCCGCGAGACCGTGGACGACGGCATCGAGGAGCGGGTGCGCCGGGCCATGTGGGAGCCGGTGTACCGGCCGGTGGTGGCGGTCTGAGGTGCCGGGGACAGGGATCACCATGAGCAGCGAGACCACCGACCGCGGGCCCGGCAGGAGATGGTTCGCGGCGACGAGGGCCGTCGTGAGCGAGGACGATCGGCTGGTCCCTCCGCTGCTGATGCTGACCCTGCTCAGTGGTGTGACCGACGCGGTCAGCCTGCTCGGTCTCGGCCATGTGTTCGTGGCGAACATGACCGGCAACCTCGTCCTCGTCGGCCTGTCGCTCACCGGCGCGCCCGGGTCCGCGCCCGCGGGTCCGCTGGTGACGCTCGGCGGCTTCGTGGTGGGCGCCCTGCTGGTGCGTGCGGTGGCGCCGCGCCAGGTCGGCCATCGCACGCTCCTCGGCATCTGCGCCGCGCTGGAGGCGGCCCTGTTCGTCGCGGCGGCCCTGGTGTGGTCGTACGACGATGTCGCGGTGCTGCCCATCCTGCTGGGCGCGGTGGCGCTGGGCATGCAGAACGCGGCGGTACGACGGCTCGGCCTGGCCGGCCTGACGACCACGGTGATGACCAGCACCCTGACCGGCCTGGTCGCGGGCCGGGCCGAGGAGCGCACCGCGTCGACCTCCCGCCGGCAGGCGCTGAGTGTTCTCACCCTGGTCGCCGGTGCCGCGCTGGGCGCGGTGACCGTGCGGTCGGCCGGCACGCCCTGGACACTGACGGCGGTCGCCGTGCTCGCGGTCGTGGTGGCGGTCACCGTGCTCATGGGTGCGTCCGCCGAACAGGACGGATGACCGTCGCTCAGCCCGCGTTGGGCCGGGCGAGACCGATGTCGTACGCGAAGATCACCGCCTGGATGCGGTCGCGGGCGCCTATCTTCGCCAGGACACGGCCGACGTGGGTCTTCACGGTGGACTCGGAGAGCACGAAGTGCGCGGCGATCTCGCCGTTGGTCCAGCCCTTGCCGATCGCTTCGAGGATCTCGCGTTCGCGGTCGGTGAGGCTGGTCAGTCTCGGGTCCTCGTCCGGATCGCGGCCGGTGGCCGGCCGGTTGTGGGCGTACTCGTCGAGGATGCGGCGGGTGAGGGCGGGGGCGATGACGGCGTCGCCGGCCGCCACCGCGCGAATACCGGCGAGGAGTTCCTCGGGGCGGGCGTCCTTGAGGAGGAAACCGCTGGCTCCGGCGCGCAGGGCGGCGTGGACGTACTCGTCGAGGTCGAAGGTGGTCAGCACCAGGATGCGGGAGCGGTCGCCGGCGGCGACGATGCGGCGGGTGGCCTCGATGCCGTCCATGCCGGGCATCCGGACGTCCATCAGGACGACGTCGGGGCGCAGTTCGGCGGCCTTGCGGACGGCCTCGGCGCCGTGCGCGGCCTCGCCGACCACGTCCGTCTCGGGGACCGACTCCAGCAGGATGCGGAAGCCGTAGCGCTGCAGCGGCTGGTCGTCGACGATGAGCACGGTCGTCACTCGGTACCGCCCTGGGGGGTGAGGTCGAGGGTGGCCCGGACGCTCCAGCCGCCTCCGGGTACGGGGCCCGCGCTCACGTCGCCGCCGTAGAGAGCCACCCGTTCGCGCAGACCCACCAGGCCGTGTCCTTCCTCGCCCGGCGGTCCGGGCAGCAGGGCGGGGCCGGTGTCCTGGACGCGGATGGTCAAGGAGGTGTCCTCCACGAGGATCGCCAGGTGGACCCGGGTGTCGGGGCCGGCGTGCTTGAGGGTGTTGGTGAGGGCTTCCTGCACGATCCGGTACACCGTCAGCTGCACCCCGCTGTCGAGGGTTTCCACGTCCCCGGCGGTGCGGTAGACGACCTCCAGACCGGCGGCGCGCACCCCGGCGCACAGGGCGTCGATGTCGGCGAGGCCGGGCTGCGGGCTGAGCGCGGGCCCGGCCCCGGACGTGCCCGCGGTCTCGCGCAACACACCGAGCACGCGCCGCAGTTCGCTCAGCGCCTGACGGCCGGTGTCGCCGATGAGTTCCAGAGCTTCCTTGCCGCGTTCGGGGGCCAGGTCGGTGGCGTATCTGCCGGCGTCGGCGAGGGTGATGATGACGGACAGATTGTGGCCGACGATGTCGTGCATCTCGCGGGCCACCCGGGCCCGTTCGGTGGCCACCGCCAGCCTGCCGCGCTGGTCGCGCTCGATCTCGAGGCGGGCCGCCCGCTCGCGCAGCCCGGCGAGCTGGGCCCGGCGGATGCGGACCGTCAGCCCCAGCGCGAGGGCCGCGGTCGCCGTGCTCAGCAGGAAGAACAGGGCGTCCCACACCGACACCGCGTGCGACACGCGCAGCGCGACCACGGTCAGGGCGCCCGCCATGACCGCGCAGGCCCACGGCAGTTGTCGTAGCCGCCCGTGCAGCACCAGGCTGTAGAGGGCGATGATCAGGGCGAAGTCCGCGCGCAGTCCGGCGCCCAGCGACCACTGGAGCAGGAAGACGGCCGTGATGACGCCGAAGGTCATGAGCGGCCGTCGCCGCCGCCACAGCAGCGGCAGCACCAGTCCGACCTGCACCGCCAGCATCGCCGGCAGGGACAGGTCGGTGAGGGCGAGGCGGAGCCGGTGCGGTCCGTCGCCGTCCGTGGCGGCGCCGGTGGCGTGCAGCAGGTCCGGCACGCAGAACAGCAGGAAGACCAGGACCACGACCGCGGTGTCCAGCACCCACGGCCGCGCCCGGTCGGCCTGCCGCAGCCGCTGGCCGGCCCGGGCGAGCCGGGCGACCAGCGGCCCCAGCCCGCCGGCGTCGTCGAAGGTCACGGATGTCACCCGTCCATGGTGCAGGCGCTCAGACGTCGTTGCGCACCAGCCGGTACGCCGCGCCGGCCAGCGCGAGGACCGTCCAGCCGAGGAAGACCCACAGTCCGGCGCCGGGTGAGAGGCTGGTGGCGTCGTGGGTGAGGGCGTACATCGACTCACCGGCGTTGCTCGGCAGGTAGGGGCTGATGTTGTCCTGCCAGGAGCTGGGCAGCAGCGTCACCAGGCCCGGGATCAGCATCAGCGTGGCGACCAGCACCGAGATCCCGCCGGCCACCGAGCGCAGCAGCATGCCCAGCGCCGCGCCGATCACCCCGACCAGGCCGAGGTAGAGCCCGGCGCCGAACAGGGCACGGACGACACCGGCGTGCGAGAGGCTCATGGCGGCCGGCGTGCCCGAGACGATGCCGCTGCCGATCTGGAAGGTGACGAACGCGCCGATCGTGCCGACGACGAGCACGACCACGCCGTACAGGGCGGCCTTGGACCACAGCACGGGCAGCCGGCGCGGCACCGCGGCCAGCGTCGAGCGGATCATGCCGGTGGAGTACTCGCCCGCGGTGACCAGGACACCGAGGACACCCAGGGCCAGCTGGGCGAAGTTCGTGCCGAACAGGGACAGTTCCACGCCCGTCCGGCTGGCGAAGTCCTTGTCGAGGGTGCCGGAGTCGTACCCGGACTTGTAGCGGGCCGTGGCGATCAGCCCGAACGCGACGAGGAACAGCAGCCCGAGCCCCAGCGTGATCCAGGTCGAGCGCAGGGACCACAGCTTGGCCCACTCCGAGCGCAGCACTCCCGCCGTGGTGACCCGGTAGGCGGGGCGTTCGGGGGTGGTGGTGCGCGGTGTCTCGGTGGTCGCGGTGATGGTGGTCATGCCGCCCTCCCGGGGGTCTCGATGGCGGTCGTCGTGCCGTGGTACTCCACCGCGTCCCTGGTCAGGTCCATGAAGGCCTGCTCCAGCGACACCGTGCGGGAGCTGAGCTCGAACAGGGCGATGCCGTGCTCGGCCGCCTTCAGGCCGATCTCGCGGGCGGTGACCCCGGTGACCTGAAGCTCTTCGGAGCCGATGTGCCCGGTGATGTCGACGCCGGGCCCGGCCAGCACCTCCCGCAGCCGCGCCGGGTCCTGGGTCGCCACCGTCACGGTGTCGCCGCCGGCCTGGCGGACCAGGTCCGACACGGTGGTGTCGGCCAGCAGCCGGCCCCGTCCGACGATGATCAGGTGGTCGGCGACGAGAGCCATCTCGCTCATCAGATGCGAGGAGACGAAGACCGTACGGCCCTCCTCGGCGAGCGAGGTCAGCAGGTTGCGGATCCACAGCACGCCCTCCGGGTCGAGCCCGTTGACCGGCTCGTCCAGCATGACCGTCTGCGGGTCGCCGAGCAGGGCGGCCGCGATGCCGAGCCGCTGCCCCATGCCGAGCGAGAAGGCGCCGGCCCGCTTCCGGGCCACACTGCCCAGGCCCGCGAGGTCGATGACCTCGTCGACGCGGCCGCGCGGGATGCCGTGGGTCAGCGCCAGTGCCTTGAGGTGGTTGTAGGCCGAGCGGCCAGGGTGGATCGACTTCGCCTCCAGGAGCGCGCCGACCTCCTGAAGCGGCGCGCGGTGCTGGGCGTAGCGACGGCCGTTGACCGTCACGGAACCGCTGGTCGGGGCGTCCAGCCCGACGATCATGCGCATGGTGGTGGACTTGCCGGCGCCGTTGGGTCCCAGGAAGCCCGTCACCGTGCCCGGCTTGACGACGAAGTCGAGCCCGTCCACGGCCGTCTTCTCCCCGTACCTCTTGGTGAGCTGCTGTGCCTCGATCATCCGCGTGCTCTCTCTCGGTCCGCGGCACCCGTCGGCCGCCGCACCTCACACGCTAAGGAACCGGACCGTCCGATCCGGTGGTACCGCGGTTCGATCTAGGCCGGGCGGGTGGTACCGGGGTACTACGCGGGGTCGCACCCTCGGGGTCGGTCGCCGTCGGCGTTCAGCACGAGATCGAGCAGTCCGGGAAAGCGCGCCTCGAACTCCTCGCGGCGCAGCCGGTTGACCCGCCGGGGCCCCTCGTCGCGTTGCTCCACCAGGCCGGCACCGCGCAGGACGGAGAAGTGGTGGCTGAGCGCGGCCTTGCCGACCGGCACGTCGAAGCTTCCGCAGCTGCGGCTCCAGTCGGCGGAGCCCGCGAGCTCGCGGATCAGCTGCAGGCGCACGGGATCGGCCACCGCGGACAGGGCGGTGAGCACGGAGACATCCTCGGGATCGGTGTGCACCGGTGCCGCGCGGTGACCGCCGCCCACAGCCTGCTTCGCCATGCCCCTCTCCCCGTCGTCCCGCCCCGCTTGCCGACTGTTCGATGAATATCTTACAGTCCCAGTGTTCGCTTTCCATTGAACACTGGCCGATGAAGACGGACCGAGAGGCGGGGACGGCCCATGCGCGCAGTCGAGTTCCAGGAGTACGGCGGCCCCGAGGTGCTGAAGGTCGTAGCGGCCGACATCCCCGAACCGCAGGCCGGACAGGTGACCATCGACACGGCCTATGCCGGCGTGAACTTCGCGGACCTCAAGGCACGCGCCGAGGGCTACCGGGTGCCGTCGCTGCCCTTCCGCCCCGGTCTGGAGGTCTCCGGCCGGGTCCGGGCCGTCGGCGCGGGCGTCGAGGGTCTGCGTCCCGGCCAGGAGGTCGTGGCGCTCGTCGAGGGCGGGGCGTACGCGGAAGTCGTCCTCGCCGAGCCGGCCACCGTCTTCCCGCTCCCCGAGGGCCTGGACCTGCGGACGGCGGCCACGCTGCCCACGGTGCTGCCGACGGCGCACGCCCTGCTCCACGAGGTGGGCCGGCTGCGCGTCGGGGAGAGCGTGCTGGTGCAGGGCGCGGCCGGCGGCATCGGCACGGCGGCCGGACAGCTGGCCCGGGCGGCCGGCGCCGGCGCGGTGTACGGCGTGGTCTCCTCCCTGGGCAAGGCCGAGCACGCGCTCAAGCACGGCTACGACGAGGTGTTCACCGCCGACACCTTCTCCGAGGACGTCCGCCGCGCCACCGGCGGCAGGGGCGTCGACCTGGTCCTCGACCCCGTCGGCGGCGACACCCTGCGCCGTGGCCTCGAAGCGCTGGCCGTCTTCGGACGCCTGGTCTCCTTCGGCAACGCGAGCGGAGCCGAGCCGTGGCGGGTGGGCCAGTCGGAGCTGTACCCGTACGGCCGCTCCGTCGCCGGATTCTCCATCCTCGCGCTGGCCCGGTCCGCGCCCGAGGAGCTGCGCTCCCTGACCGAGCGAGCCTTCCGCAAGGCCACCGACGGCACGGTGAGCCTTCCGGTCACCGCGGAGTTCGCGCTGTCGGACGCGGCCGAGGCACACCGTCTGATGGGCGGGCGCACCTCCACGGGCAAGCTGCTGCTGCGCACCACCGACTGAGCAGCGCCTGATGTCAGGCGGCGTGGCGACGAACGGCCCCGATGAGGTGGTCGACGTCCTCCGGGGTGGTGACGAAGGATGTGACGAGGCGGACGACGCCCGGCTCCCAGCGGTCGTGGTAGAAGGCGTAGCCGTCGGCCAGGAGTCCGTCGATGACCTGCCGGGGCAGGCGGCAGAAGAGGATGTTGGCGTCGGCGGCACCGAGCAGTCCGACGTCGGGCACGGCCTTCAGGCCCTCCTGGAGACGGGCCGCCATGGCGTTGGCGTGCGCCGCGTTGCGCAGCCACAGGTCGTCGGCGAGATAGGCGTCGAACTGGGCGGCGTGGAAGCGCATCTTGGCGGCGAGCTGACCGGCGCGCTTGGCGCGGAAGGACAGTTCGGCGGTGAGTGAGCGGTCGAAGACGACGATCGCGTCGGCGGTCATGGTGCCGTTCTTGGTGGCCCCGAAGGACAGCAGGTCCACCCCGGCACGCCAGGTCACGTCGGCGGGTGCGCAGCCGAGGGCGGCGACGGCACCGGCGAAGCGGGCACCGTCCATGTGCAGACGCAGCCCGGCGTCCTTGGTGATCGACCCCAGGGTGCGTATCTCGTCCAGGGTGTAGACGGCACCGGTCTCGGTGGCCTGGGTGACGCTCACCACGGAGGGCTCCACGCTGTGCACGTCCCCGGCCTTGTGCCGTACGGCGGCGCGCAGTTCCTCCGGGTCGATCTTGGCGTCGGATCCGCCGAGCGGCACGAGCTTCGCGCCCGCGGTGTAGAACTCGGGGGCCCCGCACTCGTCGTTGTTGATGTGGCTGTCCCGGTGGCACAGCACGCTGCCCCAGGGCGGGGTGAGCGCGGCGAGGCTCAGTGCGTTGGCGGCGGAGCCGGTGGAGACCAGCAGGACGTCGACGTCCCGCTCGAACACCTCGCACAGCCGGCGCCGGACCGTGGCCGTGATGTCGTCGGCGCCGTAGGGCAGGGCCTGGCCCGAGGCGGCCCGGCTGACGGCCTCGAGGACTTCCGGGGAGGCCCCGGCGGTGTTGTCGCTGCTGAAGACGCGGGCTGCGGGAGGAGCGGTGCTCATGGTGGTGTCCTTACGGTCCGTCAGGTGCGGGGGTGTTCGGTGACCGCGGGTCGCGCTCGCCCGGGTCCGCGGCCTCGATGAGCTGGCGCAGGGCGCCGAAGTACACCTCGTGATCGGTCACGGTGGGCACGATCGCGGCGAGGTTGGCGGTCAGCGCGGGGAACCGCTCCGGATCGAGGGCGGCCAGGGCGGTGCGGGTGGCCGCCCGGGCGGGTCCGGGGTCGCGGTGGTCGACGAAGCCGGCGCTGCCGAGGGTGAGCAGATACATCCGCCGGTAGGCGGTGATCGCCTCCTGCGGGGTCATGCCGGCGGCGAGACTGTCGGCGAGCTGCGGCTCGACCAGCCGGGCCAGCAGGTTCGGGCCGAGCCACGGGCGCGTCCCGCGCAGGGCGAGCAGGCCGGGACGGGCCGCCAACAGCTCGTACAGCGCGGTGAACCGGGCCTCGGTGGCGGCGGCCCACTCGGTACCGGGCTCGACGTCCGGCAGCCTGGCGGCCAGCTGGTCGACGCACAGGTCGAGCAGTCCCGCCAGGTCCGTGCAGCGCCGCTGGAGGGAGGCGAGCGAGATCCCCAGCCGCACGGCCAATGCCCGGAAGGTCAGCGCCTCGGGCCCGCCTTCGTCGACCAGCCCGAGGGCGGCTTCGGCGATGCGCTCGGGGGTCGCGCGGTCGAGGGCCGTGGAGTGGCGGGGCATGTGGGTCAGTGTACGGTACGGCGTATCGGTCATGTGGTGCGGCGGCCGTCCGTCACTGGGTCGTCTGTTGGACGGCAAGCGGGGGCAGCCGTACCGCATGAAGCCCCAACCGCGTTTCACGCTGGCCGCGACCACCCTCGACGCACCGAACGCCCGCGCGCTCGCGCGCTTCTACCAGGGCCTGCTCGGCTGGCCGATCCGGAAGGAGGAGCCGGACTGGTTGGAGATCGCGCCGCCCGACGGCGGCCAGGGGCTGTCGTTCCAGACCGAGCCCCTCTTCACCCGTCCCCAGTGGCCCTCCACCCGCTCCGACCAGCAGATGATGATGCACCTGGACATCGAGGTGACGGATCTCCCGTCAGCCGTCGAGCACGCCCTGGCGCTCGGAGCCACCATGGCGGACGTCCAGCCCCAGCACGATGTAAGCGTTCTGTACGACCCGGCAGGCCACCCCTTCTGCCTCTTCACGGCCGACGGCCACGACGCCTGAGCCCCGACCGGCATGACGTCCGGGCTGATGTTGTGTCAACGACGGCTCAGTGGTCCGCGGGAGGGTTGCGGCGTGGGGTGATGACGGCGTTGGGCAGGGCGGGGGCGGGAAGGCTGGGGGTGACGGCGGCGGCGCGAGGTGCCGTCGGGGGCGGCTTCCTTTCCGACCCCACTCGCCGGCCCAGCTGATCGCCGGGGCCGTCCGCATGCAGCTCGCCATCGCGGTCTTCAGCGCCGTCGACCTGGCCATCACCTTCGCCGTCCTGCCTGATGCCCGTTACGGGATCAAGCGCGGTTCGGGCTGGACCGGCTACAAGGCGCACCTGACCAAGACCTGCGAGCCGGACGCGCCCCATGTGATCACGCAGGTGGCCACCACCGACGCGGTCGTGGCCGACACGGCGATGATCGAACCGGTTCACCAGACGCTCACGGAACGGGAGTTGCTGCCGGACGTGCACGTTGTGGATGCCGGCTGCACCACCGCGGCGTTGTTCGTGGCTGCAACCGAGTGCGGTATGGAACTGCTGGGCCCGGCCCCGCACGACAGCAGCCTTCAGTCCCGCCCGCGGTGATTTCACCATCGACTGGGACACCCGAAGCGCCAACTGCCCCGGCGGGCATCGGAGTTTCGAGTGGTGGCAGCAAGAGCACCACCGCAACGGCACACCGGTGATCAAGGTGTTCTTCTCCGCCGAGCACTGCAGGCCCTGCCCGCAGCAGACGCAGTGCACCAAGCCCCCGACCGGCCGCCGGGGCAGAGGGTTGACCTTCCTGCCGCGTGATCGATACGAAGCCCTCGAAGCTGCCCGCCGGGCCCAGGACACCGACGAGTGGAAAGAGCGCTACAAAGTCCGGGCCGGGGTCGAGGGCACAATCTCCCAGGCCGTGCGCGTTACCGGCCTGCGCCGCACCCGCTACCGCAATCTGCCCGCCACCCGCCTCGGTCACGTCTTTGCCGCCACCGCGCTCAACCTCGTCCGCGTCGACCGATGGCTGACCGGCACCCCACTCGCCGGCACCCGCACCTCCCCCCTCGAAACCCTCATGCTCGCGGTCTGACAGCTCGAATCACCCCTTTCTCAGCAGAGTCGTTTACGCCGGAGCACTGGCCAAGATCAAAAGTAGAGCCAGGACCGCAGGCTCTCGTCCGCGGGCGTGCCGGTGTCCTGGTCGAGACCGGCGGCCCCGGGTCTGAGTCGCTCGCGCAGCCGCCAGGCCTCCAGGAAGGTCAGGGACACCACCTCCTCCGCGGTGCCCCGGCCCCCGGTCAGCCGGGCGGCATGGCCGTAGACGGCCCGGGCGTGCGCGGTGAACAGTTCGGCGAAGGCCTCGGGATCGCCGGCGCGTGTCCGCTCACGTAGGGGAAGTTCCACAACCAACTCTGTCCGCCCGGCCCGGGTCGTCTCTGTGGCGACGATCACATCATGCGTGGGCCGTCAGGGCGCGAGGGTCCCGTTGAGGGCGTCCCTGAGCAGGCTGCGGAGCTCCGGTTCGGTGATGGGGCGGGGGTTGGCGTAGGGCTGGGCCCGGGCCTGGGTGACGACCTCGTCCAGGTCCGCCTCGGTGAGGCCGAGTTGGGACAGGGAGCGCGGGGCTCCCAGGGCGGCGGACGTGCGGGCGAGGTGGTCGGGTACGTCGTCGGTGGCCAGCGCCCGGCGCAGGGACTGGTCCGCTTCCGGTGCCGCCGGGAGGTTGAGGGCGGCGACGTACGGGAGCAGGACGGTGTGGGTGGCGGCGTGGGGCAGGTCGAACGTGCCGCCCAGGATGTGGCAGAGCTTGTGGTGCAGGGACATGGTGGTGGCGCCCAGGCACGCGCCGCACAGCCAGGCACCGCGCAGGGCGTCGGCGCGGGCGTCGGTGTCCAGCGGGTCGGCGGCGATCGCGGGCAGGGCCGTGCCCAGGGAGCGGACCGCCTCCTCGGCCATGGCGGAGACGATCGGCGAGGCGTCGGGGGCGTACAGGGCCTCCACGGCGTGCGCGACGGCGTTGAAGCCGCTGGTGACCGACACGTCGACGGGGAGGCCGACGGTGAGGTCGGGGTCGTAGACGACGCTGCGGGGCAGGACGGCGCGGTCGCGGCCGGTGCGCTTGCGGCCGTGCTCGGTCAGCCCCCACACGGGGGTCATCTCCGAGCCGGCGTAGGTGGTGGGGACGCAGATCACGGGCAGACCGGAGTCGAGGGCGATCGCCTTTCCCAGGCCGACGGTCGATCCGCCGCCGATGGCCAGGCAGCCGTCGGCACCGGTGGCCCGGGCCGCCGCGCGGGCGGCCTCGGCAACCTCGACCGGGACGTGCATCCGGGCCTCGGTGAAGGTCCCGGCGCACGCGTCGCCGAGGAGGGCGGCCGCCTGCTCGGCGAGGGCGCGCTGACCGGGCGTGGACAGCACCAGCAGTCGGCGCAGCCCCAACCGCTGCGCCTCCTGAGGCAGTTGGCGCAGACTGCCGGAACCGAAGACGACCCGCATGGGCAGGGCCTCGTAGGTGAAGGTCATCGGGAGCCCTCCGGCGCCAGCACGATGTCGAAGCGGGCGTGCGTGAACGGCACGGTCACGCCGAGGCGTTCGGCGTCCTGCTCGTCGTGGGACTCGGCGAACTCGGTGATCAGGCCGCTCTTCACGGCGAAGACGGCGTCGGAGTCGATGTAGGGGCTGTCGGCGACGAACACGTGCGTGGTCACCGGGAGATGGCCCGCCGCCTTCGCGATGAAGTGGATGTGGGCGGGGCGGTAGGGGTGGCGGCCGGTGGCGTCGAGGAGGCGGCCGACGGGGCCGTCGGTGGGGATCGGGTAGTGGGAGGGGACGACGGTGCGGAACCAGTAGCGGCCCTCGTCGTCCGCGCGGAACAGTCCGCGTCCGTTGCCCGGCGGCTGGACGTCCGGCTGCTGGACGTCGTAGAAGCCCTGCTCGTTGCACTGCCACACGTCGAGCTCGGCGCCCGGCAGCGGGGTCCCGTCGGCGGTGAGCACCCGGCCGGAGACCACGCATGTTCGGCCGGTGCCCAACAGGTCGATGCAGTCGCCGAGTTCACGGCTCGGGGACTCGGTCATGTGGAAGGGGCCCAGGACCGTGCTCTCGGTGCCGTCCTCGGTCCCGTTGATGGTCTCCACCAGCATGGAGACGCCGAGGACGTCGGAGAGCAGGACGAACTCCTGCCGGGTGTCGTCGCACTTCTGGCCGACGGCGGTGAGGAAGTCGATCGCCTGCTCCCACTCCTCGATCGTGGGCTCGACCTCCCGCACGAAGTCGTGGAGGTGGCGGGTCAGGCTCCCCAGCAGCTCCCGCAGCCGCTGGTCCTTGGTGGTGCGGAAGCTCTCCACGACCGCGTCGGTGGCGGTCTCGACGGTGAAGTCCATGGCGTTCCCAGCTGTTCGAAGGTCGCGGCCCAGTAGTTGATCAATAAACCAGTCTGCAGCGTACGCGTCGCGTTCGCCCGCGTGGCCGTAGAGGGTGTGTTCCCCGCCGGGCCAGAGGGCAGGGCGTCCATGACCGCGACCACTCGCTCCAGGTCCTCGCGGGCGAAGCCCTCGGTGACCCGCTCGTCGACGTACGGACCGTGGCGCGGCCGGGACGCGGCCCGATCCGGCCCTTGCGCGAGCGAGAAGGCCGGACGACGACCGTCCTCCGGGGTGCCGCGGCGGCGGATACAGCCGGCCGGTGAGCGTGCCGCGCCGGTGAGGGATCTCGACACGCTCCAGCTGCTCGTCCGCGATGGCCACGGCCGCATCCTGCCACCGCGTCCCGCCGACGGTCCCGGCGAGCCGCCGACTGCGTCCGCGTCGTCCGTGCCACAGTCGACCAGCCGGGTGAACGGCATGCCACAGTGGGGGCGCGCCGGCTCTCGCCTTCCGGCCGGCCCGAGCGTCCGCTGCCGTGGCCCGATCTGTGGACGCGGCTCCAGAGGGCCGTCGTCCGTGCCTTCTCGACACACCCGGTGGCCGCTGAACACCTCCCCGGACGTCGGGTGAACCCAGGGGGAACTCTTGGTCATGGCTTGTTGTGAACGCCTGTTCGGGCCGATTCCGCTTCCTAGGATGTGGTGATCACGTACGTACGACTCCGGAGGTCCGGATGCCGTTCTCCGGCCTCAGGCTGACCCCGCTGCGGTTGGGCGGGGCGCTCGGTCTGCTGCTGGTGCTCGCCCTGGTCGGCCTGTCGCTGGCCCGCTCCGGGGGCGGAGCCCACACCCGGACCGCCCCCGACGGGCTGCCGCACACCACCGTCGAGGTCTCGCCGAGCCGCTGCGGCCACGGCTGGGACGACCCGGCCCCCGGCGTCCAGGTCTTCGACCTGCACAACACCACCGACGGCGCCGCCGAGGTCTTCCTGGAGGACCCGAGGAGCCAGGCCGTGTACGGCGAGGTCGAGGACATCGGCCCCGGCACGACCCGCACCCTGACCGTCCGCGTCGGCAAGGGCTCCTACGCCTTCAAGTGCGTGCCCGACGACGCCGACGCCGTCACCGGACCCACCGTCCGGATCAGCAGCGGCCGTCCGGGACCGGCCGCCGCCCCGGTCAGCGAGCACGACCTGATCCCGCCCACGATCGCCTACCAGAAGTGGGTCAACACCGGACTCGCCGATGTCGTACGGCTGACCACCACCCTGCGCGACGACATCGAGCGCGGCGATCTCGCCGGGGCGCGCACCGACTGGCTGCCGGCGCATCTGGAGTACGAGCGGCTGGGCGCCGCCTACGACGCCTTCGGGGACGCCGACAGGCAGATCAACGGCACCGACGCGGGGCCGGCCGCCGGGGTGCGCGACAAGGACTTCACCGGGTTCCACCGGATCGAGTACGGGTTGTGGCACGGGCAGCCGGCGCAGGAGCTGCGCGGCCCGGCCGGCGCCCTGGTGAAGGCCGTCACCGCGTTGCGCGACGACTGGGCGCAGACCCGGATGGACCCCGCCCAACTCGGGCTGCGCGCACACGAGATCCTGGAGAACACCGTGCAGTTCGAGCTGACCGGCCGGACCGACTACGGCAGCGGCAGCAACCTCGCCACCGCCCGCGCCAACCTCGACGGCACCCGCGAGGTGCTCTCCCGGCTGCGGCCGCTGCTTGCCACGCGGTACGCCGATCTGCCCGGCCTGGGCAAGGAGCTGGACCGGGCCGGGCAGACCCTGGACGGTCTCCGGCACGGTGACACCTGGACGCCGCTGGACCGGCTGAGCCGTACGCGGCGCGAGGACGTCGACGCGGTGTTCGGTGATCTGGTGGAGCGGCTGGCGTCGGTGGCGACCCTGTTCGACCCACGGAGGACGGTGTGAGCACGCACGAGCAGCCGGGCGGAGTCGGCCGGCGCCGGTTCCTGCGCGGCGCGGCCCTGGCGGGCGCGGGACTGGCCGCGGGAGGCGCGGCCGCCCCCGGCGCGGCGACGACCGCCTCCGACGCGGCCACTCCCCCGATCGCGCCGTTCCACGGCGTCCACCAGGCATCCGTGATCGCCAAGCCCCGCAGGTGCACGGTGTTCACCTCCCTCGACGTGACCGCCGAGAACCGCGCCGACCTGACCGACCTGCTCAGGACGGTCACCGAGCGCGCCCGCTTCCTGACCGCGGGCGGCACTCCCGACCCGGTCGGCATCACCGCCCCGCCCGCCGACTCCGGCGTCCTCGGCGAGCAACTGCCGTCCGGCGCGCTGGCGGTGACCGTAGGCGTCGGCGCGTCGCTCTTCGACGACCGGTTCGGGCTGGCCGAGCTCAAGCCCCGCCGCCTGACGGCCATGCCGTCCTTCCCGGACGACGACCTCGGGACGGACTGGTGTCACGGCGATCTCAGCCTGCAGCTGCACGCCGACGACACCGACACCGTGCTGCACGCCCTGCGGGACATCGCCCGGCACACCCGCGGCGGGATGCAGGTCCGCTGGCGCCTGGACGGCTTCTCCAGCCCGCCGAGGCCCTCCGGCACCCCGCGCAACCTGATGGGCTTCAAGGACGGCACCGCCAACCCGGACCACGCCAGTGCGCGCGAGATGGACCGGCTGGTGTGGGTGGGCCGCTCGTTGGGCGAGCCGGACTGGGCCGTCGGCGGCAGCTACCAGGTCGTCCGGCTGATCCGGATGCTGGTGGAGTTCTGGGACCGGGTCTCGCTGAGCGAGCAGGAGCGCATGTTCGGCCGCTCCCGTGAGTCCGGCGCGCCCCTGGACGGCGACGTGGAGCACGACACGCCGAAGTACACCGACGACCCCAAGGGCGACGTCATCCCGCTGGACTCCCACATCCGGCTCGCCAACCCCCGTACGACGGCCACCGCCGACCAGCGCGTGCTGCGCCGGGCCTACAACTACGACCGGGGCATGGACGGCAACGGCAACCTCGACATGGGGCTGCTGTTCTGCTGCTACCAGCAGGACCTGGCCCGGCAGTTCGAGACCGTGCAGCACCGGCTGGCCGGCGAGCCGCTGACCGACTACATCAGCCCCTTCGGCGGCGGCTACTTCTTCGCCCTGCCCGGCGTGCGCGACAGCGGGGACTGGTACGGGCGCGCCCTGCTGACCTGACCGCGAATCCCCTGACCATGTTTCACCTGACCGCGTATCACCTGACCGCATATCACCTGACCCTGTATGGACAACTCTTAGCCCGATCGGTCAATACACAGTCAAGGTTTGTCCCAGCATCCCTGACTCGGTGTTCACCCTCGCGCCATCATGTCTCCGCCGAAGTGCCCCGCACACGGCGGAGCATCCGTGCCGGTAAGACGCACCGACCTTCATGCCCGGAGGGTGAACCAGCATGGCCAGCACTGGAAGACGAACGGCGACGAGGAGCCTTGGGGCACTGGTGGGAGCCGCCGCGCTCACCGTCCTCGGCAGCAGCGCCCCCACCTGGGCCGCCGTACCCGCGGGCCACCCGGGCCACTCCTCGACCGCGACGCCGATCAAGCACGTGGTCGTGCTGTTCGACGAGAACATCTCCTTCGACCACTACTTCGCCACCTACCCGAAGGCCGCCAACAGCGACGGCACCAGGTTCACGGCGTCCAAGAAGACGCCGAAGAACATCGACACGCTGGCGCACGCGGGTCTGCTGACGAAGAACCCCAACCAGTACCTGCCCAAACGGCTCACCCCGGCGCAGGCCCTGACCTGCGACCAGAACCACTCCTACGGGCCGGAGCAGTACGCGGCGGACGGCGGCAAGGCCGACCAGTACGTGCAGAACACCGAGGTCGACAAGTGCAGCGGCGGCCTGTTCGGCGAGCCGGGCCTGGTGATGGACTACTACGACGGCAACACCGTCACCGCGCTGTGGAACTACGCCCAGCGGTACTCCCTCAACGACCGCTCCTTCAGTTCGGTCTACGGTCCCTCCACGCCGGGCGCGCTGAACCTGGTCTCGGGCCAGACGCACGGTGTCGTCTCCGTCGACCCCACGACCGGCAAGCAGACCTCGACCCCCGACTCGTACGCGGTCAAGTCGCCGGACGCCAAGGGTGTCGGCACGGTCGTCAACGACCCCGACCCGGCCTACGACGACTGCTCCGACAAGGACCGCACCAGCACCAACGCGCTGGCCGCGATGCAGGGCAAGAACATCGGTGACGTGCTCAACGCCAAGAAGGTGACGTGGGGCTGGTTCCAGGGCGGCTTCCGGCCGTCCACGGCCTGGGACGGCAAGTCGGGCAACTATGCCAAGTGCGCCACCGCGCACGCGAACATCGGCGGCGCCTCCTCGGTCGACTACAGCCCGCACCACTCGCCGTTCCAGTACTACAAGTCGACGTCCAACCCGCACCACCTGCCGCCCAGGAGCGTCGACGAGATCGGGCACAACGGCCAGGCCAACCACAACTACGACCTGACCGACTTCACCGCCGCGGTCAAGGCGGGCAAGCTCCCGGCCGTCAGCTTCGTCAAGGCCGGCGAGTACCAGGACGGCCACGCGGGCTACTCCGACCCGATCGACGAGCAGCACTTCCTCGTCAGCCAGATCAACGCGATCCAGAGCTCGCCGCAGTGGAAGTCGACGGCCGTCGTCATCGCGTACGACGACTCCGACGGCTGGTACGACCACGCCTACGTCGCCCCGCGCAACGGCTCCACGGACACCTCGCTCGGTTCCAACAACAAGGCCACGGACAGCCCCGCCTGCCAGGCCGGTCCGAAGGCGTCCGGCGGCTACGCGGACCGCTGCGGCCCCGGTACCCGTCAGCCGCTGCTGGTCGTCTCGCCCTACAGCAAGGTCAACAAGGTCGACCACACGCTGACCGACCAGTCCTCGATCATCCGTTTCGTCGAGGACAACTGGCGCACCGGCCGTATCGGCGACCACTCCTTCGACGCGACGGCCGGCTCGCTGTCGGGCATGTTCGACTTCCGGCACCCCAACGACAAGCAGGTGCTGCTGAACGCGAACGGCTCGGTGAAGTCGGTCGGTTCGATCCGGCACATCGCCCCGGTCTCCACGCACATCACCCCGGGCCCGGCGATGCAGAACACCGCCGCGAGCACCGACGCCTCGCAGTTCCCCACCCTTGCGGTGGGCCTGGGCGTGGGCGCGCTGCTGGCCGCGGGCGCGACGGGCACGTACCTGACGATGCGCCGCAGGCAGCACGGCGCCGCGTGATGCCAACCGCATGACCAGTGGGGCCCGGTCCTTCCGGAAGGACCGGGCCCCCCAACGTGCCTGGCGGCCACAGCGGGAGCAACCACGGGTTGGCGGCGTCCTGGGCGGCCGCCCCCGCGCGGGTGTGGGGCCGCGTGG